>CAZJYY010000080.1:0-8560 GCA_964550315.1 uncultured Oscillospiraceae bacterium | reverse complement strand
CTTCGTTACTGCTCAGGAGCTGGAGGATATGTATCCGGATATGACTTCAAAGCAGAGGGAAAATGAATTTGCGAAAAAGCATAAAACCATTTTCATTTCCGGCATTGGCGGAAAGCTGAACTCCGGCAGGCCCCACGACGGCCGTGCACCGGACTATGACGATTGGAGCTTAAACGGTGACATACTGTTTTGGTATGAGCCCTTGGGCTGCGCTGTGGAGGTGTCCTCCATGGGCATACGGGTGGATCCGGAAACCTTGGATAAACAGCTTAAGCTGGCCGGCTGTGACAAGCGTCGGGAGCTTATGTACCATAGTATGCTTCTTTCCGGAAAACTTCCCCTTACAATCGGCGGCGGAATCGGACAGTCCCGCATTTCCATGCTGATTTTAAACAAGGTGCACATCGGCGAGGTTCAGGCCTCCGTTTGGGATGAGCAGACGGTTGAGGTCTGTGAAAGAGCAGGGGTAATGCTTCTGTAGCGAAAAAATCGGTTCAGAATAAAAAAGCACCTGCATTGGGGTGCATGCCAATAAGAAAGTAATCTGATTTTATAATACAGCATGGCAAGCTGCCATGCTGTATTACTTTTTTTATCTTGTTGGGCGAAAACCAAGATTCTGCTTGTTGCAGGAACGAAACTTTTTTTAAGATTTTGCGTCTTATTCCATGAAAAGGGGGGCGTTTTAATAATGAAAAGGAAAATTATTACCGCTGTTTTATGTTTGATTATGCTTTTAGCATTATCGGCTTGCACATCATCTGTCTCTGATTATCCTGCAGCTATTATGGTTAATGATATGGTGTATCTTTTTGGCGATGAAGATATTTCTGCCGAAATAGATGAAACAGCTATTTTGGGATATACGAGTTATGTAGAGGGCTGGCCTTCAAAAAATGGGGAGACGAATTTCCGCCGAGAAGGAAATCTTCCGTATGCCCTATACGAAAATGGAGTTATTGTACTGGTTGATAATAAGTGGATTTATTGCGAACCTCGAAATGCCGAAACCGATGATGTTAATGAAGCCGTTGTTCTAATTGACTACGCCACCGAAGACCTGCTTATAAAACCAGACACTTTTTATGAATTTATTGCCGATGAATCAGAGCAGCAAGCCAAGGTTGTTTTTACCACAAATGCTGCAGTAAGGGAGTTTAAAGTTCTGTCACTGAATATGGAAGATGTGAGTGATGAGGGTGAGATGACTTTCAGCATATCTGAGGAGCTGTACTCCTTGGGGGAATTGACTGCTGAAAAACCTTTGGTCGTGGGAATGGTGTTTGTGGGCTCAACTCCCAATATGGGCATATCCTATATTGACGATGATGGTGTAGAGAAGTTGTATGCAATTAGTATGAGCGGGAGAGACGGGGGGCTACTTCTTCTTGAATCTAATTTAATTGAATAGCAGATTCAGGCGCAGCCTTGTCAATGGTAAAATGGCGCCACATAAATACGTCGCCATATGGTAAGTGCGCCTATCTTTGCATATATGGCAATGTTTGTTGCAAAACGTAAAAAAGACGGGAAAGAAGTCGTTGACATCTTTCCCGTCTTTTGCTGCAGTTTGTTTGTCAGCCGCTAAGTTAACTCGTTTCTGATGTTTTCTTATAGGCTTCCGGCATCAGCCGCAGGTGCTTTTTTATAAAAGAAGGTTTATTCCATTGTGATGGTGCTGCCGGTGGGGACAATCGCAATATAGGTCTTTCCACGGGACAGCTCAAGGGGCTGGCCGTCGGCCTTGTAGTAGCTGAAAACACCGGGGGAATCAAGGTGACTCCAGGTCATGGGGACGCTGTTTCCGCTGCAGATGAAAAGTCCGTCACCGGTGGTGTTTAATGTGACCTCACGGCGGCCGGCGCTGTCAAGCACCTTGGTGTCGGCATAAAGAACCAAAATGTTGTCAAAGTAAAGAGCCTCGCCGGTGTTGGCGTCTATGTACTCCTTCTTGTACTGGGTAAGGTTATATGCGTCCTTTTCCGTGTTGTAGCTAAGATAGGTGTTTTTAATTCCGCCAAAGCTAACGTGGACATTGCTTGCGGGACTGCTGCCGTTCATATCGGGAGTGTCCGTAAAATCAAGGCCGTAGTCATAGGCTCCGCTGTGCTGGGTTTCATAGCCCAAGGTGGACAGGGAGTCAAGAAGCTTTTCAGAGGTGGTGAAAAGGCTGTGCTCTATGCCGTATTGCTGACGATTGGGGTCACGATAAAAAATCTGGTTGGCATAGGCGCCGCGAACGCCGTCAATATTGTCAACCCCACGGCTGGAAATGTCCGAATAGGCCTGCTCGCTGCCGCCTGCGTGAACATAGATAGCGTCAAATGCCATGGCTATTTCAATGTAGTAGGGGCGGGAGGAACGGATACTGCCGATGGCGCCAACATCGTTAAGGCTGGAGAATATGGGCATCATACGGGTGATATCACCTTCGGCCAATACCTCATAAAGAATGTCGGCCTTTGATACGCCGCAATGGGGAAGGGCAACGCTGATATTATTTATCATTACCGCAAAGGGACGGGAATTTCCAAATTCAGCATCAATTTGCTCACCGGTGAGGGGATGATAAAAAATTTCCGGTGTGGGGGTGGGGGTAGGTGTGGGGGTTGCTGTTGGGGTTGGTTCCGGCGTGGCGGAGGACTCGGGCTCTTCCTGCTTACTGCAAGCGCTGAAAAGCAGGGAAGCGGTGAGAAGTAAAAGTAAAATTGCTTTTTTCATGGGTATCTCCTTTACCGCAAAATTTGTCGGTTTTACGGGGATATGATACTCCATTACATGGCAGTTGTCAAACGCCAAAGACAGTGTTAGAATATATTGACAATAAAGCAAAAATACATTCAGGGAAGTGAATTTCATGTATGAAGAAATAAAAAGTCAGGCACAGAGTGCAATGAACGAGCTTTTGGAGCTTTCAAAGCCCGGTAGCGGACAAATTATTGTTGTGGGCTGTTCATCCAGCGAAATTATGGGTGATAAAATAGGAAAGGGTACGGTGCCGGAGGCTGCGGAGACGGTATTGAAGGCGATTTTGCCCATTGTCAGCAGCAGGGGACTGTATCTTGCCGCCCAGTGCTGCGAGCATCTTAACAGAGCCCTGGTTATTGAGCGGGAGGCTGCGGAAAAATTCGGATACGAAGTGGTTGCAGCCGTGCCGAAGCCCAAGGCGGGCGGCTCCTTTGCAACGGCAGCTTATGCCGCATTTAAGGACCCTGTTTTGGTGGAGCATGTTAAAGCAGCGGCGGGAATGGATGTGGGCTGCACCCTTATCGGTATGCACCTTCGGGACGTGGCAGTACCCCTTCGCCTTGAAACAAAGCATATCGGCGAGGCATTGGTAACAGCGGCAAGAACAAGGCCTAAATTTATTGGCGGCGCAAGAGCGGAATATAATTGACATTTATGTGCAAACTATGCCCCTTCGGATACAAAGTGTGTCCGAAGGGGCTATTTCTTTAATTTAGTGTTAACTTTTGTCCGGACTGGTTGACTTTAATGAGAGTTGGGAATAGTTTACAGTAGTAATTAAAATTCGCAGGTTGTCGAAAGGATATTTTTATGCTCCAGCTTTCACACATAAACAAAACCTACAAGGTGGGAGAAATTGAAACAAAGGCCTTAAAGGACGTTAGCCTTTCATTTCGGGAAAGGGAATTTGTTGCTATTCTCGGTGCCTCCGGCTCGGGAAAAACAACTTGTCTCAATATAGTCGGCGGACTTGACCGGTACGACAGCGGGGATCTTATTATAAAGGGCCGCTCAACAAAAAAGTTTTCCGAAAGCGACTGGGACGCTTACAGAAATAACTCCGTTGGCTTCGTTTTTCAGAGCTATAACCTTATAACACACCTTTCCATTGTTGCAAATGTGGAGTTGGGCATGACACTTTCCGGCGTTTCCCGCAAAGAGAAAAGGAAGCGGGCGCTGGAGGTGCTTGAGCGTGTCGGGCTTAAGGAGCACCTTCACAAAAAGCCAAACCAGCTTTCCGGCGGTCAAATGCAGCGTGTTGCCATTGCCAGAGCATTGGTAAACGACCCGGAAATACTCCTTTGTGACGAGCCGACAGGTGCACTTGACACCGAAACCAGCGTCCAGATTCTTGATCTTATAAAAGAGGTGGCCTCGGACAGGCTTGTTATAATGGTTACCCACAACCCCCAGCTTGCCGAGGAGTATGCCGATAGGATAATACGATTCTCGGACGGCTGCGTCGTGTCTGACAGCAGTCCCTACGACGCTGATGCTCAGCACGAAAAATTTACGCTGAAACACACCAGCATGAGCTTTTTTACAGCGCTGGGGCTTTCATTTAATAACCTTCGCACGAAGCTGGGAAGAACCTTTCTTACCTGCTTTGCCTCCAGCATCGGAATCATCGGCATTGCGATCATCCTAAGCCTGTCAACGGGATTTCAAAAGCAAATTGACGACTACCAGTCCGACGCACTTGCGGAATTTCCCATAATAATTTCCCAAAGCGCAGTGGAGATGGACGCTGAAAAGATGATGGAAATGCGGGACGAAATGCAGTCCATGATGCTAGGCACCACGGAATTTGCAGAAACTGACTATGCAGTAATTTACGACTCCAAAAAGTCTACAACGCTTCATGACAACAAGCTTACAAGCGATTATCTTGATTATATATCCAATATAAGCCCAGAGAACTGCAAGGCAATTGGTGTAACACGCTTTGTGGGAATGAACCTTTTGAGAAGAATGGACGACGGCGTTATTCCCGTTTCCATGCCCACGGGCATGACCGGAAACATGACCTCGGGAAATGTGACTGCCATGAGCAGCGCCGGCATGACCTCGTATCCGGAGGCTCTCGGAGAGGAAGATCCAAACTATATTGAGGAAAACTATGATTTGCTTTCAGGAGAGTATCCTGATGAGGCCACAGATATTGTGATGGTGGTGGATTCCAAAAACCGTATCGATATGAGCATTATGGCTGATATGGGCTTTGACGCTGTGGAAAACGGAACCATTGATTTTGACGATATTGTGGGCACCGAGCTTGCCCTTGTTAAAAACGACGACTACTATATAGATATGGGCGGCGGTCGCTTTGCACCCAATACAGAGTACGAGGAAATGTACGAACTTGCCGATTCCATAAAGCTGAACATTTGCGGCGTTGTTCGCCAAAAGCAAAGCGTGGACGTTGCTGTTTTGGGCTGCACCTTCGTATACAGCGACCAGCTTGCCCGCATGGTGGTGGATAGGGAAAGTGAATCCTCTATCGTGAAGGCACAGAGGGACAGCGACGTAAATATCTTCACCTATGAAGCGGTTGACGAGAGCGCAAAGCAGCAGCTTTTGGCATATTTGGGAGGAGATACCGCACCGGCCATGATAATGCTTTACCCCAGAAGCTTCGACAGCAAAGCGGCCATCCTCAGTTATCTTGACGATTACAACGTTAAAGCGTCATCGGAGGATGACATGGTTATTTACACAGACCTTGCCGAAACGGTAACTGAAATGACAAGGGGAATAATGGATGCAATTACCATCGTTCTGGTGGCATTTGCCGCCATATCACTGGTGGTCAGCCTTATTATGATTTGTATAATAACCTATACAAGCGTTATAGAAAGAACAAAGGAAATTGGCATTTTGAAGGCGCTGGGCGCAAGGAAGAAGGATATAACAAGGGTGTTCGACGCGGAAACCTTTATTTTGGGCATTTTCTCAGGTACTCTGGGTGTGGTAATAGCCTATCTTCTCACAATTCCCATAAACGCCTACTTATTTAAGCTTACAAACCTTGCCGGAGTTGCAAACCTCCAAATTCTCCACGCGGTACTCCTTGTTGCCATTAGCACGGTGCTTACCATGCTGGGTGGGCACATTCCCGCACGAATGGCCTCCAAGAAGGACGCTGTTGAAGCACTTCGCAGCGAATAAGATTTAAAAAAACCAAAGGGTGGTGCAGTAATGTGCTGCCCTTAGTTATGCCAATTTCTGCCCAAAACGTTAAAAAAAAGATTATTTACTACAATCCGCTTTTCAAACAGAAAAGTAGATGTTATAATGTACGTACCAGTAGCATAATAGGAGGGTGTAAATGTTTAGGATAGTAAAAAAACGTGTTCTCAACACCGCGGGCACCACCATAGAAATGGCGGTTGAAGCACCTTTAGTGGCAAGAAAATGTCTTGCCGGACAGTTTATAATATTCCGAATTGATGAATTCGGAGAGCGAGTACCCCTTACCATAGCTGATTACGATAGACAGGCAGGCACTGTAAGCATCATGTTTCAGCCGGTTGGCCGCAGCACAATGATGCTGGCTGAAATGAACGAGGGCGACTTTATTTTAGACTTTGTGGGTCCCCTTGGAAAGCCCACACATACAGATGGCTTAAAGCGGGTCGCTGTGGTTGGCGGCGGCGTGGGCTGCGCAATTGCGTATCCCGTTGCAAAGGCTATGCACGAAAACGGCGTGGAGGTTGACATGATTGCCGGCTTCCGCAGCAAGGAAATCGTTATGTTAGAGGACGAGATGCGTGCCGCCAGCACAAACCTTTATATAACCACGGATGACGGCTCCTATGGTGAAAAGGGCTTCACCACGGACAAGCTTAAGGAGCTTATCGAGTCCGGAAGAAATTATGACGAGGTCGTTGCCATTGGCCCCGGAATGATGATGAAATTTGTATGCAAGACCACCGAGCCTTATGGAATAAAAACGGTTGTATCCCTTAACCCGATTATGATAGACGGAACGGGAATGTGCGGCGGCTGCCGTGTGACCGTGGGCGGCGAAACAAAGTTTGCCTGCGTGGACGGCCCTGAATTTGACGGACATCTTGTGGATTGGGACGAGCTTATTAAGCGAGGCGCCTTCTATAAGAACGAAGAAACCAATCAGAGAGAGCATATCTGTCATCTTACAGGAGGTGTACGCCGTGGCTAACATGTCTTTAACCAAAAATCCCATGCCGGAGCAGGCACCGTTGGTACGCAACAAGAATTTTCTTGAAGTATCCACGGGATACACAGAGGAAACAGCGATTGACGAGGCAAAGCGCTGCCTTAACTGCAAAAATAAACCCTGTGTTGCAGGCTGCCCCGTTAATGTTCGTATACCGGAATTCATTGCAAAGGTTGCCGAAGGCGATTTTGAAGCCGCCTACGAGGTAATAAAGACCACCAACGCACTGCCAGCCGTTTGCGGCAGAGTGTGCCCCCAGGAAAAGCAGTGCGAAAGTAAATGCGTTCGTGGCATAAAGGGCGAGCCGGTGGCAATTGGCCGCTTGGAGCGCTTTGTGGCGGATTGGCACTGCGAAAAGTTCGGCACAGACAATAAGAAAAAGGGCTGTGTCATCAAAAACGGTCACCGAGTTGCCGTTATCGGCAGCGGCCCTGCGGGTCTTACCTGCGCAGGCGACCTCAACCGTATGGGCTATGACGTTACAATTTTTGAGGCATTTCACAAGGCGGGCGGTGTTTTATCCTACGGTATCCCGGAATTCCGCCTTCCCAAGGCAATAGTCCAAAGTGAAGTTGATAACCTTACATACTGCGGCGTTGAGCTTGTTACCAACGCTGTAGTGGGCAGGGCGATGAGCATAGACGAGCTTTTTGAAGAGGGCTATGAGGCTGTGTTTGTGGGCACGGGAGCAGGACTTCCCCAGTTTATGCGCATTCCCGGGGAAAACCTCCTTGGCGTATACAGCGCAAACGAGTATCTTACCCGCATAAACCTTATGAAGGCTTACCTTCCCGAGTACGACACACCCATTAAAAATGCCAAGCGTGTTGCAGTGGTTGGCGGCGGAAACGTTGCAATGGATGCTGCCCGCTGTGCAAAGCGCATGGGTGCCGAGGAGGTTTACATTGTTTACCGCCGCAGCATGGAGGAGCTTCCCGCCCGTAAGGAGGAGGTTCACCACGCTCAGGAGGAGGAAATTATCTTCAAGCTCCTCAATAATCCCGTCGCCGTCATTGGTGACGAAAACGGCCATGTAAAGGGGCTTGAGTGCGTCCAGATGGAGCTTGGCGAGCCTGACGATTCCGGCCGCCGCCGCCCTGTAGAGGTTAAGGATTCTAATTTTATTCTTGATGTTGATGCGGTCATAATTGCCATCGGCACAAGCCCCAACCCGCTTATTAAGGACACCACCGAGGGCCTTGACACCAATAAGCGTGGCTGCATCGTAGCGGACGAAGCCGCAGCCACCAGCCGTGAGGGCGTGTTTGCCGGCGGCGACGCCGTTACAGGGGCAGCCACCGTTATTTTGGCAATGGGAGCCGGAAAAACAGCGGCAGAAAGCATAGACGCTTATATTAAAAGCAAGGCATAGATTGCCGTATAATTAAAATGCCGTTATAAAACGGCAAGCGCTAATATTATAAATCACCCCCAATGCTATTTCCGGGATGTACCCAAGGCATTGGGGGTGATTTTTTGCAGATAATGGGATTACCACTCTATATATTGATTAAGTATTCAAAAACTTCTTGCAAATGGGCCGTTTGTGTGGTAACATGCTCATGTTAGGTAGTAAGAAATGTTGTGAGTGGGTTCCGCCCACTCTTTTTGTTG
>CAZJYY010000079.1:2064-8561 GCA_964550315.1 uncultured Oscillospiraceae bacterium | reverse complement strand
TGAGTAAAGCGGCGGAATATACACAAAAGGGAGAAAAAGCTATGTCACAGACCGGTATTCCGTGTCCAATATGCGGAAAGTACTTTTTTGACGATTTCAGCGATTTTGACGACTGCTCTGTTTGCGGTTGGAAAATCAATATTCGGCAGTATGACGACCACGATTTCTCTGATGGCACCAACGCATTGAGCGTCAATGAATACAAGATTCAGTACGCCCTTCTTACCGACGAGAGAACCAAAGAAAAGGCGCTTGAGCTTAAAACAGCCTACATAGACAAGGTAAACGGAATGCGCAAGCTGTTTCGTGAGGGGGGACGAACCAAAACGGGTATAGGCTGCACAGAAATGATGGATGATATTTCCGGAGCCCGTGTAGAATATGTGGAGCAGCTTCGCGCCCTGGCAGAAACCATAAAATAAAAAACAAATACCGTCGGGAACTTTGCCTTCCGGCGGTATTTTTATGCAAACAGGCAAAGCCTTCAAAAACCTCAGATAAGGAGAAACGCATGGGCTGCTACTTTGCCCCCATGGAGGGGATAACCAATTATATTTACAGAAATGCGCATTCCAAGTACTTTATGCCGACAGACAAGTATTTTACACCGTTTATCTCCCCGGATAGAAACCATGTTTTTTCCGAAAAGGGCTTTAAGGACGTTCTTCCGGAAAAAAACAAGGTTAAAAATCTTGTCCCACAGCTTCTTACACGCAGCGCCGAGGACTTTATTTGGGCGGCGGGGGAGCTTAAGGTAATGGGATATGAGGAGGTCAATTTGAATCTTGGCTGTCCCTCCGGCACGGTGGTCGCAAAAGGAAAGGGCTCCGGATTTTTAAAAGACGCTCAAGAGCTGGATAGATTTTTTGAGGAAGTATTCTCCCATATAGATATAAAACTGTCTGTAAAATCTCGTTTAGGGATACATGAACCTGAAGAATTTCCTGCAATACTGGCGGTTTTCAACAAATATCCTATCAGCGAGCTTATTTTGCACCCAAGGGTGCAAAAGGACCTTTACCGACTGCCGGTGCGCACAGAGGACTTTGCGCAGGCGCTGAAGGAAAGCCGAAATCCCCTTGTGTGGAACGGAGATTTAAATACCACCGAGGATGTGTCCTCAATAAGGCACCGTTTTCCTGAAATAAACACAGTGATGATAGGCCGTGGCCTCGTGAGAGATCCTGCCCTTGCGGGGCTTTTGAATGGGGAAAAAGGCGTGGATAAAGAGCGCCTTCGCAGCTTCCACGACGAAATATATGAAGAATGCGCCCAGGCGTTTTCGAGCCGACGCAACGCAATGCTTAGAATGAAGGAACTGTGGTGGTACATGGCCGACCTTTTTGAGGAGTCGGAGGGGCATATAAAGCGCATAAAAAAGGCGGCAGACACACGGGATTTTGAGTTGGCTGTGGAGTCTGTTTTCAGAGATCTGGAGCTTAAAAAGTGAGACCAGAGACATTGGGAGAAACTTTTACTTACATTTGTGAGAAAAATGTGGTATTATAGCTACAGAAGGATTATAATACCCAGTTTAAAGATGTGCAGTTGTTATGGCTGGAAGGGCGATGATTTTCATACGGAGGTTTGAAAACCCATTTATATAGGGAAGGATTATCCTATATAAGCCCCTTCTAAACGAGAAATGGAGAGTAAGGATGTTCAATGTCGGCGACCATGTGATATACGGTAAAAGCGGAATATGCGAGGTAAAGGAAATAGGACCACCGCCTATGAAAGGGATGGACAAGAAAAGAATGTATTATACGCTTATGCCGGTTTACGGGTCGGAAACGATTTTTATTCCGGTGGACACGAAGGTGTTTATGCGTCCTGCCATTTGCCATGACGAAGCGGTGGAGCTTATAAAGAGTATCCCCTGTATAAGAAACGAGATGGACATGAACCTTGAGGTGGAGCGCAAGCAGCTTCCGGCGTACTATAAGAGCTTTTTTGAAACGCACGAATGTAAAGATCTTATACAGCTTATTGCCATGATATACTTTCGGGAGGAATCCGGGCATAAGGTGTGCCAAACCGACCGAAACTTCATGAAGGACGCAGAGGATGCGCTTTACGGCGAGCTGAGCGTTGCCTTGGGTATCCAAAAGGAGGAGGTTCCCAATTACATTGGGGGGCTGCTTCAGGGAGCATAAGTATAAAATCAACGCCGCACCCGATTTTCACGGGTGCGGCGTCTTGCTGTTTATTTTAGAAAAGGAGAAGGGATGGATTACCAAAAATTATGAAATTCTAATGAGCTTTTAGCAGTTATCACTCATAAAAGAATCAGATGATTTTAATAGTTCTCTGCGTGGATTTCAAAGTAGGACTGGGGATGTGCGCATACGGGGCAGATCTCGGGAGCGGACGTGCCGTACTCCAAATGTCCGCAGTTGCGGCAGTACCAAACCTTGATGCCCTCACGCTTGAAAACTTCGCTGTTGCTGAGATTTTCAGCCAGCTTGGTGTAACGCTCTTCGTGGGACTTTTCGATTTTTGCAACAGCGGCAAACTGGTCAGCAAGGGCGATAAAGCCTTCTTCACGAGCGGTTTCGGACATTTCCTTGTACATGTCGGTCCACTCCTCGTGCTCACCCTCTGCAGCAGCAATAAGATTGTCAGCAGTAGTGCCAATTCCGTTGAGAGCCTTGAACCAAAGCTTTGCATGCTCCTTCTCGTTGTTGGCGGTCTGCTCAAAAATTGCAGCTATCTGCTCAAAGCCATCCTTGCGAGCCTTGCTTGCAAAGTAGGTGTACTTATTGCGAGCCATGCTTTCGCCGGCAAATGCCTTCCAAAGATTAGCTTCTGTCTTGCTTCCTTTAAGCTCCATTATGTTATCCTCCTGAAAATTTATGTTGATTACTATTAAGAACTGTTACTGATTAGACTATACCATATATTTTTTATATTGCAAGCCCTTTTTTAAGAATTATAAAAATTTTTTTATCCCGTGCAGATATTTACGGGTGTTGTGCTTTCTTTAGGGATACTATATAATAGCAGCTATAGCTGCTATTAACTTGATTAAAGCTGTTTTCCCGCCATTTTGGGGAAGCTTTGATTATATACAAACTTATTTACAATGCGAGGTTATATGGAAATTAAAAAGGAAAAAGCGATACTTGCGGGTCTTTCGGCGGGTTCAATGGAGGAGGACGAGCGCTCCACGGAAATAAGCATGGAGGAACTTTCTGAGCTTGTGGAAACTGCCGGCGGAGAGGCCGTGGCGTATCTTTTGCAAAACCGAGCTACTCCAGACCCCCGAAGCTTTATAGGCGAGGGCAAGGTTGAGGAGATGAAGGGGCTTATTGAAATGCACGGCTGTGACCTTGCCGTGTTTGACAACGAACTTTCGCCCTCACAAATGAGGGTACTCTCAGAGGAATTGGGGGTAAAGGTTCTTGACCGCAGTGGGCTTATTTTGGACATTTTTGCCCAGCGTGCACAGACCCGTGAGGGTAAGCTCCAGGTTGAGCTTGCTCAGTATGAATATTTGCTGCCGAGACTTACCGGCATGTGGACGCACCTGGTGCGCCAAACCGCCTCCGGCGGCTCCTCGCCCATCGGCACAAGAGGACCCGGCGAAACCCAGCTTGAAACTGACCGCCGTCACATCAGACGGAAAATCCAAAAGCTTCGGGAGGAGCTGGACGATGTGCGCCGTGTGCGGGGTACTCAACGGCGCCAGCGCGAGAAAAATGCCATGCCGGTGGTCTGCCTTGTGGGCTACACCAATGCTGGGAAGTCCACCCTTTTAAACTGCCTTACCGGATCGGATATTCCTGCAAACGACCGCCTTTTCGATACGCTGGACACTACCACACGGCGAATGAAGGTAAGCGAAACCCAGGAGATACTTCTAAGTGACACCGTAGGCTTTATAAGAAAGCTGCCCCATCATCTTGTGGCTGCGTTTAAGGCAACGCTGGAGGAGCTTTCCTATGCCGACGTTCTTTTGCATGTAATAGACATTTCTAACCCCGACTGGGAAAATCAGGCAGAAATTGTTGAGGAGCTTATCGTTCAGCTTGGGGCGGAGCAAACGCCCTGCATCAGAGTTTTTAATAAATGCGACGCCGTTTTTGGGGAGCTTCCCCATGGCAGGCAAAGTGTTTGCATCTCTGCCAAAACCGGTGAGGGCACAGGGGAACTTATGAAGATGGTGTCGGAGTTTTTGGAGAGTGGAAAAAAACGGCTGTCCCTGCTTTTGCCCTATTCCGAAGCGGGCGTTTTGGAGTTTTTACGTCGTGAGGGCGCTGTGCTTGAAAGCGAGTACTGCGAGGACGGCATAAGCGTTCAGGCGATTGTGCGTCCCGAGCTTTTGGCAAAGGTTGCTCCGTTTGTGAGGAAAGACAATGAAAACCATAGAGACTGAGCGCCTTATACTTCGCCATTGGCGTGAGGAGGACGCCCGAAAGCTTTTTGAATATGCAAAGGATCCACGTGTTGGCCCGGCCGCAGGTTGGCCGCCCCACACCTCCCCGGAGGACAGCCTTCGTGTAATACGGGAGGTTTTATCCGGAGAGGAGACCTTTGCGGTGACCATTAGGGGCAGTGATGAGCCCGTGGGCAGCATTGGCTTTCAAAATAGGGTTTTGGAGGGCTTTGAGGACGAAATCGAAATCGGCTACTGGATTGCCGTGCCCTTTTGGGGGCAGGGCTACATACCTGAGGCCGTCAAGGAACTTTTGCGCTACGGCTTTGAGGAAAATGACTTTGACCGCATTTGGTGCGGCCACTATGAGGGAAACGAAAAGTCCCGCCGTGTGATTGAAAAGTGCGGGTTTCGCTTTGCCTATAAAAGGGAAATGCCGGTGGTGCTCCTGGGTCAGCGCAGGACGGAGTATTTTTACAGCATCTCGAAGGAGGAATGGAAGCGGCAATGACCACTTATCTTGTCCCAAACGGCTTCGGAGAGGCAGAATTCACCGAGAAGCGTTCCCGTTTTATCGGCAGGGTCTGGCGCTGTGACACGGAGACCGAGGCGCTGGAGCGCATCCGTGAAATGCGGGAGAAGCACGCAGACGCCACCCATAATGTATATGCCTATTTAATAAGGGAAAATAACATAACCCGATATTCTGATGACGGGGAGCCTAGTGGAACCTCCGGTATGCCGACACTAAATGTTTTCGCTCAAGAGGATATTAAAAATGTGTGCTGTGTTGTAACAAGATATTTTGGCGGCACATTGCTTGGGACAGGCGGCTTGGTAAGGGCCTATTCCAAGGCGGCAAAGATGGCACTGGACGCTGCAGGCGTTGCCTGCATGGCTCAGTGGCGAAGCCTTCTTGTCTCCTGCGACTACGGGTTTTACGAACGGGCAAAAAGAATTTTGGATGAGCACAATGCAGTCGTTCAAAACGCGGATTTTGGAGCGGATGTGGCAATTGAAGCCCTTGTTCGAGAGGATGCTGCCGACGAATTTGAAGATAGAATTATAGACGCCTCCAACGGGAAGGCTGTTATTGAAACGGTGGGGGAGGAGTTTCTCGCCGTAAGAATAAGATAAAAAATACGGGGCGAAGAGCGCTGTCCGCAGAGGCGGCGCTTTTTGGAGTATATAAACAGATTTACCATTTATTGGTGAATGTAATGTGCAAAAATTGGCACTAATAAAAGAAGGAAAAATGTACTGCGGTGTCGTATAAGATAGGAAGAAAGGGTGGTGTGGCCATGCCCTGTGCAAGGGAAAAGCGGGAAGAGCTGGAGCAATTGCTGATTTGTCAGCGTGGAGTACTTTCAAAAAACTCCCGGGGTCGGCTTCTTTATGAGGAACAGGACGATATTCGCACCTGCTTTCAGCGGGATATTGACCGCATTATTCACTCGAAAACCTTTAGAAGACTAAAGCACAAGACTCAGGTGTTTTTGCAGCCGGAGGGGGATCATTACCGTACACGGCTTACCCATACCCTTGAGGTGGCAAGAATTGCCCGCACACTTGCCCGGGCGCTCATGCTCAATGAGGACCTTACAGAGGCGATTGCCCTTGGTCACGATTTGGGACACACACCTTTTGGGCACGCCGGTGAGCGGGCGCTAGAGCAAATATACAGCGAGGGCTTCAAGCATTACGAGCAAAGTCTTCGTGTGGTGGACAGGCTTGAAAAGTCCGGACGTGGACTAAATCTTTCTTATGAGACTCGCATGGGAATCCTTCACCACACCTTTGGTGTGGAGGATGACACGGCGGAGGCAACGGTGGTGCGGCTGTCGGACAGGATAGCCTATGTAAATCACGATACGGACGATGCCATACGGGCGGGCATTATTACAACGGAAAATTTGCCGTTTTTAGTGCTTCAGCGTATGGGGGACAGCCACAGCATGCGCATAAACGCCATAATTTCCGACCTCATCGAAAACAGTATGGAGGGGGAAATTTCCCTGTCACCGGATATGCAGGAGGCCTTTGAAACATTCCACAGCTTTCTTTTTGAGGCGGTTTACCGCAATCCAAAGGCAAAGAGCGAGGAAAGCAAGGTGTTCGG
>CAZJYY010000079.1:0-1964 GCA_964550315.1 uncultured Oscillospiraceae bacterium | reverse complement strand
AAATACATAATTATTAACACGGGAATTTGTTTATTTAAAAGAAGGAGGCGGCGATTTTGGCTTTTCCCGAAAGCTTCTTACAGGAGCTATCAGAGCGCAACGAGATAAGCGACGTCGTGTCCTCTTATGTGAGACTTTATAAGCGCAGCGGCTCAAATCTTTTCGGGCTTTGCCCCTTCCACAGCGAAAAGACGCCCTCTTTCTCCGTATCCACCGAAAAGCAGATTTATCACTGCTTCGGCTGCGGCAAGGGCGGCGGAGTTGTTAACTTCATAATGGACATTGAAAATCTTTCCTATCCGGATGCCGTTCGTTTTCTTGCAAAGCGTGCGGGGCTCGCAGTACCGGAGGACAGGCCCGACGAAAACGAAAACAGGCGGGAGCGAATGCTCCTTCTAAATCGTGATGCAGCAAGGTTCTTTTACGGACAGCTCAGCTCTCCGGAAGGAAAAATTGCTGTTGATTATGTAAACCGAAGAAGCATATCCCACGAAATGGTTGTTCGCTTTGGTCTTGGCTTTGCGCCCAATAGCTGGGACAGTCTTGTTAACGCCATGCGGAACAAGGGATACACGAAAACGGAGCTTTTGGACGCAGGTCTTGCCCGTGCATCCAAAAAAGGGGACGGTGGAATTTATGATACCTTCCGAAACAGGCTTATGTTTCCAGTAATTGACATTAGGGGTAGCGTTATTGGTTTTTCGGGGAGAATTCTGGATGATGGGGAGCCAAAGTACATGAACAGCCCCGAAACCCTTGTTTTTAATAAAAGTCGCAACCTTTTTGCCATGAATTTGGCTAAAAAATCAAAAAAGGGATATATAATTTTGTCGGAGGGGAATATTGATGTTGTGGCCCTTCATCAGGCGGGCTTTGACTGTGCGGTGGCCTCTTTGGGCACCTCCCTTACGGCGGAGCAGGCAAGACTTATTTCCAGATACAGCAATCAGGTTATAATAGCCTACGACGGCGATGCGGCGGGGCAAAAGGCCTCCCAGCGTGCCATTGGCATCCTTCAGCAGCTTGAGCTTAAGGTGAAGGTGCTGCGTCTTACGGGAGCTAAGGACCCGGATGAATACATTAAAAAGTTTGGCGCTGTCTCTTTTGAAAACCTGCTTAGCCGGTCGGAAAACTCCGTGGAATATCGCTTAAGTGATGTTGCCGCGAAATATGACCTTAGCATTGACGAGAGCCGAATCGGCTTTTTAAAGGACGCAACGGCGCTGATTGCCGGCCTTCCCGGTGCAGTGGAACGGGAGGTATACGCCATGAAGGTGGCGGAAATGGCCAAGGTGTCCGGCGAAGCGGTGCTTTCCGAGGTGGCACGAATGCGAAAAAAGCAGCTTGCCGCCGCCCGAAAAAAGCAGGAGGGCGAAAGCCTTCGTCCGGTGAAGGCCAATCAGCCCAAGGACAAGGCATTGCGTTTTCAAAATATTCGCAGCGCTACGGCAGAGCAGGGAGTAATAAGCCTTGTGTATTACGAGCCGTCGCTGTTTACCGAGGATATCAGCCTTTCGGAGGAGGATTTCTCCGACCCGCTGCTGGGCAGATTCTATTCTGAACTGCGGCTGAGATCACAGCACGGGGTAACGCCATCCATAGCCACGCTGTCGGAGGTATTTACCAATGAAGAAATGTCGCTTTTGACGGGTATAATACAAAAGCCGCAGGAGCTTTCCAATGCAAAGAAGGCTCTTACAGACTACATAGAGATCATAAGGATCGAAAAGCTTGCCGAAAGGCAAAAAACACAGGCAAATGAAACAGACCTTGCAGAGATAGCAAAAAGGCTTAGAGAGAGCAAGGCATACGGGGGTAAAGATAATGATTGAAAAAAAGAAAAATGAATTGAAGGATGAGCTGGACACAATTGGAGAGAGCAATAATGAGTCCGGTGAAACAGTGGAAAAAACCAACGAGGACCGCTTAAGAGAGCTTATTGAAAAGGGTAAAAAGGCAGGAAA
>CAZJYY010000078.1:0-8576 GCA_964550315.1 uncultured Oscillospiraceae bacterium | reverse complement strand
TGCAGGCGGCCTTGGATAAGGAATCCATATCGTTGTTCGGTTTTGAAGGTGCAAGATGCAGAAGAGTTCTGCAAAATTGGTGACAGCATCTTAAGCTTAAATGGAAGCCTTGAATAGAGATTTTCATTTAAAGAGAAGCAAATGCCATTCTCCCGTAACTCAAATGAAAGTCCAACGAAGTGAGTTTCATTTGAAGAGGAGCGGCAGGGCGTGGAGCGTATGTTTTACCGCTTGCGGTGAAACAGGAGCATAACAGCCCTGTGAGCGACGACGACGGCCCGTTGGTCAAGTGGTCAAGACGGCGGCCTCTCACGCCGCAATCGGGAGTTCGACTCTCCCACGGGTCACCATTTATTTAAATTGAATAAGCACCATTAGCTCAGTTGGTAGAGCACCTGACTCTTAATCAGGGTGTCCACGGTTCGAGCCCGTGATGGTGTACCATAGTTGGTGTTTTTAGCGGTGAGGGTCCACCCGTTCCCATTCCGAACACGGAAGTTAAGCTCACCTGTGCCGATGATACTTGTCTGGAGACGGACCGGGAAAATAGGTCAACGCCAACACAAGCCTTAAAGGCGGGAAAAAGAATCTGTTATATGCAGGTTCTTTTTTTCGCCTTTTTTTGCGTTTTTTCGCCTTATTAAATCATTTTAAAAAAGCCTTGCTAAGCTATTGATAATTTTATATAATATGTTATATTATGTAAATTGGATGGTAATCCTTTTTTATCTTTAAATACGCATTTTCCGGTTTTTAAGCCGCTTATTATCAAATGTTATTGTTACAATTGGGAGGTGCCCTATGCAGGAGCGTTCATCGACAACAGAAAACTATGTTGAATACATAAATAAGCTTCCCGGAGTAATAAATGCAAATATTGTTTCTGACGGGGATAATATCACTGAAATCCATGTGCTGGCGGACTTTTCACGTTCCCCCAAGCAGATTGTAAGAGACGTGCAGTCGCTTTTGATGGCTAAGTTCCAAAAGGAAATTGACCATAAAATTGTAAGCGTGGCCCAGATAGATTTTGATGTCAACAACCAGGCGGCCAATAGACTTGTGATAGAAGAAGTCTCCATCAACCGTAAGAGGACGGGCACCTCTATTGAAATCGTACTTTCCCAGGACAGCACAATGTATTCCGGTGTTCAAGCATCATCAAATGACAGCGTTGAAATACTGCGGGCCATTGCCCAGGCAACTTTGGATGCTGTTTCAGCGTCAAAGGAAAGTATATTAAAGCTTTCGGTTCTGGACGTACGGCCGGTGGAGATTGCAAATGTCAGAGCTGCCCTCGTCTGCGTTTCATGCAAGGCGGAAGGCGGCACAACTGGAAGATTTACCGGAAGTGCCTTTGTTACGGAGGATGACGAGACGGCGGTGGTAAGGGCCACGTTGAATGCCATAAACCGAAGAATCGAAATGTATTGATTTTGAGTTCTTCACATTAAAATTGAAAAAAGCGGGTTCGCGAGTCGAAGCGAAGCGGATATAGCCTGTTACATTAGCGGATAACAGAGTACATAATAGGAGGCTATATCTCAATGAAGAAGACTTCCCTGATGATCGCTCTGACTTCTCTCGTATCCATCATTGCATCTGCAGGCGCTCTGTTTGCTTGGAGATAACATCTTCAATGAACGTCGTTACCAAACCTAGTTTTGGAGACGAATAAGAGTAGCACGACGGTACTTTTTTATTAGACTTTGCGAACCCGTTTTTTATAGCATGAAGCTAACTATTGCAATTGTTATTTAGAAATACATGGTTAGTGGGAGATAGCGAATGAAACTCTCGGCAAAGATGTATGCCATCTTCGTGTCCATAGCAGGGGTTGCAGTTGGATTGTTTTGTATTTACGAAGAGGCTTTAGTCTTATTGAATACGTCCAGTTTTGGGCATGAGTTGGGACAGCTTATTGTGCTGTTCCTTTTGACGTATCTGTGTCGCTGCTTGCCCATATATATCAGACCGGACTTTTCAATCGACATGGCGTTCATTGCCTACCTTGCAATGATACTGTGCAAGGGACCTATTGTTGCTGCCGCAATTACATTTATCGGCTCACCGTTTATTGTCGTTCCCGGTCCGGGCCCGGAAAGAAAGCCGTCCCACATTTTCAACACCCAGCCAATTAAAACGGCATTTAACACGGGCAACTTTACCCTATCGGTATTTTTCGGCGGTGTTATTTTTAAGTTAGTGGGGGGAACTCCTGGTAACTTGGCCTTCCCAGAAGTAATACTTCCAATGCTTTGCCTTGTGCTTTCTGTTGTTGCAATAAACAATCTTATCCTTATTTTGCTTTTTAAGCTTAATATGGGGATTCCCTTCTTTAAATCATATATTGCCAATTTTCTGGACTTTTTGCCGAGTATAATTGCGGCGGCACCTATAGGCTTTTTTATTGCCACCTTCATGATTATGAAGGAAGGCGAGTATTTGGTAATTTTGTTTATCCTACCCCTGTTTTTGGCAAGATTCGCCTTTTCAATGTATGTGGATGTTAAGCAAAATTACTTCGTGATCTTGAAAACCCTCACCAACGCCATCGAAGCCAAGGATCAATACACCCGAGGCCACTCTCAGCGGGTGGAGCAATATGCAGAAATAATAGCCAAGGAAATGCACTTTAGCCCCAACAGGCTTGAAAATCTGAAAATTGCGGCTCTGCTGCATGACGTTGGCAAAATAGGAATAGACGAGAATATTTTGACAAAGCCGGGATATCTGACCGACGAGGAACGAAAAATTATTCAGACCCACCCCCTAATAAGCGTTGAGATACTTAAATCTGTTAATCTTGCGCCCATTGTGTTTGAGATAGTCCGGCATCACCACGAGCGGTATGACGGCAATGGATACCCCGACGGAAAAGGCGGGGATGAGATTCCGATTGATGTTTACGTTATCTGCGTTGCGGATACATACGACGCCATCACCAGCGAACGACCGTACAGTAAGGGCCGCACGGAGGAGAAGGCGTACAGCATAATAACCGAGGAAAAGGGCAAGCAATTCCACCCGGAGGTTGTGGAGGCCTTTGAAAGAGCCTATGAAAAGGGGCATATGGGGCTTATTGAGCGAGACGCCCTGCGCTCAAGCTTTTTCGAGGTATAATAGTTAAGGATTGGAGAACGGGAAATGCTGCTGTTGGTTGGCGTTTTGCTTGGAATAATAATCGGCTTTGCCGCCCGTGGTAAGCTTATGCGACTTACCATGCTAAGCGGCTTATGGCTGCCCATATTGTCCTTTGTGGTTATGCCTGCCCTTAGAATTTTTCCCGCCATGCCACTTTGGATAAAGGCCGTGATAATGATTTTTTCTTACGGCTGCATCCTTTTATTTGCATATCAAAACAAAAGATTTTGGCTTCCGGCACTCCTAATTTCGGTGGGAAGCCTTATGAATTTTGCGGTTATTGCGGCCAATGCATTTCGTATGCCCGTGTCGGAGCGTGCCCTTAGCGTGTACGCCGACATGACTCCCGAGGCAGTAATTGCAAAGCACGCGGACTATTTTGTCGCCTGCGGGGACAAGGCAAGGCTTCTTTTTCTGGGAGACGTGATATATGTGCCAGTGCCGGTGGTCGGCGGCTTTTTAAGCCTTGGGGATATCGTACTCGCCCTGGGTGTGGGCGTACTTATTGTTATGTCCATGGTGGAAGTGCCGAATAAGGAGAAGTCACAGTGAGCATCTTTAGAAAAGTCCTCATAATAATATTTGCGCTGATTTTTGTGGGCTGCGGAATAAGGCTTGCGGTGGTTTTAGATGGTTACCGCAAGGCGGATTTGATTTATGAGGGCAGTCGGGAAGCCTTCCAAGCCGGACAGGAGACCGTGCCGCCAGTGGAGAATGAGGCGAAGCAGCCCGAAAGCGAGCCGTTTCCTGACGTTACCATCGATTTTGACCAGCTTCTTAGCGTGAATCCGGACATTGCGGGCTGGATTTGGATACCGGATACGGAAATAAGCTATCCCATAATGAAGGGAATAGACAATTACGAATATTTGCAAACAAGCTACGACTATCAGTCCACAAGCTCCGGCAGTATTTTTATGGACTACCGCAGCACAAAGGATTTTTCGGATATAAACACTCTGATTTTCGGCCACAACATGCGCAATGGCTCCATGTTCGGCTCACTAAAAGAATTTGAAGAGCAGGCATTTTTCCAGGAGCACCGGGAGCTTTACATCTATACGCCGGAGGCGGATTACAGATTCAAGATTTTCTCCGCTTACAAAACAGAGGATGGAAGCAAAAGCTATGATATAAGCTTCAAAGACAAGGATGAGCTTGAGGAATATATAAAGCTTATTTGCGAAAATTCTGTCATAGAAAGTGGCATTGTGCCCACAAAAGAGGATAAAATGATAATGCTGTCAACGTGTTCAGGCAATGTGTGGAATGCACGTTTTGTGCTGCACGGAGTCCTAACGGATACACAAACTCACTAAAAAAGCAAAAGAACGCCACCTTCTGGGTGGCGTTCTTTTTGTTTAGGTTACAAAATAAAAAAACAAGTGAAAAAACTGCATCTTTTTGCAAGGATGTAACAGTGGGGTAACTGCTAAATGATATAAATGTATTGAAAGTCGGAAGGAGACAGCCGATTTTCAATAAACATTTATTAAACTGGAGAATTGGTGGTTTAGGAGGAAAGGCAATGTATAAGAAAACGGGAAGGACGCTAAGCTTTATAATGGCGCTTGCGCTTATTCTATCCCTCTTCGCCGGCGTAATGGCTGAAGGGGAGCAAGACGTTGCAGAAGTAGAAGAAGAAATTGTAGCACTTGAAGAAGAGAATGCTGTGGTGGAGCTTTTGGAGGCAGGGTATAAGAATGATGGCCTGCTGGAGGCAAGCTATACCCAGGGTGGTAAGGTTTTGGGACGAAATCTTACGGTTAATGTAATCGACGACCAGGGAGAGACACTGACTACCCAGAACTTGTATGTAAATTCCGGCAGCTGGCTGGAACTGTCTGTTGTGGACTCTAATTACAAGGTATACAAGATGGACAGCAGCAATTGCACATATCCTTCAGCGATCTTTTATGACAAGTACACCTCCGGAGCTGTTGCTATAGGTAGCGGCGAGACAGGCGTTATCAATCTTTATGTTATAGGCAATGGAGGAAGCTATTCACTTGGCGATATAATCACCATGAACAGCAAGCTTGGCCGTCAGGTGGTTAAATTTCGCCTGTATGATAAAAACAACAATCTTCTTGATGAAAACACCCAGTGCATGCTTCAGAGAACCGCCAACTGGACCACATTCAATATACTTAACAGCGATTATAAAATTGTACGTGTTGAAACTGATGGTGCAACCTTTGCAAAGAACTTAGTAAATTGCACAGACACGCATCTTGAAGGCAACTTAACCATCGACAGGGACAATTCTGAAATAAAAGTTTTCGTGGAAGACACAGACGGTGCGCCCCTCCTTGAGGAAGTTTATGTGGACGTTGACCGTTTCGTAGGAGGCTTTATTAGCCAGTCCCTTTGCGATGAAATTATTTTTACTTGGAATAACGGAGCTGAAGAGATTTCAAAGAGCATGGTTGGAAATGATTTTACTAACCAGCTTTTTAAGCTCCCCAAGGGTGTTGACATTACTGTCACTCCCGACTTTAACGATGGGCTGAAGTACAGCTCCTGGAAGGTACTTAACCTTATGTCCGGCGTTACCCTTACCCCCAACAGCGATGGCAGCGCCATTTTGCATATTGACGCTGACACCAGGATAATAAACGTTCGTCTCCAGTTAAAGGGTGAGCCGGAAGGAACCGGAACTGAACTTAAAACTAATAAGGTAAACGTGAGCAGATGGCGTTTTGACGGTATAGTTGATGGTATCGACATGAACGTCTGCGAGAAGGTTACCTTCTCTTGGGAAGAGGAGGGCGAGACTAAATACGCCGTTATGACGGGGGAGGGCTTCTCTAACAGCACGGTTGAAATCCCCAGAGGCGCTGAGATTACCGTTACTCCGGAAATAAAAGCTGGATTCAAATTCACAAGGTGGGAGCTTGACAATAGACTGGGCGGCTCCCTTGGCAAAATAACCTTGAGCAATTCAAATCAGGAAACAGCAACACTTGAAATAGCCCAGGACTGGCTCATCAATGTATCCTTGCAGCTCCATGTTGAATCTGCAAATGATATTCCTGAGGGCGACACATTTAACCTTTGCATCACAAGAAACCGCACCGATAAAAACGGGGCAACATTGTCTGAGCCTAAGAACTGCGACGTGGTGGAATTTACATGGGATGAGAACGGCACCACAAAAGCGGCTTATATGGCAGGCAATATGTTCGGCAGATACGACCTTAAGCTTCCCTATGATAAGAACATCAGCATGAAGGCAGTTATGAACAGCGGTTATGCCTTTGATGAGTGGCGTGCAATTTATGCAAATGACGATGTCCTTCTTGATGGAAGCGGAAACAATGTTAGCGAGAGCAACCCTGTAACGCTGTTTGTTCCCAAGGACTCTAACCTCACTGGAATTTTTATCGGCCTTTACAGCCAGCGTGGTGCTTCGGAAGATACACCCAGTGATGAGAATTTAGTGCCCTTCAGCGTGTGGCACTATTACGGCAGCGATGCAAGTCCTGAGCGTGACATGAGTGGCAACGTTCCTGTCCAGATTGATACCATGAAACTCTTTGCCGGAACAACAGCGGCGGGGTATAAGGCAGAGAAGGACGGCTTTGATTACAGCGGGTATTCTGTCCTGGCTCAAATGGAAGCAGGAAAACCAATGGTTGAGCTTAATGCTGACGCTAACGGAAAGTTCGACCTTGAGGGTGCTCTTGAAGTAAGAGTTCATATCTCGTACGATAAGACTCAGACTCCTCCCGAAACGCCGCAAACCGGCAAGCTTGCAATTGGAAAGACAGCGAGCTTCTCTGATGATGGCTTGAACCCCAGCAAGTTTGTATTTAAGTATAAAATAACTGCTGCAGATTCGAAGCTTACAGGAAACTTCAAGTACACCTGGGTCAATGACGAAGTCACCAATAATTCTAATGTTACATTTAAAAATGGCGTTGCAGACCTTGAAGTAAGGGGCGGCGGCAGCAAGACAATCCAGGGACTTCCCGTTGGAAGCTACACAGTTCTTGAAACCGGAGTGAGGGCGTCCAATTATAACGTACCCACAGTGGGAAGCTATACCATAAAGGGCTTAGACTTTACCGGATACACAAGAGCCACCACAGCAAACGGCGAAGCCGGAGTTACTGCGGTTGTAAGCGTTGAGACGGAAAAAACCGCAAGCGTCAATTTTATCAACACCTACACGAAGAACGGTACCGAGCCTACAGTTAACCACACCCTTACCTATGATGCAAACGGCGGCGCAAACGCACCGGCGGCTGTCACAAAGCCTGAGGGCACAGAGGTTAACCTTGATAGCGGCAGCGCTCTTACCCACGCAAATCAGGGCAGCACCAAGGTTATCTTTGCGGGCTGGACTATGACCGATACCAACGAGAAGGTTTATACCAAGAACGATACAGCCCCCTCCTATGTTGCCAAAGTGACCTTAGACACCGACAAGACCGTTTACGCCGTATGGAGTCTTGATACCAACGATAACGACATTCCCGACGTTAACGAGACTAAGTACACCATCACCTATAAGGATGGCACAAGTGTTCTTGACCAGCAGAAGTATCTTGAGGGTGAAAATATTACTCCCATTGCCAACCCCTCAAAGACCGACTACAGGTTTGATGGATGGAATCCCCAGGTTCCGGCAAAGATGCCCGGAAACGACCTTACTGTGAATGCCCAGTGGACCTATACCGGCGGCGGTCAGCCTCCCATCGATCCTCCCGTTATCACCACCTATTCTGTGAACTATAACGGAAACGGAAATACTGAAGGAACGGTCCCCACGGACAGCAACAGCTATCTTTACAATGCAAACGTTATTGTAAAGGGCAACGATGGCAGCCTTAAGAGAACCGACACTGTGTTCATGGGCTTCTCCAGAACTGTAAACGCAGTTTTAAACTCCCAGGCGGCAGAGAATGCAGCGGGAATAATCGGAAGCTTCAGTATCACAGGGAACACGACGCTCTATGCAGTGTGGGCAGTGGATGTGAACCACAACGATATTCCTGACTACAAGGAACAGCCCACCATTCCTGACGAGCCAACACCCGGTGACCCGGGAGATGTTAATCCCGGAGATGACACCGAAATCCCCGATGATGACACGCCCTTGAACCCCAAGCCCGGCAACGACGGCGACAACGACATCAAGGATGATGATGTTCCCCTTGGTGAACTGCCCAAGACCGGCGACAGCAGCAATCCCTGGTATTTGATTGCTGTTATGGCGGCGGCAATGGCCGGCATGGTTTACATGGTGTTCGGCAAAAAGGCCCGCAGAGGATAAATTCTAAGTGGTTTTTCCAAACAATATTTTCTAAAGCGGACAGCGCATAGCCTTTTGGCTATGCGCTGTCTTTTTTGTTGTAAGCCTTGGGTTTGGATGATATAATATAATTGTTATACAATTATATTATATTGATTTGAGTCGTTTTTCT
>CAZJYY010000077.1:0-9252 GCA_964550315.1 uncultured Oscillospiraceae bacterium | reverse complement strand
TTATAGCCGGCTGGCCTGCATGGCTTGCGGTGCTTATGGCGCTTTTAGTGGGACTGTTGGCGGGCGTATGCACGGGAATCCTTCATACAAAGCTGGGAATTCCGGCGATACTTGCGGGCATCCTAACCCAGTTTGCCCTGTATTCCATAAACCTGCACATAATGGGAGCGGCGTCAAATCAGGCTGTAAGCGCCAAAAAATATGCGCTGCTTATAAGTAGCGGCACCGTGCCCGCTGCTATTTTAAAGGGTGTTTTCCTAGCCGGAGTGATTATCATTCTTCTGTATTGGTATTTCGGCACGGAGCAGGGCAGTGCCATACGGGCAACCGGAAATAATCCGGGGCTGAGCAGAGCGTTGGGGATAAATATTGACAACATGAAGGTGCTTGGACTATCCCTGTCCAACGGTCTTGTGGCACTTTCAGGAGGCCTAATGGCCCAGTATCAAGGCTTTGCCGACATAAATATGGGCCGGGGCGCAATAGTAATCGGGCTTGCCGCCGTTATTATCGGCGAGGTACTCAGCGAGGCTATACTTAGAAAGCACCTAAATTTCATGGGCAAGCTTTCCTTTGTGGTTATGGGTGGCGTGATTTATTACATCGTGGTGGTAATAGTTTTGTGGCTTAAGCTTCCCACAAATGATTTGAAGCTATTCACTGCGGTAGTGGTTGCAGCGTTTCTTGCTGTGCCGTACCTGCAAAAAAAGTCCCGCAGCTCATTTAGACAGGCGGGGAGGAAAGGGGTGAGTCTCCGTGCTGAAAATTAATAATGTGTGCAAGACCTTCAACCCCGGAACGAATAACGAAAAAAAAGCGCTGTTTGAGCTTAATTTGGAGCTGAACGCCGGAGATTTTGTGACCGTTATCGGAGGAAATGGTGCAGGGAAAAGCACCATGCTAAACGCTGTGGCGGGTACATGGCCAATAGACCGGGGCAGCATTGCCATAGATGGGGTGGACGTTACGGGGTTTGCCGAGCACAAAAGGGCACAGTATATCGGTCGTGTTTTTCAGGACCCCATGCTGGGTACAGCGCCTGATTTGCAGATAGAAGAAAATCTTGCGTTGGCAGTGCGGCGGGGACGCTCTCGTGGACTGAGCTGGGGCATAAAGAAGGCGGAGCGCAGTCTGTTTTATGAGAAGCTAAAGGAATTTGACCTTGGCCTTGAAAACCGAATGACCGCAAGGGTGGGGCTGCTTTCCGGAGGGCAGCGCCAGGCGCTGACCCTGCTTATGGCATCAATTCAGCAGCCAAAGCTTCTTTTATTGGATGAACATACCGCTGCCCTTGACCCCAAGACGGCACAAAAGGTGCTGGAGCTTTCTGACAAGATAATTCGTGAAAACAAGCTTACGGCGCTGATGGTGACACACAATATGAAAGATGCCATCAGCCACGGCAACCGGCTTATTATGATGAGCAACGGACAGGTTGTTTACGACGTATCCGGAGAGGAGAAGAAAAAGCTTACCATTGAGGGCTTAATTCAAAAATTCTCCGACTGCACGGGGGAAAGCTTCGATAACGACAGGGCGCTTTTGTCCTAAAGAACATAAAAGACCGCCGGAGCCATTGCAATTTTGGAATAAAGCTACTATTATATAATAAAAGGCAAATATAGTTACTATATTTAATTTAAACCGATTTTTTGTACTTCGTGGCAAGCGAAAAGCATGACTTAATCATTGAGGAAAGGACACTTTTGTCATGAAATATGCATATATCAATGGCTTTGTTCTTAACGGAAACTGCAAAATGACACCACGGGAAAATCTCGTTGTGCTTACCGATGGCGAAATTATTACTGACATTATCAGGCGAAACTTTGCAGACCTGAGCGGTTACACGGTGGTGGACTTGAAGGGGCGTTATCTTATGCCCGGGCTTGTGAACATGCACGTGCATCTGCCCTCAAGCGGAAGGCCGAAAAGCGGCAAGGGCGACGTGGCAAAGCTTGTGCGCCTTGTCACCAGCAATCCCCTTACCATGGCGGTGGCACGGAAGATTTGTGCTGCAAACGCCCGTACACAACTGCGCAGTGGGGTCACAACCATCCGCACGGTGGGTGGCATAACAAATGTTGATACCACCATCAGAAACAAAATAAATGCAGGAAAGCTTGAGGGCCCCCGTATTTTGGCGGCGGACATGGCGGTTTCCGTGCCTGACGGACATATGGCCGGCTCCCTTGCGTATGCGGCAGTCAGCGTCGACGAGGCAAGGGCGGATGTTGCAAAAATTGCGGCGGCAAAGCCGGACTTAATAAAGCTTATGATCACCGGCGGAGTGCTGGACGCCAAGGAAAAGGGCGAGCCGGGAGCGCTGAAAATGCAGCCGGAGCTGGTTCTTGCCGCCTGCGAAGAAGCCCACCGCCTCGGCCTTCGTGTGGCTGCCCATGTGGAGAGTCCGGAGGGGGTTCGTGTGGCGCTGCAAAACGGGGTGGACACTATTGAGCACGGCGCTAGGCCGGACGAGGAGATAATCGCCCTTTTTAAAGAGCGTGGTGCCTGCCATATTGCAACCTTCTCACCTGCGCTGCCCTTTGCGCTTTTTGACCGCAGCATAAGTAATGCCAGTGAGACGGAGCAGTTCAACGGCAAAATTGTTTTTAACGGAATTATAGACTGCGCCAAGGCCTGCCTTGAGAATGACATTCCCGTAGGGCTTGGTACGGATACAGGCTGCCCTTACATAACCCATTATGATATGTGGCGGGAGGTCTGCTATTTTAAAAAGTACTGCGGGGTTACAAATGCCTTCGCCCTGTATACCGCAACAAAGCGCAATGCCGAGCTTTGCGGAATAGGAGACATGACCGGCAGTATTGAACCGGGAAAATGCGCCGACTTTCTTATCACCTACAAAAATCCGCTGAAAGATTTGCGTGCCTTGCGAAACCCCGCCATGGTTACGGTGAGAGGAAAGCTTATTCGCCAGCCAAAGGTGAGAAAAAATTTCAAAATTGATGAGCAATTGGATAAATATTTATAAACGTCAGCCGACAGCCTAAAAAGAAGGCTGTCGGCTGACGTTTATATAATTTTTCGGTAGGTTGAGTGCTATACAAGTCCCATCATATATTCAACGGCGAGTGCCACAATAACCACAAGGGCGGAAATAATAAATCCGTGAATCATGGGGGCGATGCCGGATTTTTTCATGTCGGAAAAATTCGTATTCAGTCCTATGGCTGCCAAGGCTGAAACCATAAGGAATTTACTTAAATCCTTCATAGCCTCGGACACTCCGGCGGGGATTAGCCCCGCACTGTTGATTACAGCCAGTGCAACAAAGCCGAGAATGAACCAGGGAATGATGGATTTTACATTTATTTTAAGTGCAGCGCCGTCTTGAGCGGAGTGCTCACGCCGCTTTATATTTATATTGATAAAAGCAAAGACAATGACGGTTGGAATAATTGAAAGGGTTCGGGTCAGCTTTACCATTGTGGCAAAATCTCCGGCCGCTTCGCTGAAGGCGTAGCCGGCGGCGACAACACTGGAGGTGTCGTTAACAGCAGTTCCCGCCCAAAGACCGTAAGCCATGTCGGAAAGACCCATTGCCCGACCAAGAAGGGGAAAAAGCACTATCATGGCCATATCAAAGAGAAAGGTGGCGGACATGGCATAGGCAATGTCCGAGTCCTCGGCGTCGATAACCGGGGCAATGGCAGCAATTGCAGAGCCTCCGCAAATTCCCGTTCCGGCGGAGATGAGATTGGACATTTTCCAGTTCAGCTTCAGCGCTTTGCCAACCAAATATCCCCCGCCAAAGCAGGTTAGAAGGGTGAAAATCATCACGGTAAGAGACAGCTTGCCTATGTTTAAAATGGTGGTGATATTAAGGCTTGCGCCCAGAAGGATAATAGCCAGCTTAAGCACTTTTTTGGAGGTGAACTTTATCCCGACAGCGGTTCGCTCATTGGGTTTCCAAAAATGATTAAGAGCCATACCGATAAAAAGGGCAATAACCGACGCACCGATAAGATGAATGGGAATAAGCCCTTCGATTATTCGAGCGGCAAGAGCAATGATGATGGCAATAAAAAAGCCGGGTAGAACGGCGGCACAGGAGTGAAAAAGCTTATTAAAATAGGTGGAGGCTCTTTTCAAGGCGGGGGGTCTCCTTTAACTTTTTTCTTGAGTATAACACGGGAACGTGATAAAGTATAATTATTGATTTTAATGCATCAATAAAAATTTATTATTGAAGGTGGGCTATGGACCAAAAATTAAGCACATTTCTGACGCTGTGCGAAACCATGAACTACCGTAAAACTGCGGAAAAGCTTCATTTAACTCAGCCTGCCGTCACAAGGCAGATACAGTCACTGGAGCAGAGCTTTGGAGTAAAGCTTTTTCATTATGACGGCAGAAGACTGTTCCGAACAGAGGCATGTAAGGTGTTGGAGGAATACGCCGTTTCCATGAGATGCAGGCATCAGGAGCTCTTGTCGGCCCTTAGTAAAACCAAAAAAGTGAAGCTCCGTGTGGGAGCAACCAAAACAATCGGGGACTATGTAATTGCCCCGTTGGTGGAAAAATATTTATTAAATCCCGAGCATGAACTGTCCCTTACAGTGGACAACACCCAAAGGCTTTTGGAGCTTCTGTACGATAATAAGCTGGATTTTGCCTTGGTTGAGGGCTTTTTTGACCGCAATCGCTTTAATAGCAGACTGTTTCGGAGTGAGGAGTTCTTGGGAGTATGTGCCAAAAGCCATCCCTTCGCCGGGCGAAAAATTAGCTTAGAGGAGCTTTTTGCCCAGACCCTTCTGGTGCGAGAGCCTGGCTCCGGCACTCGCAATGTTTTTGAGGAGGAGCTTGCCGGACAGGGATACACCCTGAGTGCATTTTCCAGGGTAATTAGTGTTAGTAGCTTTGCCCTTATTAAACATTTGCTTTTAAAGGAGGTGGGAGTCACTTTTGCCTATCGTGCGGTGGCGCAAGAGGATAGGGCTTTTGACTTTTTTACAATTCACGACGCCCCTTCAATGCACGAATTTAACTTCGTGTATTTAAAAGACACCAACGCCCACAGCTATGTGGACAAGTTCTGTCAAGATGAGGAATTTGATTAAAACGCGCGAATTTTGGGGATGAGAGCATAAGCCAAAAGACCAATATAATGTTGTAAACACTTAAAATGGTGGGAAATTCAGAACTTTTGTCAGGAAATATGCGTCTAATGTATAAATAGCAAACTATGGCAAAAACGAAGGAGCGTGTTTATGAAAAAAGCCTTATTATTTGCGCTTTGCATGTTTCTTTTGTACGGTTGCAAGGCAAACCCCGTTTCCAGTGACGAGCCAAGCGAAGCTGTAGCAACACCCCAGGTGGCGGAAAATACCCTTATCCCAACGGCCCAAATGACCGTGTGCAGAGAGCCTGCCTCACTTACCCTACCCAAAACGGACTTTGAAGTTGACAGCATTTGGTTAAGCGATGATAGCTTCAACGGCAAGGCACTTTTACTGCTTGACAGTTTAGCGGATGGCATTGGGGAATTTGTGATTTTTTCAGCTCAGAAATTTGATAGATTGAACCATTTTCAGCAAGAAAACAAAATGATTTATACAGATGAAATCCACGGAAAAATTTATAACGATGGAAAAAACATGAGCTTTGAAGCGGTGGATTCGTTTAAAACGGCACTTACAGGGGAAGCGGAAATAGACAGCGATGCCATGGAGATGATTTTCACCCATAGCGCATCCACGGATCCTCTTATAAGCTACGATTTTTTTAACCCGTATCAACCCAAAATGCATGCAGGCAATGATGACATTATGAACTATGACGTATATTTGCCGGTTTGCTTCGCCGAGGTAGACGAGGAAAGTGCCATAAAAATCTGGTCAGAAATGCCGCTTTTTACGTCAGAAATCAACCAGACAGTGCAATTTACAACAAGTCAAGATGAGTTGACTGCTGTTTTTGGTGAGCCAAAAGAAATTTCTGATGATGGGCAGCAGGTATATATCACATTTGAAAATGCCTGTGTGTATGCCTATCCAGAGCTTAATGGGGAGCTCTATATTGCATATTTGGAAGTGGAAAGCATGGAAAACTCGCCCACAATTCGAGGGATTGGGGTGGGCTGTCATGTAAATGATATACTGGAGCGGGTTCCAAACCATTTTGACAATTTTGACGCCATGATGAAAGAGTTTTCCAAAGCGGAATATGAGCACAGAAGCAAGCCAATTTATGGGTATGAAGATAGTTTGTCGGCGTTTGGCGCCTTTAGGGCTGAAGAAGAAAACTATTTGCAGCTATCTACCACAGGGATGGTGTGGGCAAAGTTTTACATGGATGAGCAGGGGACAATAACTTCAATTTCATACCATAGGGTTTGACTGCTGTTGCCACTGTTTTGGACTCTGACTACTGCACTCAGACGGTGATTTGGACGATTTCCGAGGAGATTACCTCCGGCACCGATAACAATCGCTTAAGCCCAGACGATTCCTTAAGCAGTGCCTAATCCGTACTCTCCACTATCACGGCTTTGCGTAAATCAGTAAATTTTTATCAATAGAAATGTGTTGCAAAAATAAAATACAAAAAGCGCTTCTCGTCTGTGGTTTTCAAAACTTCAGTGTGAGAAGCGCTTTTTACAATCAGCTTATCATCATATACTGGAAATTTTCCGAAAGCCTCAAACCATCTGCAGCCTCAAGAAGGAATGAATTTTTGAATTGGTAAAAAACAACTTTAAAACCCAGGGAAAAAGTGGTAATATGAAAAAAACACAAAACGGGCAGTTTTTGGGTGATAAGGAGACACTTATGTCGGAAAAGTATTTTTCTCCAAAGCTGATGAAAAAACTTGCGCAGATTTCCAATTGTGCGTTAACCCTGGTGGAGGCCCCCGCTGGGTATGGTAAAACAACAGCCATACGTTACGGACTTGATATGGACAAGTACGCTAACACCCAGTGGTATACCTCGGTTGAAAGCGCACAGGACGGAAGCTTGTATTGGTTTATAAGCCAAATAGAGAAGCTGGATGCATCAGTCGGTGCGGCGCTTAGCGAGCTGGGATTCTTAAATCGCAGCAACGCTCCAATTGCCGCAAGGCTGATTCAGGCACTCAGTGTGGAGGAAAGCTGCTATCTAATTTTAGATAATTTTCATCTTGCAATTTCAAGCTGGCAGGCACCTATTCTTCAAGCTTTGGCTCAGCGCAAGAAGGACGGACTTCATGTTATCCTTATCTCCCAGAACTTTGGAAGAACCTATTCGTCCTTAAAAAACACGAGTCCCATATGCTATATAAACTATCGAGACCTGTCTTTGGACAGCTATGACATAAAAAGCTTTGGACAAACCCTCGATTTAACCTTAAGTGATTCTCAGGCAGAATATATTTTTGGGCGCACCGAAGGGTGGGCAGCGGCGGTTTATCTTTATCTGCAGCAAATAAAAGAAAACCTGGGAAAGCTTGCGGAATTTAAAAGCATAGATGCCCTGCTGCTCGAGATTTTCTATCTCAACTTAAAGCCATTTGAAAAGGAAATTATCCTCCGTGCCTCTGTTTTTGATTTTTTGAGTCAGGAACAGATTTACTACCTTTTGCCCGGATATGCGGATCAGCTTACATATATATTCAGCAGAGTGCCTCTTTTAAGGTATGACGAAAATACATATAGCTACTATCCCCATGAGATATTGAGGAACTTTTTGCTTAAACAACTGTTTTTAAAAGACGAAGAATTCAGATTCAGTGTTTTTCATGATGCAGGGCAATGGTATAAGCGCATAGGTGAAAATAAAAATGCGGTGGCCTGTTTTTTCAAGGTGGAGGATTACGACGGGCTGCTTTCCTGTGAGCTAACAGGTCTTCTAAGCGAAGATTTCAACGGAGTTTCTTATACCGCCCTTGCAAAAAAGGTTTTAAATGCCTGTCCCGAGGACATTTTGGCAAAGCACCCCGTTTCTATGCTGCGGCTGTGCATGGCACTATATGCCGGTGCGGAGTTTGATGAATTTGCGAGGGCAATTGAAAGAAGCTGCGGCATTATCGAAAAAAGCGGAGACACCCACATGCTGGGGGAGTGGTTTTTGGTATCGGCCTTTTCGGAATTTCCCAATACGGTGGAAATGAAAAACCGTTATCTGCAGGCCGAGGCTCTTATGCAGGGTGAATCATTGGTGATTGACAAGCGTGACCCGTTTATGTTCGGCACTACCTCCATGTGGTATTTATTTTATTCAACGCCCGGTCAAATGATGGAAGAGGCAGAGAACCTTCGGGAAATGCTTCTTGTCTATAACCGACTTACGAATGACCACGGCGCAGGGGCCTACGAGCTTTACATGGGCGAGGCACTAAGTGTTCAGGGAGATTTTGACCAGTCCGACATCTTCGCTCATAAGGCAGCGCTTATTTCGGAAAAAAGCCAAAACGCCAGCGTAACCTATGGTGCGGCTCTTTTGCGGGGGATAAATGCAATTTACCAGTCGGATATGCTGTCGCTGCAAAGGGCAATCGAATATCTTGAAACCAAGGCTCTATCCTATACCTTTTTACAAGGTACTGCTATTAACCGCCTTATGACAGAGACGGTTCGCGGCTATCTTTTGGGACTAATGATGGAGCCAAGCCAATCTGCGGATTGGACACGTGGGGAAGCCGATGCCTTAGACGACCTTACCTTTACAAATTTCATGATTAAGACAAATCGTGTCACCGATTTAATTCTCAAAAAGCAATATAAAAAAGCAATTGCCAGCGTGGAAATTTCCCTGACTCTGGACAGCCGCCTTATTTCCTTATCTACAAGAAATTTCATGTACGTTGGTCTTTCCCTTTGCTATCTTGCCATTGCCCATCCGATAAAAGCGGCGGAGTGTCTTGATAAATCTTTGGATATTGCAGAGAAGGACAGGAACTTTACTTTTCTTGCCAGTTTCCGAAGCTACCTATCAGTTCTCTTTTTATTTCCTTCCATAAGAAACAAGCACGAGGAGGCAATTTCTCAAATAAAGGCAATGAACATTCGCTACACAAAGGCAGATGAAAGCCGAATTTTCGCTATGATTAACACCTTGCCCGATCAAACCGAAGAATTGTCTGAGCGGGAGCGTGAGGTGGCAGAGTTGGCGGCACAGGGATTTCACAATAAAGAGATTGCAAAAAAGCTGTTTATTTCAGAGGAAACTGTTAAAAGCCATATTCGCAGTATTTTTAAGAAGGCCAATATTGATCGTCGCAGCCGCATTGTGGAGCTGCTAAAATAGGGAT
>CAZJYY010000076.1:0-9530 GCA_964550315.1 uncultured Oscillospiraceae bacterium | reverse complement strand
TAATAAAGCCGTCTTTTTCTGCATTTTTTTAATTTCAGTCATGGTGAGAGTTTCTGTATCCGACACTTTAACCTCAGTGTATTTTTTTATCCACTTATGGAGGGCGGAGCTGCTCATACCGTATTCTTTGTATATCTGAGTTGATGATTTTCCTGATTTGTAAAGATTTACGAGGCTTTGTTTGAAGCCCTCGGTGTGTTGCTGATGTTCCGTTGCGAACGCCCCCTTTTTTATTTTATATTATTCGCCTTTGGTGTCCACTTCTTTAGTAAAGATCCATTCCGCCTACAAGCGCATCATCGATCAGTCCAATATGATGCGGGAGGTCTACGACCCGGCTACTGCCTGCGGCGACGATGCGGACAAGTCGCTGGAGTACGCAGGGTCGCTACACCGCCAAATTGTCCTCATTCACCCGGACACCTTCGCCGTTTCCGTACGTCCTCAATTCGCATAACAAAATCCAATCGTTCTCGACAAAAGCCATTTAAAATGGTAAAATTACCTTAAAACCACACGAGGAAGTGACCGCCATGCTGCGTATTGCCGTCTGCGATGACACTCCGGAGGAGTTGCAAACCATCGCCCATCTCACAAAAGAATATATTGTCACCCATGGGCTGGACGCTGAGGTGCGGGAATTTTCCCACCCGGACGCGCTGCTCACCGCCTGCGAAACCACGGCGTTTCACGTCTACCTGCTGGACATTGTCATGCCAATGGTCAGCGGGCTGGAGCTGGCTCGGGGTATCCGCCGCCTCGACACCGACGCGCAGATCATCTTCATTACCACCGAGCCGAGCTTTGCGCTGGACGCCTACGCCGTCAATCCTTTGCATTATCTGCTAAAGCCTGTGGACAAGCCCTCCCTGTTTGCCGCACTGGAGCTTGCCGTGCGGAAGGCGGACTTTGGAACGGATCCGGGATTGACGCTCAGAACGCGGGACGGCCTGCGCACTCTGTCCGTCGGAGACATCGCCTGCTGTGAATATTGCCGCCACGCCGCGCTCTATACCCTCGTGACCGGCGAGCGTGTGGAGACGCTCACCCTGCCCGGCAGCTTCTCCGACCACGTTGCTCCGCTGCTGTCCGACCGCCGGTTTATACAGCCACACACGGCTTTTGCGGTGAATATGGCGCAGGTGGAGCGGCTGGATAAAGAGGGCTTCACTCTCCGCGGCGGCGCTTTCGTGCCGGTGTCGGGCAAGCAGCTTACGGCGGTGCGAAGCGCCTATATGACCTATCGGTTGGGGGAGGGAAACCAATGATGGAGCATCTGTCGGATATCATCCGGGCGGCGGTGTCCACCACCATGAACGTGGTGCTGATGCTGACCCTCTTACAGCCAAAATATGGAAAAGCCGTCACCCGCCTTGCCATGCTGGGCATCCTCTTGCTGGATTTCGGCACGGCGCTGTACTGCTATTTTTACGGCGATCTGACCATGCTGTCGCGCATTGACCTCATTTTGTTCGCCGTGCTGTGCTTTGCCGTGCGCCCCCTGTTTCGAGACACCTTTATGCAGTGGCTGTTCTCCTACATTACCGTGCAGAACATCACCGACATCGTCATTATTTTGAGCTTTATTCTCTCCCGGCGGCTGCCCTATCCTGCCTACGCGAACTCTGCGGTGCGGCTTGTTCTGTTTCTGGGATTCTATTTTGTGCTCAAGTGCTGGGTGCGTCCGCTGTACCGCCAATTGGTGGAGCACTGGAACATATTTTTCTACGTGGCGCTGGCGATTTACCTGACCTTTGGCTATTACTCCATGTTCTCTGACGATATTGTCGCCACGCTGACCGAGCAGGCTGTGCCACTCCTGCTGATTATCGCAGTTGCGCTGACGGCCTACGCTTCCGTTTTCTACTCTTTAAAGCTGCGCTTTCAAGAGACCGCGCTGCGGGAGGAAAATTTGAACATGCAGTCCGAGCGGGAACTGACCCGTCAGCGTCTGGCGCTGATGGATGAGGCGGTGCAGCGCCTTGGTGTGGTGCAGCACGACCAGCGGCACTTTAACCGTACCATTTCGGAGCTGCTGCGGGAAGGGGAATCGATGCAGGCTATTTCACTGCTTGACTGCCAGACCGAGGCACTTCCCCCCAAGCCTCGTGTTTACTGCCAAAACGTGGCGGTGAATGCCGCCGTGTCCTATTACGCCCAGCAGGCCCAGCAGCAGGATATTCACTGCGACATCCGGCTGGACATTCCGGAAGCGCCGGAGGTGGATGAGCTGTCCCTTGCCATGGCGGTGTCTAATCTTATGGAAAACGCTATCCACGCCGTGTCTGCCATGCCGGAGGGGCAGCGGACGCTGCGCTTCACGGCTGTATACACCGGTCAGCTCCTGCTGGAACTGGCAAATCCCTATGCCGGGGAGGTGGCGTTGGATCAAAACGGTCGGCCCAAAGCAAAGCAGGAGGGCCACGGTCGGGGTACCCAAAGCGTGGCGGCCTTTGTGAAACGCTGCGGCGGCGAGCTGGACTACGAGGTCTCGGGCGGCGTGTTCCGGGTGCGGCTGATGCTGTAGAAGCGCAATCGAAATCGCTTGTCAAGAGGAAATTTAAAAAAACGACAACAATAAGCAGAATTTTATGCCTTTTAAGCAGAATGTGCGTGCTCCCTTCTTTTTTGTACTATCCTCCGAGTAGGAAAGCCAAAAAGAAGGGAGCAATTTTTATGATTAAAATTAAGTTATTTATAGCTATCATTATGGCAATTCTTATGGCGTTGTCGAGCGCGGGATGTGTCGGGAACAGCAGCAAGCAAAGCAATGCCCAGCCGCTGTGGCAGACGGACAGTGTCCGGAACAAGACTGTTGTAATCAGTGACCTGCATCTCGGTATCGACGACGCCTACACCGAGACTCTGGCAAACCGTCCGTATCTCATTGAGTTTTTGCAGCGTTTGCAAACCACGAAGGATGTCAGTGAGCTGGTCATTGCGGGTGACTTTTTAGACGAATGGTATTTGCCCGTTTACCACCCCTCGTACACAGACGAAACGCAGTTTTACAAGGATGTTATTGCGAATAATCAGGGCGTGATTGACGAGCTGAACAATGTGACAGACAGCGGTATAAAGCTTGTCTATGTTCCCGGCAACCACGACATGACGCTGGAAGCGGAAGTTTTACAGGAGGCTATACCCAAAATTGAGCAGGCGAGGGATGCCGACGGGCTTGGCACTTACTGCACAGGCGACCGAAACGAGATAGTCATTGAGCACGGTCATCGTTATGATGTGTTCTCCGCACCGGATACAGTCACAAACGCCGAACTGTGCGGCAACGATGAAACCATATTCCCCGCCGGATATTTCTACGCCCGCTACGCTGCCACATGGGTGTTGGAGGGTAGACCCCAAGTTGAAAAGAATTTGCCGGTAGTTACAAACGTACCGGAGCAGACCGATACGGACCAGTACGGAGCATACATATACTACTCGCTTCTAAAGAACATCTCCCAGCGAATGACCCCCAACGAGGGCTTGGAGGAAAAGATTTTCGATCTGCATATTGCGGGCTTTGACGATGCGTACACCTATCTTGATTTCTATCCTACCGAGCAGGCTGACGGAACGATTTCCGCCCCAACGCTGTTTAGAAACATCCAGCGCACTTGGGATGAGCGGCAGAGTGTAAACAAAGTCAAGGTGAAAAACGCCTTTCTCGAGGCGGTGTCCGGTACGCTGGACTGGAGCTATTTCGCGCAGCAGGCCAAAATGCAGTATATTGATAATCCGGACGAAAACGTGGAGATCGTGGTGTTTGGACATACCCATGTGCCTGCCCTCCAGAGCTATGGCGACGGCGCTTACTATATAAACAGCGGAACGTGGGTAGATCATAACACAGACTATCCTGATGCTACGCGCACCTTTGCGGTGATAACCACGGGCGGGGAGAACGCAGTCGGACTATACAGCTATGAAGAGGACGGCGGACTGTGGGACATCAGCGCACACGTAAATCAATAACAAAGCTATATCGGGCGCACAGCCCACCCGCCGTTAAATAGAAGGGAGTGTTATTATGCCCGAAACGGCAAGGCAACAGACCGACCATCCCCTGACTGCCCCCAATGCCCAGGGCAATGTCTGGCCCAAGCAGTCCTGTCCGGCCTTCGTCCCCCGCAGTGGGGCGGCAATCGGTATGCGGCAATGCTGGTATTGCAGACACGCTGACTTCCACCTGAACAGACCCCGCGCCTTGGACGTGGGCGTGTGCTACTGGCCAAAAAAAGTACTCGATTGAAAGAGGGAAAACCTATGAAAAAAAGAATTTCAAGTATTGTCCTTACCTTGTGCATGGTGCTGACACTGCTGCCCACGGCAGCGCTGGCGGTCATCGACGACAGTCTGCCGCTCTATTATCTCGACTATCTGTCCGGAATTAACTCTCCCACAATCAGTGGCACAGACAACGCGCCGGTTTTTACGTTTCCACGGGACACAAGCCGTGGGAGCGCCGGTGTGATTACCAGCAAATACGGCATGGACTTTACCCGTAGCTTCAACATCGAGGGCAGCGTAATCTTTGCCGAGAGGGACGGTGTCTCCTTCGCGCTGCATACCACCCCGAAGAAAAAAGCGTATACAACAAACTGGAGCACCTGCATGCTGGCGAGTTACTTCCAGTACCAAACGTGGAATAAAGCAGACACCCAATTTGATAACAGCAACGGTAAATTACCATCCGGTAACAATGACATGAGCCACGGCCTGTTATGGGATTTTATACAGGTTAGCAATTCAGTTAAGACGTCTCGCATTAACATGGGCGCATACAGCTACCAAATCAACGGCCTTACAGATATTACGGCTCTGCCGGACGATTCCGCCAAGGAGGCGTCTGACGGCAGCGACGCCAAGCTGGGCATTCAGCACTATGACACGATGAACAACAGCGGCGCCTTCGCACTGCAGTGGACGTGTACCAATGCCAATTCCGCTGTGGGCAATCTTACCCTCACCATGGGCGACAACACAAGCTTTACTTATACGGGACTGAATGCCGGTGACGTTTTTGGCAGCGTGCAAGCGGCGAAAAACGTCTATTTCAGCTTTTCCACTGCGCTGCCCAACATTTGGGGAGGCGAAACCACCAATAAAACCGAAATCGCCATTGACAGGGCCTACTACACCGACACCGACAACGACGGTGTCTCGACCCTCGGCGTGGAGACCGCCTATTACATCGACACGGATGGCAACGGCACCTATGAGACCCAGCTGAAAAAGGCGACTTTGGTCGGGGCTGACCAAACGGTATTATGCCGCAACAAAATATACAACAAAAACAAAACCGCCACTTCTGAAATGGATATGACCCTGCTCATTCCCAATCTTTCCAGCACCGCAGGCAGTTCTCACAGCAAGATTGGAAGCATTAGCGACGAGAAATTCTATACCCATGCTCACGGCGCAGCAGGGGAAACGCTAGAGAACAGCAAAATGTCCTCACAGGGAGCAGGCCCACTGAACAGCAACGCTCCGTTGACCAATTATGTCAAGGTAACACTGCCCGCTGGCGGCAACGGTACGACCGCTTATGAGGACGCCTATGCCGTATATGAATATACCTTCACCCCCGGCGCAGGTGTCACCGCATTAAACCAGACCATTCAGCTTGGCGTGGCCCCGTTTACTCCCGCTGTTCTAAGCTCTACGGTGTTTTTCAACTCTCCCGAAGCCTTTAAGCCCGACAACACAGCGGGCAAAATCCTGTTCGGCACAGATGATGTTGGCGGCAACGGACTCTACCGCGTGGTGGCAAAGGACAACACCAGTGTAACCTTGTTTTACAACGGTGCAGATATTTCAGGGGGCGGCAAGGCGCATAGCGATGCCAGCACATGGTTAAACGAAGTTTTTTTGAATACGCTGACAGCGCAGGAGCGAGATGCCCTGCTTACATACGACACAGCGCCAAGCGCTCTAACCGGAACTGATAAAATAGTGCTCCCATCAGAAGAAGAGGTAAAAGATAGCGGCACATGGACGTTTAGTGCTGCCGCTCGTGCCACTGCCGAAAGCGGACAACCCGGTACCAACTGGTGGCTTAGAACCCCGGGCAGCGACGATACGGCAAGAGCAGTCACCCAAAACGGCACTCAAATTGTTGATATAGCAACCACCCAGACCAATGGTATTCGCCCTGTTATGCGGCTAAACCTTGCCAATGTGCTGTTTACCAAAGACAGTACGGTAAATCTCACTAATAGTCCCTCTGATACCTTAACTCCATTAAGTGCTGTTGGCAGCGAAACTGCACCGTTTCGCCTTACCTTACTTGACACAAGCCGTGATTTTGCGGTGGATGAAGACAATGCTACCATTGATGTTTCCGTAGGCGACGTGATTACCTTTAATTATACCGGCGCAACTGCGGGCGATAACTGCTATGTTTCTGCTCTTTTGACCAACAGCACAGGGCAGGACATCTATTACGGCAGATTAAAAGCCATTGCAACCAGTGCAGATGCAAACGGCACAGCAGTGGTTACCATTCCAAGCACAGGCCTTGGCAATGGCAGCTATACACTAAAGCTTTTTTCTGAAACCATCTATGCGGAGAAAGCCTCTGATGTAGGAAGCTCTTTACAATCCATGACCCTACAGCTGGGCAACAACTTAAACGGCACGGTGAGTGTTGCGGGCACAGCGGAATACGGTTGCACACTAACGGCAACGGTTACAAATTCCAATTACCTTGGAACATTGCGATATCAGTGGAAGAGAGATGGCGTTGTGATTGGAGGGGCAACAGAAAGTAGTTACACCTTGACAGCAGATGATATCGGCAAAGCTGTCACATGCGAGGTGACTGACAGCGGGGACGGCTCACGCGACAACTCCATTACTTCCACCGCTGCTACCGTCAATAAACGCACCCTGACCTTCCAAGCGGACAACAAGACCATGACCACCGGCGGCACTCTGCCAAAATTCACCCTAAGCATCACCGGCTTTGTCAATGCAGATACGCAGAGCGACATTGTTTCCGCTTCCGGCACAGCAGCTTGCGCGACGGACGGCAAAACAGCCGGTTCCTATCCCATCACCGTGAGCGGTTCCGCACTAAAGAGTGACGGGAATGCCCCGTATTATCAAATTGCCAGCGTGGACGGCACGCTTACCGTCACCTCGCCCTCCGGCGGTGGTTCTACACCCAGTGTCACCGTGCCGGTGTCCTCTGACACGGGCAGCGTCAAGGTGAGTGCGACTATTTCCGGCGGCACCGCCAGCGTCACCGTGTCGGATTCTCAGCTGGAAGCAGTCATTGACAGCGCTAAGCAGACCGGTACTGTTGTGATAGACCTTTCCGGCGCAAAAAATGTGGATAGCGCCCAAATACCTGTCAAGCTCGTTAAGGCGGCAGCAGAGAGCGTAAGCGCTACCGGCTTGCAAGTCGAACTGCCCACAGGCGCTGTGGTTCTTGACAAGATTGCCCTCGCCTGCGTCAACACCGCCAAGGACTTGACAATTTCCGTAACAAATGTCAAGCCCTCAAATCTCACAGCCGTCCAAAAGGAAACACTGGGAGACAAATTAGATTCCGCTGTTGTGGTGGACGTGAATGTGCTCATAAACGGCAATAAAGTCACAAACTTTAACGGCGGAAGGCTCACCGTATCAATGCCCTATACTCCCAAGAACGGCGAGAACACGAGCAAGCTCACCGTATGGTATATTAAGGACGACGGCAGCATCGAAAATGTGGGCGGACACTACGACACGGTGAACAAATGCTTTGTATTCACCACCACCCACCTCTCCCAGTACATTCTGGTTTCCGATATCACTGTCACAAACTCCTTCACCGACGTTGAAAGAAATGCGTACTACTATGACGCAGTTTTGTGGGCGGTCAAACATGGTGTGACCGCCGGCACCAGCGAAACCACATTCAGCCCCGATGGCATCTGCACCCGCGCCCAAGCGGTTACGTTCCTCTGGAGAGCCATGGGCAGTCCCACGCCCACCACGACAAAGTGCCCCTTCGCCGATGTAAAAACGGATGCCTACTACTACAAGGCCGTCCTGTGGGCAGTGGAAAAGGGCATCACGGTTGGCACCAGCGCCACCACCTTCAGCCCAGATACGACCGTGGACCGCAGCCAGACTGTCACCCTTCTGTGGCGCGCGGCAGGCAAGCCCGCGCAGATGGCGGAAAACCCCTTCGGCGATGTGAAGTCCGGCACGTATTATGAGAGCGCCGTCCTTTGGGCAGTATCAGAAAAGATTACCGAGGGAACCACAGCTACTACCTTCTCACCAGCCGACGGCTGCACCCGTGGGCAAATAGTTACTTTCCTCTATCGTTATTTCGGCAAATAAGCAAATCCCCCGGGGCGGACGGATTTTTCCGTCCGCCCCGCGTGCTTCAAATCAGAGAATTGGAGCAACCATTAAGACAATGAAAGCCTGTCTGCTGCCCCGTTGGGGCAGGATGGAATAATTGCTGAAAACGCCCGAATTCTGTCGGGTGTCGCGGCCCACCATGCCCATCTCTACTGCAAGCGCAAAGAAAAAGAGAGAGGGAATGGTAGTTGAAAAAATATTTTTCGTTTTTCTGAAAAGTATGCAAAACGGCACTTCACAGTTGGGATAGAAACAAAAAGGGTAATCAGCCGATTTGTGTAAGAGTTATCGGTCTGGATTTTGGCGTAATAAGAAGATTGACGCTGTTAAGAATGTTAGCTTTCAAATCAATGAAGGCGAAATATTTGGTCTTGTTGGCGGAAGCTCCTTATTTGCGATGAGCCAACTTCAATGCTCGATGTTTCAGTACAAGCTCAGATAGTGGAACTTATAAATCAAAAAGAAAAAAATATCTCCATACTTTATATATTGCATAATTTAGATGTTATTCGCGCGGTATGCCATCGTGTCTCGGTTATGAAAAACGGAGAAATTGTGGAAGTGGGAGATGTAGAGGATGTATTTGAATTTCCGCAGCATCCGTACACAAAGGAACTGATCGCATCGGCAATTTGAATTTATAATACTAATAAATAGCTTTAAAACCGCGCTTTTGCAGATTACGTTTATTTTGCTTAGTCCTCAAAGTTGAAAAAATTTCAGATTCATTTTTGAAAGCCATTTTTATTACTGCGCGGGCTGTGTGTAAGTATGGCTGGCAAAAAACAACCCCCCTATGGGCTTGCGAACATGTCGGGCAGCTTCGTATAATAAGTAACGGAACGCTGATAGCGACCGCTTTTTTGCACCCATGCATAAAGGACTGCGCATCAAATATTCTAATGGCAGTAAAGGGTACGTATTCTTTTCAAGAACGGAGTGAACAACATGAGTGAAAAAGCAGCATTGCAAAAGCTTTATGCTCGTCAGGAATCATGGATACTGACAGATAAGAACAGATATGCACAGGATGAAAACGTTTTTGCTACGTTATACTGTGGATATAATCTAAAAGGGGACAATTTATGCAGCGGCGCAGAGATAACGATTGTACTCATCGACCCGCGGGGAAATCGAAAGAAAATATTTGATACCATAAACACAAGGGA
>CAZJYY010000075.1:5098-9603 GCA_964550315.1 uncultured Oscillospiraceae bacterium | reverse complement strand
AGCGGAGCATCCCCTGGAGAAGGTGGGCGCCGAGCTTCGCAAGATGATGAGCTGGCTGAAGAAGTAGGATTTTATTTACCCATCGATAATGGGGGGTGGGGGTTTCACCCCCTATAATAAATCTCTGCGGATTCGCCGTGGAATGGCGGGGGCAAAAGCCCCCTGCCGCACCTCAAAACACCATTTCTCTTTTTTAGTTCGCAAAAAAGAGAAACGGTTTTTTGGAATTCCAAAGAGAAAAAGCGATGGGGGACTTTTTACAAGCCGTCCCCCAAGCCCCCTCCTAAACAGGAAGCCGTTGCACATCCATGATGTGCACACGAGTGACAGACCTCGAAAGGTTATGCTTAATCGTTTCTCCTGCTGCGAAGGGACGCTACTGCCGCCGCAAAAGCGTATCTTTGCTGAGTGGTGACGACTTCCACAAGATGCGTAAGCCGTAGGTGACCCGTTCTCTATTTGGAATTCCTGCTAACCTATTATGGTTAGGAGGGGGATTTTTAAGGGGGACGTCTACTGCAAAGTCCCTCTTAAACGTCTTTTCTTTTCGAATGAAATCGGTTTTCTTTTCTGCGAGAAAAGAAAATGGATTTCAAGGTTAGTATAGGGGCATCGCCCCTATACCCACGTGTGCAGTGGACATGGGACGCCCCGTATGAATGCAGGCGCAGCATGCGCAATTTCCCGGCGAATCCGCAGAGATTTATTTTTAGGGGCATCGCCCCTATACCCCACTCGTCCGGCGGACAATATCCCTCCACTCTATTATAAGGAGTAAAGTATAATGAAAAGTGATAGCTGCAAGTCCGGCATACAGCAGGCTCCACACAGAAGCCTTTTTTATGCCTTGGGCTTTACAAGAGAAGAGCTGGAGCGCCCTCTGGTGGGCATTGTCAGCTCCCATAACGAAATTGTCCCCGGGCATATGAACCTTGACAAGATCTGCGACGCAGTGAAGCAGGGTGTGACCATGGCCGGAGGGACACCGGTGATGTTTCCGGCTATTGCCGTGTGTGACGGTATTGCCATGGGACATGAGGGCATGAAATACTCCCTTGTGACCCGTGACCTCATTGCCGACAGCACCGAGTGCATGGCCCTTGCCCATCAGTTTGATGCGCTTGTGATGATTCCCAACTGCGACAAAAATGTGCCCGGGCTTCTTATGGCGGCGGCAAGGGTGAACGTACCCACCATTTTTGTGTCCGGCGGCCCCATGCTTGCGGGAAATTTGAATGGTAAGCGTACCTGCCTTTCCTCCATGTTTGAGGTTGTGGGCGGCTATCACGCCGGAAAAAAGACTCTTGATGAGGTCACGGAATACGAAAATCACGCCTGCCCCACCTGCGGAAGCTGCTCGGGAATGTACACCGCAAATTCCATGAACTGCGTTACCGAGGCACTGGGCATGGCGCTTAGGGGAAACGGGACCATACCCGCCGTTATGAGTGAGCGCATTCGCCTTGCAAAGCACGCAGGCATGAAGGTTATGGAGCTTCTTGAAAAAAACATAAGACCCCGTGATATTATGACGGCTGCGGCCTTCCACAACGCTGAAATTGTGGACATGGCGCTGGGCTGCTCAACCAATACCATGCTTCACATTCCGGCCATTGCCCACGAGGCAGGGGTGGAGCTGGATTTGCATATGGCAAACGAGTTTTCCGCAAAGACACCGAATTTGTGCCATCTTGCACCGGCGGGGGACACCTATATGGAGGATTTGGACCGTGCCGGAGGGGTTCACGCCGTAATGACTGAGCTTACAAAGCTGGGGCTTTTGGATACCTCGGTAATCACCTGTACGGGAAAGACTCTGGGGGAAAACCTTGAGGGCGTAAGAAATCTTAATCCCGATGTGATAAGACCGGTTGAAAATCCCTATTCGCAAACAGGCGGAATTGCGGTGCTGTATGGAAATATCGCCGAGGAGGGCTGCGTTGTCAAGCAAAGCGCTGTTGCTCCCCAGATGATGCGCCACAGCGGTCCGGCACGGGTGTTTGACAGCGAGGATCAGGCGATAGCCGCCATCAACGGCGGAAAAATCGTGTCCGGTGACGTGGTGGTTATCCGCTATGAAGGGCCGAAGGGTGGCCCTGGAATGCGGGAAATGCTCAATCCCACCTCTGCAATTGCAGGAATGGGTCTGGCCGAAAGCGTTGCCCTTATCACGGACGGACGCTTTTCAGGAGCCACTCGCGGCGCATCCATAGGTCACGTGGCACCGGAGGCGGCCCTGGGCGGAAACATTGCCCTCGTGCAGGAAGGGGATACGATTTCCATAGACATTCCCCAAAAGAGCATTAGCCTTGAAGTGTCCGACGAGGAGCTTAACCGCCGAAGAAGTGCGTGGGTATGCCCGGAGCCGAGAATAAAAACCGGATATCTTGCCCGATACGCAAAGCAGGTTACTACTGCGGCTCGGGGTGCCGTGCTCGTTTGAAACGTTTTTCCGACTTTATAACAAAAAAGGCCGCAAAAGCGGCCTTTTCAATGCTTTGCGGCAATTTTTAGCAAGTTGACAAATTCTATGTTTGTGGTAGAATCATAGCACCGCCGACCTGAGCTTTGCCGGCAGTAATTCTTTTTTCGGAGGCGTTTTCATGGCACAGATTCCTTCACAATATAAGGAATTTTTTGAGAAGCATCGTGAAATAATCATGTACTGCATTTTCGGGGTTATTACCACCATTGTAAGCTGGCTGGTGTATAGTGTCTGTCAGGCATGGCTTGGGCTTAACCTCTATTATTGCGGAATTATTTCGTGGATACTTGCGGTGATTGTTGCGTTTATTACCAATAAGCTATATGTGTTCGACAGCAAAAGCTGGAAGCCGGCCTTGGCGTTGGCTGAGTTTATCACTTTCGTTGGCGGACGGGCATTGACGGGGGTACTTGAAATCGTTGCCGTCCCGATGCTTGTGTCCTGGGGCTTTGATGCAACCCTATTTGGGGTTGAGGGGCTGCCGGCGAAAATCTCCATGACCGTTGCAATCGTAATATTGAATTACATTTTGAGTAAGTTTATATCCTTTAACATTGCGAAAAAGAAAAAATAAGCCGCAGTATAAGGAAAGTTAATTTACAATTGATGTATTGACTTACGCCTTTGTGCGGAATACTATTTACGTTATCAAAAAAAGAAACGGAGGTTTTCCAATGAACGAAAAAGAAAAAGTTCTTGAAACCATGGAAAAGGCCGGAGCGCCAATGAGCGCCGGACAGGTGGCGGAAGCTGCCGGACTTGACAGAAAGCTTGTGGACAAGGCAATGGCGGAGCTTAAGAAGGAAGAAAAAATTGTTTCTCCCAAAAGATGCTATTGGGAGCCAAAAAAGTAATAAAGAAGAGGCCGGCAGAATTGTCGGCCTCTTCTCTATTAAGTTCGAAGCTTGATAAAAATATTGTGCTTGGAATTAAATTTAAATACCTTTTTATAAATGTAAAAAGTGGCGTGGATTAAAGGTAAAACTTAAACTTGTCGCCGATTATGTACTGAAGAGAACGCTGCCCCGGCCTGCCGGTGGCGGATTCGTTACCGGCGCTGGCAAGGTAAAGAAGAGGATAATTTACGTGCAAATTTAAAAGCCGGGCAACCTTTTGGTTAGCATAAACCAGCTCAATGGTGCGGTGAACATTTTCAAAGGTAATATTATATCTGGAGCTGAGGAGTTGCAAAAGGGACGTGTTAGTAAGGTTTTCGTTCAGCAAGAAGGAGTATTTTTGAGGAAAACGGTCAATTTCGTAAGAAATGGGTACATTGTCCGCAAACCTTATTCTTTCAAGAACAACAACCTTGTCGCTGGGGCTTATCATAAGCTCCCTGATGTCGTCCTCGTCGGCATCCTCCAAGCCCAGGTGAAGCACCTGCGCTCCAGGAATGCGTCCCATATCCTTGCAGGCCTGACTGAAGCTTGTAGCTAAGGACAAGTTGCGGGTCATCTTCTTTTTGCCGACAAAGGTGCCCTTTCCCTGCTTGCTGATGATAAGACCTTCCTTGGCAAGCTCCTTCAATGCGGTTCGCACAGTGATGCGGCTGACCCCATAGAGCGTGCTTATCTCCTGTTCGGAGGGGAGCCTGCTGCCTTCGGGTAATTCGCCTGCCTGAATTTTGTCGGTTAAATCATGCACAAGCTGCTTGTATAGGGGCTGTGCCAATGTTTCATCTAATTTCAAAAGAATCCCGCCTTACTCATATTTATAATATTCAGGTTCAAATAGTAAATAGTCAAAGCTTGTGGAGAGGCTTTGAGGAATTGGACGCAAAGGAGATAAAAGACAAATTTCAACAAAGAGAAAAAAGGCTGCTTTTTGTGAAGTACCGGTCATATTGGTGGTGAGCCATGTTTTTCGGTTTCCACGAAGTGGAGAGAAAAACGACTTGAATTGTATATAATAACTGTATTATCAGCTGTTGTATCATGCCTGCGACAGCAGGCAAGATACAAGTGTCATGTTTTTCGGTTTCCACGAAGTGGAGAGAAAAACGACTTGAATTGTATATAAT
>CAZJYY010000075.1:4911-4998 GCA_964550315.1 uncultured Oscillospiraceae bacterium | reverse complement strand
AACTGTATTATCAGTTATTATATCATATTATCGCAAAAGATAAAGCAATCTTTTGGCATTTAATGTAATAATATTTCTTGACTGTAA
>CAZJYY010000075.1:0-4811 GCA_964550315.1 uncultured Oscillospiraceae bacterium | reverse complement strand
GCAAAAGATAAAGCAATCTTTTGGCATTTAATGTAATAATATTTCTTGACTGTAAAGAAAGGGAATGGTATTATTACGTTATATAACAATATATCCATTTTGCAATTAATGCAAGCTTAAATTTCGAACTGAGGAGGCTCCTTATGTGGACCAAAGATATGTTTGGCGTTGAAAAGCCAATAATCGCCCTTTTGCACCTTCGGGCTCTTCCGGGGGATCCCCTTTTTGGCGGCTCTATGGAAAGTGTTATAGAGCAAGCGAGAAAGGATCTTATCGCATTACAGGACGGCGGCGTTGACGGCATTCTTATAGCAAACGAATTCAGCCTTCCCTACCAGCCGAAGGCGGATTACGTAACTGTTGGAGCTATGGGCTACATAGTCGGCCGTTTGAAGGAATATATTCGCATTCCCTTTGGCGTGAATGTGGTTATGAACCCAATGGCAAGCCTTGATTTGGCTGCTGCCACCGGTGCAAACTTCATACGCAGTGCATTCACCGGTACATACATGGGTGAAAACGGCATTATCTCCACTGATGTGGCAGCTACCATTCGCAGGAAGAAGGAGCTTGGCCTAGACGATTTAAGGCTTCTTTTCAAGGTGAATCCTGAATCCGACGCATATCTCGTACCAAGAGATATGAAAACCATAGCAAAATCAATCATCTTCCACTGTGCACCCGATGGACTTTGCGTTTCCGGCGCATCTGCAGGAAGCGAAACCAATACGGACATAATTGCAAGCGTCCGCGAGGTGGCAGGAGATGTTCCTGTATTCTGCAACACCGGCTGCAATGCAAAAACAGCAGTTGAAAAGCTTTCAAATTCTGATGGCGCATGTGTTGGAACCACCTTTAAAAAGGACGGAAAGTTCGAAAACAATGTGGATCCACAGCGTGTTGTTGAATTCATGAACATAGTGAAGGAATTCAGAAAAACCCTATAAAACTTTCTGGAGGACAGGGAAATGTCCAAATATTATATGGGAATCGACATAGGTACCGGCGAAACCAAGGGCGTTCTTGTAAGCGAGTGCTTTGAACCCTGCTTTAACTATGCGGTAAAGCACACGGTGGATAATCCAAAGCCCAATTACTTTGAGCAGGATGCCGAGGGCGTGTGGTGGCGTGAGGTCTGTGAGGTTTCAAAAAAGCTAATAGAGATAAGCGGTATAAGTGCCGCCGAGGTGGCCTCGGTTGGGGCAAGCGTTATGGGCTGTGACTGCATTCCCGTGGATGAAAACTGCAAGCCTCTTCGCCCGGCAATATTATATGGTATAGACGCCCGCAGTCAAGAGGAAATAAAGTGGCTTACCGCTCACTACGGAGAGCAGGGCGTTTTGGAGCGCTTCGGCCACGACCTGTGCTCTGACGATGTGGCAACAAAGATACTGTGGATAAAGAACAATGAGCCGGAAAACCACAAAAACGCCTATAAAATACTGACAGGTTCGTCGTATATCACGGCGAAGCTGACGGGCAACTATGTTATAGACCAGTTCCTTGCAAAAGCGGCCTTTCGGCCACTGTACAAGGACGACGGCAGTATAGACGAAAAAGAGTGTGAGCTTTTTTGCAGGCCGGAGCAGCTTGCGGAGTGCAGAACGGTTACCGAGCTTGCAGGCCGCGTGACGGCAGAGGCGGCTGAGGAAACGGGACTTTTAGAAGGAACGCCTGTAATCGTTGGCACGGGGGATTCCACCTCCGAAGCTGTAAGCGTTGGCGTTGTTGCCCCGGGTGAGCTTATGTTCCAGTTTGGCTCGTCTCTTTTCTTTTACTACTGTGCCGACCATCAGGTTACTGATCCAAGAGTACACGGCGGCAACTTTACCGTTCCGGGAACTTACAGCGTTTCCGGCGGCACAAATGCCGCAGGTACGCTTATTCGCTGGGTGAAGGACACCTTTTTCACGGATTTTGTAGAGAATCAGGAAAAGGGCGGTAAGGATGCCTTCGCAGCTATGGCGGAGATAGTGCCCGAGAGCAGCAAGGGGCTTGTCATATTGCCCTATTGGTCCGGAGAAAGAAGTCCTCTGAACGACCCAAAGGCAAAAGGTGTTATTTTTGGGCTTACAACTGAGCACAAGCGTGAGCATATATATAGGGCGGCTCTTGAGGCCGTTGCCTGCTCCGTCAACCAAAATATACGCCTCATGGAAGAGGTGGGGCTGCCCATATCACGGATAAATGCAGTGGGCGGCGGAACGAAGAACGACGAATGGATGCAGATAGTTGCGGACATGACCGGCAAGAACGTGTATGTTCCGGCGGTCAGTATCGGCGCAAGCTACGGCGATGCGCTGATGGCGGCAATTGGTGTTGGTGATGTAAAAGACTTTAGCGATTTAAAGGAAATCATAAAGCCGGGCAAAACCTTCATGGCAGACGCAACGGCCCACGAAATGTACGTTCAAAAACAGACAATATACGATGAGCTTTATAAAGCCACCAGTCATTTGATGCATGAGCTTTAATGAAAAAGGCGCATTGCGCTGTTCGGGTAAAGGCTGGGCGGTTGCGTTTATGGTGACCAGTGCGCTGCTGTTTTCAGCAATGCAGATGAGCTCAAGCCTGTGTGGAAGAATACCGCCCATGGAGCAGCTTCTTTTCAGAAACGTGGCAAGCCTTGTTATGTACATGCTTCTCTGGAAAAAAGGAATTTCCGTGTTGGGAACGAAAAAGCAGCAGCCGTTGCTTATCGGATGGTCTGTATCCGGAGCACTCAGCGTGTTTTTCCTGTACTTTGCGGCAAAATTCGGAGATCAGGCGGGGCTTACAATCATAGCTCGTACCTCCGGCTTCATAGTTGTTGTATTTGCAGCCGTTTTTTTAAAGGAAAAGGTGGCAAGCGTCCAATATTTTGCAGTGCTGCTGGCCTTTGCAGGTGCAGCCATGACGGCCTCACCCACGGGTGGGAGCGGCATTGCAGGAAATCCGCAGGCGCTTACGCTGGCCTTCGCTTCAGCAATTTTCAGCGCGTTGGCATCGCTCTTTTTGGGGCTTCTTAAAAATAAGGTGCACGCGCTTACCGTTGCCATTCATTTTTCAGTGGTCAGTATTATTATTTCCATACCATTTGTGGTAAATGACTTTGTTCGGCCACAGGGATTGGAATGGCTTTTTATGGCACTGATTGGAATTTTCGGCGGCCTTGGGCAAATAACGCAAATGTGGTGCTTCGAGCGGGCACCTATAAATGAAACCAACGTTTTCGGATATTCGGGTATTTTGTTTTCAATGCTTTTGGGCGCCGTATTTATGCACGAGCGGGTGACCCTGGGCGCAGCCATAGGCGGCGGGCTTGTGATACTTGCCTCCGTTTGGAGCTATGTATTTGAAAAGAATGCAGGCAAAGAAAAAATAAAAATCAGCCAATAAAGGGGGAGAACATATGACGGAGCGTTTAAAAAAGGTTTTGGATTATATCGAGGAACACAGGGAGGATTATCTTAATCTTCTTCTGGATCTTTGCCGCCAGCCCAGTATTGCGGCGTCGGGAGAAGGAATTCCGGAGATAATCGAGCTGGTACAGGAAAAAATGCGCAGCGTAGGCGTGGAACCGGAGCTTGTCCCCACAAAGGGCAATCCTGTAATATATGCAGAGCTTAATGGCGAATCGCCCAGAATTTACGGCTGCTATGACCATTATGACGTGCAGCCCGTTGACCCCATAGAGCTGTGGAACTCCGACCCGTTTGCGGCAGAGATACGTGACGGCGTTATCTATGCAAGAGGTGTTGCGGACAACAAGGACGGCCTTGCCACAAGGCTTTGCGTTATTGATGCGTGGATGAAAACCTATGGCAAGCTGCCCTGCGGTATGAAGCTTATCTTCGAGGGTGAGGAGGAAATCGGCTCACCAAATTTGAGATATTTTGCGGAGAACCATCCAGACAAGCTTATATGTGACGGCTATGTTTGGGAGGGCGGCGAAAAGGAAATCGGCGGCCCCTGCGAAATAACCATGGGCGTGAAGGGACTTCTTTACATCCACATGCGTGTGAAAACCGCCAAGGGAGATGCCCATTCCATGTATGGCGCAATCGCACCCAACCCGGCATGGCGTTTAATTCAAGCACTTGCAACAATTAAGGATAAGGACGGCAACATCCTTATTGACGGTTTTTACGACGATATCATCCCCCCCACCGATGAGGAGCTTAAAAGCCTTGAAAGCGACCCCTTTGACATGGAGGGAACCCGCAAGTACCTTGGCATTGAGCACTTTGTGGGCGAGGAGAGCAAGGTGGAGCTTCTTAAAAAGCTTTATTTCCAGCCTACCTTCAACATTTGCGGGTTTAAATCGGGCTTCTTGGGCGATGGTTCAAAAACCGTGCTTCCCAGCGAGGCTACCGTTAAGGCGGACATAAGACTGGTGCCCGGAATGGATCCCAAGAAAATTTTTGATTTGGTAAGAAAGCATTTGGACGACCACGGCTTTACCGACGTTGAGCTTATTTGGGACAGCGGCGAGCCCGCTTACCGCAGCGCTCTTGACACGGTGTTTACCAAAGCGGTGGTAAACGGCTGCACAAAGCTTTACGAAAGACCCGTTGCTCTTAAGCTTACCAGCGGCGGAACGAGCCCCATGCACGCCTTCTGCCATCAGAACAATATCCCCGCCGGAATGTTCGGCGCCAGCAGTGCAACCGCAAACATCCACGCTCCCAACGAGCATTTGGCATGCGACGCATTTATTGAAATGATTCGCATAAATGCTGCGGTAATGGACGAGCTTTCCCAGTATTAAGGCCGGAAACGGTTTTAGTAATAAAAGATACATATTAAGAAAGGATGAAAAAATGAAGAAG
>CAZJYY010000074.1:0-9669 GCA_964550315.1 uncultured Oscillospiraceae bacterium | reverse complement strand
GCCATGCTCATTGAGCAGGTTATTATAAACCTTCTTGAAAATGCGGTGCTGCATGGCAAGGGTGCCACAGAAATTGAGCTTATGGTTACAGAAGCGGCGGGGTATGCTGTTTTTGAAGTGGGGGACAACGGCTGCGGCATAGACAAGGAGCTTTTGCCCCACATATTCGACTCACGGTATAAACAGGCGTATGAGGACAAGGGGGACGGCGGACGCAGCATGGGGATCGGGCTTACGGTGTGCAACACCATAATAAATGCCCACGGCGGCGTTATGACGGCAAGAAACAAGCTTATGGGCGGTGCGGTATTCCGCTTCACCCTGCCTTTGGAGGATTAGCATAATGGGACTTAAATACACCGTCCTTATAGTGGAGGACGAAGGAAACATTGCAAACTTTATGACCACCATACTAACGGCAAACAACTATAATGTGATTAAGGCTCAAGATGGTGCCCAGGCGATAATGATGATAAGCTCCCATGCGCCCGATATTGTTATCTTAGATTTGGGGCTTCCCGACATTGACGGGCAAAATATAATAAAGTCTGTTCGGGAATGGTCACAGATACCCATAATCGTGGTTTCGGCAAGAACTCACGAAAGGGATAAGGTGACTGCGCTGGACTATGGGGCTGACGACTACATTACAAAACCCTTTGGCACAAGCGAGCTTCTTGCAAGACTCAGGACAGCCCTTCGACATTCTAATTTAGAGGGGGCGGGTGAGGATGTCGCCCTTTCCGGAAAGTTCACAGTAGGAGATTTGACGGTGGACTTTGATAAACGGCATGTCTGTGTTTCCGGCAGGGACGTTCATCTTACGCAAAATGAATTTAAGCTGGTGGCGCTTTTGGCAAAATACGCGGGCAAGGTTTTGACCTATGACTATCTTATAAAGAAAATATGGGGGCCCAATGCTCCAAGCGATAACCAGATACTGCGGGTCAACATGGCAAACATCAGAAGAAAGCTGGAGCAAAATCCGGCGGAACCAAAATATATTTTCACCGAGATTGGGGTGGGGTACCGCCTTATCGAAGGGGATTAGAGCTTGAAAATGACAGGGGCATAGATCTATGCCCCTGTCATTTTTTAATAGCAGCCGTGGGGCTGCTATTTTTAACAAAATCTTTAGACACCATCGAGCCATCTTAACAGAAATTAGCAAAGCTTTGTATTAAAATTAGAAAGTACTCAATCCATTTCCATCGTCAGATGGCGTTAACACTTACTTCACGGGAAAGGTGCTTTAAACCATGCAGGAAATGCTTATTGATTTTATAAATGAATATGGCTACATGGGAATTGCACTTTTAATTCTGATTGAAAGCGTTTTCCCGCCGGTGCCCTCAGAGGTTATTTTGCTTTTTGGGGGCTTTTTAACTTGCCGCACGGAAATGACAGTTCCACTGGTTATCCTTTTTGCCACAATAGGCGCAACAGCCGGAGCGGTTGTTCTTTATCTTTTGGGAAGGCTGTTGGATAAAGATAAAATAAAGAGACTGTTTTCCGGAAAACTGGGTAAAGCATTGCATTTGCAGCCGAAAGATGCAACCCGTGCCGAGGACTGGTTTAAACGATACGAGGTGTGGGCAGTGCTTTTGTGCCGCTGCGTGCCCATTGTAAGAAGTCTTATTTCAATTCCCGCCGGTATGTCAAAAATGAGGCCGTTTCCATTTGTTGTGCTGACAGTTATTGGCACAGCGGTGTGGAACACGGTAATCGTCAGTATCGGTGCAATGGCAGGAGACGCTTGGGAAAAGAGCCTTGTAAGCATCGGAAGATATCAAACGCTGCTCTTGGGGCTTCTTCTTGTGGGCGTTGGCGCATATATAATTTTTGTCCTGCAAAAAAGGTATCGCAGGTCAACGAAAAAAAGCAGCAAGGATGGTGACAACAGTGGATCATAAAAAGATGTCTCCCGGAAAATTCATTGCGCTGGGTTTTGCCGCAGTGATTATTCTTGGGGCAATTATTCTTATGCTTCCGATTTCACACAACGAAGGGGTCACGGTTTCGCCGATTGACGCCCTTTTTACTTCCACAAGCGCCGTGTGCGTTACGGGACTTATTGCAGTGGATACTGCGGATACATACAGCGTTTTCGGAAGAGTAATAGTTGCCATGCTCATACAAATCGGTGGTCTGGGTATAACCTCGATAGGTGTGGGGCTGATTATTATATCAGGCAAAAAAATTGGAATGCGGGAACGTCTTTTGGCAAAGGAAGCCCTTAACTACAGCTCCTTCCAAGGGGTTTTGGGCCTTGTTAAATCAGTTCTTATCATGACGCTGTGTTTTGAGTTTGCGGGAATGGCACTGAGCTTTATTTCCTTCAGCAGGGATTATAACTTTTGGGATGCCCTGGGAATTTCGGCCTTCCACTCCATTGCCGCCTTCAATAATGCCGGCTTTGACATACTGGGGGGACTTCAAAATCTCATTCCTTATAGGGACGACGTGCTTTTGAACCTGACCACCTGCGGCCTTATAATTTTCGGCGGCTTGGGATTTTTCGTTATTCAGGATATCCTTCACTATAAATCCTTCCGCAGGCTAAGTCTGCATACAAAGGTGGTTCTTACAGTTACCGCCGCTTTGCTTATCAGTGGAACGTTGTTATTAAAGCTTACTGAGAACATTACATGGTTGGGAGCCTTCTTTTTCAGTACATCCGCAAGAACGGCAGGCTTTTCTACATATCCCCTGGGCCAGTTTTCCAATGCCGGACTTCTTACCTTGATACTCCTTATGTTTATCGGCGCATCACCAGGCTCCACCGGCGGCGGCATAAAAACCACCACCTTCTTTGTCCTTTTTAAGACGGCTATCGGTGCCTCAACAAATAAAAACACCACCGCCTTTAAGAGAAGCCTTCCCCGTGATTTGGTGCTGAGCGCTTTTATGATTGCCACCCTTGCCCTTACGCTTGTTTGCGCATCCACATTCCTTTTGTGTATTGCAGAGCCGGATAAAAGCTTTGTGTCCCTGCTTTTTGAGGTCGTTTCCGGTTTCGGTACAGTGGGGCTTTCCACAGGGATAACTCCGGATTTAAGCGTTTTCAGCAAGGCAGTCATAGTGCTGACCATGTTTATTGGCCGTGTAGGGCCGCTTACCATTGCCTCGCTTTGGATACTTAAGCCAGCGCTGCGGATACGCTATGCCGAGGAATCCTTGAATATCGGTTAAAGAACTTAGCTTACAAGAAAAAATATTGTAGTTTTGAAAGGATTGAATATAAAGCTATGCAAAAAAAGGTCATGAATTCGTTTGCAGTTATAGGGCTTGGACGCTTTGGCTTTGCCCTTGCAAAAACTCTTTGCCATGCAGGCAAGGAGGTGCTTGTAATAGATTGCAACGAGGAAAAAATACGGGAGGCAACGGCATTCACAGACCACGCCTTTCTGGTTTCAACGCTAACAAAGGAAGCGCTTCAAGAGGCGGGAGTGCAAAACTGTGACACTGCAATCGTGTGTATCGGTGAAAAAATCGATACCAGCATCCTGACAACCCTAAATGTGCTGAGCCTTGGAGTAAGGCGGGTAATCGCAAAGGCAATAAGCTGCGAGCAGGGTACGGTGCTTGAAAAGCTGGGAGCAGAGGTGGTCTATCCCGAGCGGGATATGGCAGTAAGGCTGGCAAATAAGCTTGTTACCTCAAATGTGCTTGAATACATATCCCTAAGCGACGAGGTAGACATTACTGAGCTTAAGCTTAGCAAAAAGGCAAGCGGGAAAACCGTTTTAGACTTGGATCTTCGGGGGCGCTTCGGCCTTAATATTATTGCGGTGAAGCGTGGAGCGGACATAAACATAGACATACAGCCTACCATGGCACTGGTTGAAAACGACATCATTGTGGTAATAGGCCAAAAGAGAAATATAAGTAAGTTTGAAAAATACCTGGGCGAGTAAAGTGCGCCCCTCGGTAGAGGAAATTTCATGGTTTTCAGCAGCGTTACATTTTTATTTTATTTTTTACCGTCGCTTATAGTGATTTACTATCTTGCGCCGACAAGGCTTAAAAACCTTGTAATGATACTTGCAAGCTTTGTATTCTACGCATGGGGGGAAATTCGCTTTATCCCGGTTATGCTGCTTTTGTCCGTTGAGGATTATATCTGCGCACGGCTGATGGACAAGCATCGTGAAAGGACTTCCCTTCGAAGGCTTTTAATGCTGATTTCGGTTTGCAGTAATTTGGGTGTTCTTTTGTACTTCAAGTACTTCAATTTCTTTGCCGATAATTTCTGCGCCGTTTTTGGCATAGATTCCCGATTGGCGGCAGTCATTTTGCCAATAGGGGTGTCCTTCAACACCTTCCAGTCCATCTCCTATGCTGTGGACGTTTATCGGGGCACCACAGGAAGCGAAAAAAGCTTTTATAACTACCTTACCTACACCACGCTTTTTCCCCAGATAATTGCCGGACCCATTGTGCGGTACGTTACGGTGGAAAACGATTTGGACGATCATCTGCTTACGAAAAACAGTTTTTCCATGGGAATGCGCCGCTTCATAATAGGACTTGCAAAGAAGGTGCTTATTGCCAACAACGTGGGCCTTTTATGGAGCCAGATTACGGCAGGTACGGCTGGAGAGGAATCGGTTCTTCTATATTGGATAGGCATAGTGGCCTATACCTTCCAAATATATTTTGACTTCTCGGGTTATTCGGACATGGCCATCGGACTTGCCAGAATATTCGGGCTGACCTTTGACGAGAACTTTAATTTTCCCTACATTTCAAAAAGCATAACGGAGTTTTGGCGGCGCTGGCACATTACCCTGGGCGCTTGGTTCAGAGACTATGTTTATATTCCCCTGGGGGGCAATAAGTGCAGTAAAGCAAAGCACATCCGCAATATCTGCGTGGTGTGGGCGCTTACGGGCTTTTGGCACGGCGCTTCCTGGAACTTCGTTCTTTGGGGCGTGTACTTCGCCCTGATTCTCGTATTGGAAAAATATTATATCGGCAAATTTCTTGAAAAGCTGCCGGCATTTTTTCGCCATGTGTACACCATGCTTTTAGTCATTATAAGCTGGGTTATATTCTATTTTGAGGATATGAGTACCATGGGTGCGTACCTTGGAGGAATGTTTGGCTTAAAGGATATACCCTTTGTAAACTCACAGTCGCTGTATCATCTTTTAAGCTATGGAATCATCTTCGTTTTGGCGGTGTTCTTCTCGACGCCCCGCTTTAAAAAGGTGATTGACCTGGCTGAAAAAAGCGAGAAAAGACCTGTGATGTTAATTACCTCAGTTTCATACGTCGTAGTTTTTCTTCTTTGCGTGGCCTATCTTGTGAACAGCACCTATAACCCCTTCTTGTATTTCCGGTTTTAGGAGGTGGGAAGATGAAATTAAATTCAAAGCTCAACAGAGTGTTTTTTATCATATTTGTGATTATTTGGGCGGGGCTTGCCGTAGTGAATCTTCTGATTCCGGAAAAAAGTTTTTCGGAGAACGAGAATCGGTATCTATCCCAAATGCCAAAGTTTTCCCTATCGGGTCTTTTAAGCGGGGACTTCATGAACCGCACAGACGAGTATGTAAATGACCAGTTCATTTTTCGGGATATGTGGATAAGTGTGCAGAGCACGGCGGAATACGCCCTTGGAAAACGGGAAAGCAACGGCGTTTATGTAGGCCCAACTGCCCTTATGAGCCGCCTTGACAACTGGGATGCCAAGGTTATAGAGCACAACTTAGGCGGAATTAAGTACTTCCTTCAAGAGCACGAGCTTCCCGCATATCTAATGCTTGTTCCGGCCGCCTCGGAGATATATCGGCAGGAGCTGCCCCTTTTTGCCGATCCCTGGGATCAGGAAAGAGTAATAAAGGGCATATATGAAAGCCTTCCCGAGCTTACGCCGGTGCCTGTGGGTGACACGCTTTCCGCCCACAAAAATGAGTATATCTTCTACCGCACCGACCATCACTGGACAAGCTATGGCGCATATTTGGCGTATAGAGAGCTGTGCTCCGCCATAGGGCTTACCCCGTCTGAATACACGGCGAAAACCGTAAGCAAAAGCTTTGATGGAACACTTTTTTCACGCTCCGGCTTTCGCTTTACCCAAAGTGACACCATTGAGGCATTTGTACCTAAGTTTTCCGCCGGCTTAGAGGTATATGACGGAAGTGAAACCAAAAGCTACGATTCGCCGTTTTTTGAGGAGTATTTGGGACAAAAGGATAAATACGCCTATTTCCTCGGACCAAATCAGCCCGTAGTGACCCTTTACGGGGACAGCGGCAGTGGTAAAAAGCTTTTGATGTTTAAAGATTCCTTTGCCCACTGCCTTGCTCCCATGCTTTTGGGAGATTACGATCAGGTGACTCTGGTTGATCTACGCTATGTCAAAACCTCCATAGGGGAGCTTTTAGATCCCGACGAATTTGACAGCGTTCTTTTCCTATTTGGTATCGACACTTTTGTAGGGCAGGATGAGCTTTATAAGCTAAACAATATTTTTGAATAATTGAAGGGAGGTGCGAACATGGAAATAAGCTTTTCATGGTTTATCCAGCAGGTTGCAGGAAGTCCTGAGCTTTTGGTTACTGTGCTTCTGACCCTGGGGGTAATTTTTGTAAACGGCTGGACGGATGCGCCCAACGCCATTGCCACCTGCGTGGCAACAAGGGCAATGCATCCAAAGACTGCGGTCATCATGTCGGCGGTGTTTAACTTTTTGGGCGTTCTTGTTATGACGCTTATAAATTCCACCGTGGCAATGACTATTAAAAATATGGTAAATTTTGATGGTAACACGGCGGATGCAACAATTGCACTTTGTGCGGCACTTTTTGCCATTATTATCTGGGCCACGGCGGCCTGGTATTTTGGTATACCCACCAGCGAAAGCCATGCCTTGATTGCCGGACTTTCAGGGGCGGCAATTGCCCTTCACAACGGGCTTTCCGGCATCAACGGCAGCGAATGGATAAAGGTTATTTACGGCCTTGTGTTGTCCACGGGACTGGGATTTGGCCTGGGCTATTTTATGACAAAGCTTACAGTAAGCCTGTTTCGAAGGATTGACAGACGCAAAACCACGGGACTTTTCAAGGGTGCTCAGATATTTGGCGGGGCGGCAATGTCCTTCATGCACGGCGCACAGGATGGGCAAAAATTTATGGGCGTTCTCGTGCTGGGCGTATTTTTGGCAAACGGAAGCGATTCCACGGGGGACGTGGTTCTTCCAATTTGGATGATGCTACTTTGTTCAATTGTTATGGCGGTGGGCACCTCCGTGGGTGGCTATAAAATAATCAAGGCCGTGGGCATGGATATGGTAAAGCTTGAAAGCTATCAAGGCTTTGCGGCTGACCTTGCCGCCGCCTCATGCCTTTTATTATCCTCCATATTCGGAATACCTGTAAGCACCACCCACACGAAAACCACGGCAATAATGGGCGTTGGCGCCACAAAACGTCTTTCCGCCATCAATCTGGGTGTGGTCAAGGACATGGTGCTAACATGGATACTTACCTTCCCCGGCTGCGGTCTTATAGGGTACATTACCGCAAAAATATTTATTAACGTCTTTTAATAGAAAGGGAGGATTTTATGGCTTATAAATCGGACGGTTTTTATTTCGATAATTTTGTTGAAAGCGCACGTATCTCCTGTGAGGCCGCAGAAATGCTTAAAAACGTATTGTGCAATTTCAATGCAAATGCGCTGGAGAAGCCCCGTGCCATGCTTCACGAAATTGAGCACAAGGGTGACAGTAAGCGACATGAGATGACCTCGGCGCTGGTTCGAGCCTTTATTACCCCCATAGACAGGGAGGACCTTCTTCACCTTAGTCAGAACATCGACGATGTGACGGACTGTATTGAGGATATTTTCATCCACATATACATCAATAATGTGCGGGAGATACGACCGGACAGCATTCGCTTTGCCGAGCTTATTATAAGCTGCTGCCGTGTTATGACCGAGATGCTGGAGGAATTCCGCAACTTCAAAAAGTCCAAGAAGCTAAGTGAGCTGATTGTTGAGATAAACCGAATGGAGGAGGTTGGTGACGACATGTACATTAAAAACATGAAAAACCTTCATTCCACCGTTTCAGACCCGCTGACGGTGATTGCCTGGCGGGAGATATACTGCTACTTTGAAAAGTGCTGCGATATGTGTGAAAACGTGGCGGATATTGTTGAGAGCATTACCATAGGGAACAAATAAAATCATAATTGGGGGAAAAGATGAAGATAGCAGCCTTAGTAATTTTTATTGTGACATACGGTTTACTTCTTGTACTGCCCAAGCACAGAGCGTATATTGCCGCTGCCATGGGTGCGCTTATGATCATCATAGGGATTTTGCCCACGGAGGAAATTTTCTACGTCATAGACTGGAACGTCATTTTAATAATTGCCGGAACCATGGGCATAGTGTCCCTTTTCATCAAGTCGAAAATGCCGGCACTTTTGGCAGATTGGCTTATCATAAGAACGCCGAATGTAAAGTGGGCGATTATTGCTCTTTCCCTGTTTGCCGGAATAATTTCCGCCTTTGTTGACAATGTGGCAACGGTGCTAATGGTTGCACCAATTGCCCTTACGATTTCAAAGAAGCTGTCCATCTCACCGGTGCCAAGCATAGTGGCAATTGCCATTTCCTCTAACCTGCAGGGCGCTGCAACCTTAGTGGGCGACACCACGTCGATTCTTTTGGGCGGTTATGCGGGGCTTGATTTTCTGGACTTCTTCTTTTTTCAAGGCAAATTCGGAATGTTCTGGGTGGTGCAGGCGGGAGCCATCGTCTCCACGCTGGTGCTGCTGTTCGTGTTCCGCCGTGACGACCAAAAAATAAGCCATAAGGGGCTTACTAAGGTGGAGGACTATTTCCCCACGGTGCTTCTTTTGGGAATGATAGCGCTTCTCATCGTGTCCTCCTTTATAAGGGAAAAGCCCGCCATAACCAGCGGACTCATATGCGTTGGGCTTATGCTGATAGGTATGGTTTATGATTACATAAAGTTCAGAAGTAAGGAAAGTCTTAAAAAGACAGTTTGCGACATTGACTACACCACACTTCTTCTTTTGGCGGGCCTTTTCGTTGTAATCGGCGGAATAACCGAGGTTGGAATAATTGAGGATATAAGCAATCTTTTTGTGCGGCTTAGCGGGGATAATATATTTATCATCTTCTCCCTTTTAGTATGGGCGTCTGTGCTGCTGTCTGCATTTATTGACAATATTCCCTATATTGCAACCATGCTGCCGGTTACCCAGGCAATTGCAGCCACAATGGGTGTAGATCCGTATCTTCTTTACTTCGGCCTTTTATCCGGCGCTACCCTGGGCGGAAACCTTACCCCCATCGGCGCCAGCGCAAACGTAACTGCCCTGGGTATACTGCGCAAGGAGGGCTATGAGGTGAAAACAGGCGAGTTTATGAAAATAAGCGTGCCCTTCACCCTCGCCGCCGTAACCACAGGCTATCTTCTGGTTTGGTTCATCTGGCGATAAAGAATATATAATAAATCCCGTCCGTAGGGGTTCGGTGGATAAAAGGATGGCGGGCACTTTAGTGCCCGCCATCCTTTTCTAAATAAAAAAAGAGGACAAAAACGATTAAACATTTTTGTCCTCTTTTTGGAGCGGGCGATGGGAATCGAACCCACGTATCCAGCTTGGAAGGCTGGTG
>CAZJYY010000073.1:0-9921 GCA_964550315.1 uncultured Oscillospiraceae bacterium | reverse complement strand
GAAAATCAATCCCACACAAAGTACGCCGCTGAAAATAACGGCGTTTATACTGTTTGTCATATTTGCTTGCATAATAGCAGGCTCCGTTGTGGGCGCTGCCATTATGATAGAGGGCGATTTTTACACCAAGACGGAGGCACAGTTCAAGGAGGAGTTTTTCAGGGACGTGGCCATGAGCCGTGCCGACGACGCACTTATCACCTTTCTTAATCAAGGGGAAGCTGGCTTGTCCAACGAGTACGACGACACCAACTTTTCCTTCTTTATAAGCGACGGAGAGAAAACTCTGTACGGCAGCCAAAAAAGCTCTTCGCAATATTACGGCGGCCAGCATGAAATTCCCGGCTCACATATTGCTTACAGTGAGCCTGTGCCATCGGATGCTCTTAACACAGACATGGAGCAGGCCGGTGAGCTTGAGAATCCCGGGGAGGGTGAACAGACACCTACCGAAACGGTGTTTACCGTTGGTGTATATATAAATAATAGCTTTGCCCAAAGCGACTATCTTAAAACTCTTGACAGCCTTTTGGGCACGGCATATTCCCTGCGGTTTTGGATATACATTATTGGCTTTATGTCCCTTGTTGCCTGCGGGGTGCTATTTGCCTATCTTATGTGTGCCGCAGGCCATAAGCCCGGGGATGATGAGATACACCCCGGCGTTATGACAAAGCTGCCCTTTGACATTCTTACAGCCGCCTGCGTTGCCGCCGTTACCCTTGCGGTTTATCTCTGCGCAGATTGCGGCTACTACAGCTCCGGTATGCTTATTGTCCTGACAATTGGCTTCTGCAGCGTTTTTGGGCTTTGCGTATTTCTCGGCTGGAGCATGAGCTTTGCCACCCGTGTGAAAATGGGCAGATGGTGGAGAAATACCCTTATATGCGCAGTGCTTCTTTTGGCGTGGAGAATCGCAAAAAAGCTTGTACTTTGGATATGGGGTCTTATTAAAAAGTTCTGTGCCGCCGTGGTGCACCTTGTGCGCAACCTGCCGCTTATCTGGAAAAGCATGCTGTTTTTGGCGGTTTTGGGCATAGCGAGCCTTATTGTGATAATGTCCTACAACGATGGAACGCGTATGGCCGGCTGGCTTTTCGGAATGCTTATCCTTGTGATTATTGTGGGGTATTCCGCAATTGCCTTAAGAAAGCTTCAGGCTGCGGGGCAAAGACTTGCCAAAGGGGATTTATCCGTGCAGGTTGACACAAAGTACATGCTTTGGGACTTTAAGGAGCATGGCGAGAACCTTAACAGCATAAGCCTTGGTATGACAAGAGCTGTGGACGAGCGCCTTAAGAGTGAGCGCCTTAAAACAGAGCTTATTACCAACGTGAGCCACGACATTAAAACACCCCTTACCTCCATCATCAACTATGTTGACCTTATCTCTAAGGAGGACTGTGAAAACGAAAAAATCACCGAGTACACTGAGGTGCTAAAACGCCAGTCCGAGCGGCTTAAAAAGCTTATAGTGGACCTTGTGGAGGCATCAAAGGCATCCACGGGCAACATGGAGGTGAACCTTGCCCCCTGCGACGTTTCCGTGCTTCTTGCCCAATCTATGGGCGAATATGAAGCAAAGCTTAAGGAATGCGAGCTTGAAACTGTTGTGTCAAAGCCCAGGGAGTCGGCCATGATTATGGCTGACGGACGGCTTATGTGGCGTGTTTTTGACAACCTTTTAAACAATGTGTGCAAGTACACCATGCCCAATACAAGAGTATATATTGATACGGAGACTTCGGGGGAGGAGACATTAATATCCTTCAAGAACGTTTCAAAGTACCCGCTTAATATTACAGCGGAGGAGCTTATGGAGCGCTTTGTCCGGGGGGACAGCTCCCGCCACACCGAGGGCAGCGGGCTGGGGCTTTCCATCGCAAAGAGCCTTTCCGAGCTTATGGGCGGAAAGCTGAAGCTTACCATAGACGGTGACCTTTTCAAAGCAGAGCTGCGCTTTGGTTCCGTTGTGGTTGTGTAAACACGGTTAAAGGGTGCGGCAAACGGGCTGCACCCTTTAAAACGGAAACTATATTTAATGAAATCTTAAGGATTACTGTGCTTTTTTCTTAATAAGGATTTTGCTATGATATATACAAGATAAGGAGGGGAATGCCCAATGCTTGACTACATATCAGACGCATTTGCCGTGCTTACAAAGGTATTTGCGCTTTACTTTATGCTTATTTCCTTGTTTGCACTGTTTAAACCGAGAAAACCTCCCCAGACAAATAATAGACTTCGATTTGCCGTGCTTATACCCGCAAGAAATGAAGAAAGCTGTATAGCCGGTATTGTGGAAAGCCTGAAATGTCAAAACTATCCCCAAGAGCTTTTGGACATATATGTCGTCCCCAATAATTGCAGTGACGATACCGAGGGGGAGGCTCTGAGAGCGGGGGCGAAAATCTTTAATGTGTCGTCTTTGGTGCGCAGCAAGGGCGCGGCGCTTAGGGAAACCACTGCGGAGCTTATGGAGCAGGACTACGATGCCTTCATTGTTTTCGATGCTGACAACGAGGCTTCACCAAACTTTGTTTCTGCCATGAATCGGACTCTCTGCGGCGGAGCACGAGTTGCAAAGAGCAGGATACTATCCAAAAATCGGGAGCAGTCCTGGGTGTGTGCCTGCTACGACATATATTTTTGTGTGGCAAACATGTTTATGAATCGTGCAAGGGCAAACCTTGGCCTATCGGCGAGGCTTATCGGAACCGGGTTCGCCGTAAAGGCGGAGGTACTAAGAGAACTGGGCGGTTTCCAAACCGAAACCATAACCGAGGATGCAGAGTTTTTCGCAACTCTTTCCGCCGCCGGCGAGCAGATTGCCTTTTGTGAGGACGCTGTTACATACGACGAAGAGCCCTTAAGCTTCCGAACAAGTCTTACCCAGCGCCGCCGCTGGATGAGCGGCATTATGCAGGTGGCTGCCTTGAAAAAAGGAGATTTGTGGCGTGGGCTGCTCTTTAGAGAAAGCTTCACGCTGAGCTTTGACACGCTTATGCAGTTCGTGTTTGCCTATGTTCAGGCGGTGATGCCATTTATGCTTATTGTGGCTTTTGTGGCAGAGCCTGTCGGCTTTTTAAAATCCATTCCCCTTTCCATCGCAATCGGTTATTTGGGGGCTGTGGCAAATGCCGTGCTTGCGCTTTTATTCCAAAGGAGACTATCGTTAAGCATGCTTTCAGGTATATTGATGTATCCAGTGTTCGTCTTTTCCTTTATCCCACTGCAAACTCTGTCCCTTTTCAGCCGAATGACGGAGTGGAAGGAGATAAAGCACACCGGAGTGCGCCGATATGCTTCCCGTTCACGGGCGGCATAGGGGGCGCAAAAGGATATCCGGCGGCGCAGTGCGCTCCGGCTTATATATAAAAAATTGTCTTCTGAACAGAAATTGTTCAGAAGACAATTTTTTGTTATGTTAGGTTTTGAGGTGAAGATTCCCGAATGGAACCGAGGTGAAAAACTAAACAGGGGCTTAATCACGCCGGCGGCGGTAGCTTCCCTTTTTGTCGGCATATACACGGCTGCCGGCAATTTTCTTATCGCTGTCCTGCATGAACTGCTTAAGCTTATCCTCGAAAAGCTGGTCTGCCGAGGGAGCCGCCGGAGGCGGTGTGGGAGCAGACGCAGGTCTTGGCGCTGAGGGGCGGGGCTGCTGCGGTCGTTGAACGGGACGGGGGGCAGGGGCTTCAAGCTGCTTTATGGAAAGATTTATCTTTCCGCCTTCGTTGATGCCGATTACCTTAACCTGAACCGTTTGACCATCGGAAAGATGCTCATGAATGTCGTTAACATAGCTGCTGGAGATCTCGGAAATATGTACGAGACCGTTTTTTCCGCCGGGCAGGGTTACAAAGGCGCCGAAATTAGTAATTCCGGTGACCTTCCCTTCTAAAATATCTCCCACATTTGGCTGCATATAAGAGCTTTGTCCTCCTGTACAGGCAGTGCCTTGTATTTTTTGTGTTGGGGCAAACGGGCAAAAAACGACCCAAAGCCGAAATTGTACACCGCTGCCTTAGTTTCCTATATCGTAAAATATTTTTTCGCCGGGTTTAACCAAACCGATTTTATTTCTTGCCACGTCCTCAATGGTGTCGGCATCCTCACTGTGGTCTATTGCATATTGTAGCTCTGAGTTAGTCTGCATGGTGTCGTCCACCTGCTCTTGCAGCTCGCCGCACTTTTTTTCCGCTTCCGACAGTTGATTCCTCGTGGACACAAGGCTTACTACCGCATATATTACCAGAGCTGCTATGACCGTTTTGGTTATAAGGCTGGCCTTCTTCATTTTCATTATAATGCACCCCTTTTTTTGAGGCATGTTTATCCGCTACTAATCCAATATACCTTATTCTATACCATAAACGCAATTTTTTAAAGTGGTTTTTTAAAAAAATTTCCATGCTCAGCCAAAGCAGAACGAAGGGACGGAGAATAAGGAAAATAACCTGGAAAAAGGCGGAAAAAAGCGCCCTGAAAAAGGGGGATACCACACGGGACAGTAAAAGACGGTACAAAATTGCGCCCAGAGCCGTGCAGATCAAAATGAATAGGCGAAGCTCACCGTTGCCCACTGACATGGTGAAGAAAAACAGTGCAGTAAAAATAAGAACACAGAAAATTCCATCTGTTAAATGAACGGCGAAGCGTGAGCGTGAGCCGAAGCTAAAGCCACGCAAAATGTCCCACAGAACCCCTGCGACCATGCCCAAAGCGGCGGAAAGCAGAGCGCAAGTGAGCTGGTAGTTTACCGGATGCTCCACGCCTTATCGAAAAAGCCTTTGCCAAAGGCTGCCGGCAGGAGCGGTTTCCTCATAGCTTACGTCGGTGACAAGACCGGTTATGCTCATTTCTCCGCTTTCAAGGCTTAGTTTGTCTATGTGCAGCTCACTCCCCCGCAAAATAAGGCTTCCCATGCAGGTGCGCAGCACTATCTGGGTGTCGTCAAAGCTTTCCACGTCCTCCACTCCGGTTACGGACAGCCGTGCCCTGTCCTCAAGAATTATGTTGTGGGGCCTTGTCCCCTTTTTACCGTAGTCATCATGTATCATAAATACACCTCCCATGTCTTTGGTATATGCTATGCCCGGCGGAGGAACTGTATGATAAAAAGAGAAAATAGAAAAAATGCGAGGACAAAAGTCTCTCGCATTTTTTATGTGTATTTCAAATATATAAGACAGTTTTAATTATTTTGTTTCGCTTTCCTTCCAGCGGTCTATGGCCTTTTTGGCCATATCCAACAGTTTTTCCGAGGACATTTCCGCAGAGGAGCCGGGCTCCTCCCAAAGAAAGACGCCGGAAGCCTCGTATTTGGTGTCCTCAGCCTTGCTGAAAAGAGCGGTGCGGGCTTCATCGTACTTTGTCTGGGAAGCCTCCTGACCGGAAAGGGTATATTTAGTGCTCAAAAGCTTGCCGGTGTCCATGTCATACTCTTCGTATTTGTACATAAGCGCTTCTAGCGTAAGCTGACCCTTGTCGCCGCAGCCGAAGCGGATAAGCTCGCGATAGATGAAGTCAATGGCGCCGTTTCCGCTTTCAACTATGAAAAACTCCTCGTCGTTGTTATTGTCCTTCAAGCGGCGAAAATCTTCAAAAAGATTGGCGTTAACGTAAACATCGGTGTAGTATTTCCCCTTCATCTCAGCGTTTTCGGGCTGGGAGCTTGCGGAAATGCACTCAACGGAATCCTCGACAATGTCAAAAAACTGCACGCCCATGGCGGCGGAAGCGCCGCCGTCAAATATAAGCATTTCGATACCCGTGTCACAATCCAGGTCAATAAAGCCGATGCCGGCGATATAGCCGTGGCAAAGCGCCAAAAGCTTATCGTAGTTTTCCTCAATATAGCTAAGGAAGCGAGAGGCACGGTCCTCGTTATCCAGCTTTACTACAGGTGTTTCAGTTGGCTCTGGAGACTCACTGGGGTCGGGTATATCTGTTTCTGTGGAGGCATCCGGTGAGGGGGATACGCTGTCTGCCGGGGAAGATGTATCCGGAGTGGGGACTGCAGTACCGTCACAGCCGCACAGGGATAGGGTAAGAAGGGCTATTAAAAGAAATAAAATATATTTTCGCATAATAATCATCCGTTCCGCCGCCTTGCATCGGCACAAATTTCTATAGGCCTTATCTTATCACGCAAGGTAGAGAGGTGATAAGACGATTAAAAAATTCCGGTACTTAATTAACGACAAAGTACTTTCAAGTAAAGCTTACTGCGTGCGGCCATAAAAGCTGGGGCAAATGCCCGTCTGCGGTGCGCCGACTAATGGCCTTTTCTAAGCTCCCCACGAGTAGCCCGTGGCAGCTTAAATTACGCCTATTGTAGCATAAGTATGCGACAAGGTAAACACGGTATTGAAAATTTCACCATTTGTAAAAATCTAAGAAACTTTTGTGCCGAGCCTGTAATAATTTGAAATTTCAGAAGGCTCTTGGTAGCAAATAAATACGTGGCTTGAAGAATTTAAATAAACAATTCACAAAGTTTCAACTTTTTCACTTATTTATGTGGTAATATGGAGTGTAAGGCTCCAATCACCTTAAATCGGACTACCCGTTTTTAACTGTAGAGCAAGGGAGCGATCCACGGGTAAGAACGAAATTTTAAAATTTACAGGAAAGAATTTGTTAAAATGACAGCGCAGAACGCGGGAAAAACTGAACAGAGAATTCTATGGGTATCCTTCGGGGCGGGACTGATTTTTGCAATTATCGAAGTGTTTATGGCAATTTACACTCACTCCCAGTCAGTGCTGATGGATGCCGTGTACGATGCCTCCGAGCTGGTAATTGTTGTATTGACGTTGTTTATCACACCTTTGTTCCACAAGCCGATTTCTGAAAAAAGACCCTACGGATATTTGCAGGTGGAGTCCATTTTTGTAATAATCAAGGGTGTCATGATGCTATCCGTTACCTTGGGCTTGACCATAAACAGTATTGAGCTGGCCCTATCAGGGGGAAATCCGGTGGATGGCGGACAAATTTCCTTCTTTGAGCTTATTTTGGGCACAGTAAATATTGTCGTGTACATAGTTATGCGTCGGCTTAACCGCATAGTGTCCTCGCCCACCATAAAGTCGGAGCTTTTGGCGTGGAAGTTGGATATTTTTTATAGTATAGGCATGTCTGTGGCCTTCTTCGGCTCCATGTTTCTTTCAAAGACTCCGCTGGCGTTTATTTCACCGTATTTTGACCAGCTTATAGCCGTGGTAATTGTGGTGTTTATGCTGCCGGAGAACATTAAAATGCTGTGGCGGGCGCTGAAGGATGTGTTTTTGTTTTCCCCGGAGCAAAGCACGGTTGAGGAGATTAAGGAAACCTGCGGAGAAATATTAAGTGAGCATTCCTTCATGCCGGTATTTTACGACGTTACCCGCACAGGTCGGCGGCTGTGGGTGTCGGTTTACTTCACCATTGACGGGGAGGAGCTGTCCATAAAGCGGCTCAAGGAGGTCAGCGGCAAGGTGGAGACGGCGCTGAAGAAGCGTTTTGAGGACTGCGTTTGCGAGCTTATTGTAGCGACGGAGGAAGAAAACTAAAATAAAAAAATCGTCCCAATTGGGACGATTTTTTTAATGCAGCACCTTTGCAAGAAAGCCTTGAAGCCGCTCGCTTTTCGGAGCGTCGAAAATCTTGTCCGGTGTGTTTTCCTCAATAATTTTACCCTCGTCCATGAATATGACACGGCTGCCGACCTCACGGGCAAAGCCCATTTCGTGGGTGACAACGACCATGGTCATGCCCTCCTGAGCAAGGCTTTTCATAACGTCAAGCACCTCGCCCACCATTTCCGGGTCAAGGGCGCTTGTGGGCTCGTCAAAAAGCATTACGTCGGGATTCATGCAAAGGGCACGGACAATGGCAATACGCTGCTTTTGCCCGCCGGAGAGCTGGCTGGGATAGGCGTTTGCCCTGTCCTCAAGACCCACACGCCGAAGAAGGGCCATGGCCTTGCTTTCGGCCTCCTCCTTGGGCATTTTAAGAATTTTAATTGGGGCAATGGTCATGTTTTTCAATATGGTCATGTGGGGGAAAAGGTTAAATTGCTGAAAAACCATGCCCATTTTCTGACGGTGCACGTTAATATCTGTTTTCGGGTCGGTAATATCCGTTCCCTCAAAAAGAATTTGCCCGTCTGTAGGTATCTCGAGAAGGTTAAGGGAGCGAAGAAAGGTGGACTTTCCGCTGCCGGAGGGGCCGATCACAACAACGACCTCGCCTTTTTTTATGTCGGCGGAAATGCCGTCAAGGGCTTTTATTGCGTCTCCGTTGTAGTATTTTTTTACATCCCTGACGCTGATTAAAACATCATCTTTCACCGGCTCTCAGCCTCCTTTCAAGCTTACCCATGAGCCATGTGAAGAACATGACCAAAATAAGATATACTGCCGCAACACCAATAAGGGGCATAAAGCTCTCATATGTGGCGCCGATTACAATGTTTCCGGCATAGGTAAGATCCGTCAGACCGACATAGCCGGCCACGGCGGTTTCCTTTAACAGTGTGATAAATTCATTAACAAGCGTGGGCAGCACATTTTTAAATGCTTGGGGCAGAACTATGAAGCACATGGTGGGAACATAGCCAAAGCCAAGGCTACGCCCGGCCTCGGTCTGACCTTCGTCAACAGACATGATGCCGCCGCGAATAATTTCGGCCACATATGCACCTGAGTTTATACCAAAGGCCACGACTCCCGCCAATACCTTGTTATTGCTGCTTGCCATTATTACAAAGAAAATAATTAAAATTTGGACAACAACAGGAGTACCACGGATAACGGTAAGGTATACCTTGGCTATTGCGTTTGCAAGACCAAGAAAGAATTTTCCCGGGCCGGGAAGCATCTCCTTGCCCCGCTTGTCCCAGCTTACACGAATCAAAGCAACAACAACGCCCAAAGCGATACCGACTAAAAGGGCAAAAAAAGTGAGCTTTAGGGTGTTCCCAAGGCCGGTAAGAAACATCATGTAGCGGTCATTATAAATGAAGCATTTAAAAAACTTATAGCAGATATCGTAAAGCCATTCGGGAAAATTAAGCATCCATTGAGGTGCGGAATCAATGAAAGCTTGCAAAGTTGCGCTTATCATATATGTAATCTCCTATTAAAGGGTGATGTATAAAGTCCAAAAGGGGCGAGAACGCCCCTTTTGGCTTGTAAACTTATTCAGCGGGAATGTATTTTTCAATAATTGCCTTAATGGTGCCGTCAGCTATCAGCTCTTCAAGAGCCTTGTTTACAGCAGCAAGCAGAGCGGGATTGTCTTTTGAAACAGAAGCTGCATAATCCTCGAGAGTATATGCGGTCTCCAAAATCTTCAGATTGTCATTTTCGGCAACAAACACCTTTGCAGGCTCATTATCTATGACAACGCAGTCGATTTTGCCGGTTTTGAGAGCCATGATAGCATCAGCACCCTTGCTGTAACGGTCGATGGTGCCAAGTCCTTCGTCCTCTATGTCGCCGGTGGTATATATGTCTCCGGTGGTGCCACGCTGAACACCGATGGTGTGCTGTGCACCTTCTGCAAAAAGGTCGTCAACGCTGGTGATTTTGCTGTCCTCAGGGACGATAACAACCTGAACACCTGTGGTGTAGCTGGTTGTGAAGTTAACAACCTCAAGACGCTCGGGGTTAACGGTCATTCCGGCAAACCCAATGTCAGCCTTACCGCTGGATACGGCGAGATTGATTGAATCAAACTCCATGTCCTCGATTTTTAACTCAAGACCGAGCTTTTCGGCAACTGCTGCGGCGATTTCGGCGTCAATACCGACAATCTTTGTTCCCTCGTAGTACTCGTAAGGGGAGAAGGCGGCATTGGTAGCCATGATAAGCATACCCTCGTTAACAGTGGAGAGTTCCCCATTTGTCGCATCGGGGTTGGGCGTTGCAC
>CAZJYY010000072.1:0-10121 GCA_964550315.1 uncultured Oscillospiraceae bacterium | reverse complement strand
ACGCAGCATGAGGTTGCGGAAATGTGCGGAATCAGCAGAAGCTATGTTTCAAGAATTGAAAAAAAGGCCCTGGAGAAGCTCCGCTGCGGACTTGAAAAATAAGAAAAGCTCCCGAGAGGGAGCTTTTCTTATCTGTCTCGATTTCGATTGACAAGAAGCAAAAACCTAAGAAGCTGGGCTAAAGAAACCGCAAGAGCCGCAACATAGGTCATTGCTGCCGCCCGAAGCACCCGCCTTGCTCCGGAAAGTTCATCGCCCCAAAGCATGTTTGTGGACTCAATGGTTTCCAAAGCTCTGCGGCTGGCGTTAAATTCAACCGGAAGGGTTACAAGCTGAAATACAGTGGACAGGGCGAAGCAAAGAATGCCCACATAGGCAATGTTTATAAAAAGCTCCGATGTTGCGCCCAGTATGATGCCTAGAATAATAAGGGGCAGGGCAAGCTTTGAGCCGATATTCGTGATAGGAATTATCGCAGCCCGAAGCTTTATAGGGCCATAGCCCACAGCGTACTGAACTGCGTGCCCCGCCTCGTGAGAGGCAACGCCGATGGCAGCGGTGCTGCTGCTATTGTAAACGCTTTGTGAAAGACGGATGGTGTTTGTCCGAGGGTCATAGTGGTCGGTAAGATTTCCGGCAACCATTTCAATGCGAACGTCCCTTATTCCGTTTGCGGACAGCACACGCTGGGCCGCCTGAGCGCCGGTGATACGGGTAGAGGACTGCTGTTTTGAGTACCGCCGGAAGGTGGAGTTAACACTGCTGCTGGCTATCATGGCAAGGATGACCGCCGGAAGGACTATATAAATATAAGTTGCATCAAAAAACATGGTTTCACGCTCCTTTGAATAATATGTGCCGAACAGATTACCAATATCCCCATTTAAAATGAGCAGATATAGAATATAAAATATTTTTGGCACAAAGACGTGGAAAAATATTGGAGATAGGGCGATTACTGTCCCACGAAGTATTCCATAAGCCCTAAAGCGCCGCTGGCCTCCGCCATGGAAATAGCGTTCAAGAAAATGACATCATCCACCTCATAGGTATCGATGAAGCCGCTAAGAGTCATGGCACGGTAGTGGCGATAATCCACAACGTAGACGTTTTCGTAATTTTGGGTCAAAAACGGGGCGAAGCAGTTGCCGAAGGATTCCTTGATTAAAAGGCAGGTAGAGCCGTCCTTTATATCGGCATTGTGCATATACGTAAGCGGATTGTCGCCGCCGATAAAGGAAAGGTATAGGCCGCTGCTGCCGGTGTGGGTCATATCGTTTATAACCGGCCAGGGGAAGGTGTTGCCCTCCTTGGCGGTTATTTTCATTTCAATTTCGCCTGTGGGATTGTAGGCCACAACGCTGTCGGGATTTGCTTTCATTGCGGTATTTCCACCGATGCTGTAGTAGAAGGAGCCAAGAAAGCCAGGGTATTCAAGAGCCTCAAAATCCTCAAGTTCCGCCGCCTCAAGTCCTGCGGTTTTGCAGAATTCGGCATAGGCATAGTATGCGCCCAGTGCCGTCCAGTGATGGTCGGTACGGAAATAAAGATACTCGTCGTTGTGCTCCAACATGGAGGGATAGGCGTTAACAGTTGTGACCTTTTCGCTCATGCAGGCATACATGTATTCTGCGGCCTTCTGTTGGTCGGAAGCGCCGATTTCCTCAATATAGTCTGAAGGAAGCATTATGCCCATGCCCGTTGGGGCAAGAATATCATAGACCTTTGCCCGCTCGCCGCAAACCTCTGCCGCCTTGCTTACCATAGCCGCATATCTTTCCGCTCCGGACTGGACAAAGACGAACTGCTCAAAAACGCTGTCCCCAACCTGAAGCAGCGCACCGAAGTGGTTTGTTTCCAAATTTTCCGCATCAACATCTATGCCGCCCCAGGTAGGCTCTGGGGAAGGGGTAACGGCAGGTGCCGCCGTTGGCACAGGGGTGATGGGCGGGGCGTCGGGAATATCGTCCCCGGAGGAAAGCTCACCGTGGACGGAAACGTCGGAGATACCGTAAAGCTCGCTGCGCTGGGAGCTGACGGAAAGCCAGCTTTCCCGATAGGGGAAGGTGTCTGAATACCAGGCACTGATATCGTCAAAATAGCTGCCCTGAAAAAGTGCCTCCATGGAAAACTCGGGAAATTTCTTCAATTCCCGCTTTTCTATTTCGGAGGTGCTTGGACGAAGGCCGGGTATATAACCCACTGCGCATAAAATGGCGAGGACCATAAAAAATGGCAGCAGCCACAAAACGGAAATGGGGGCCCGTTCCTTCTCCTCCGCAGGGGCGCAAGGGACTTGAGTATTTTCTTTTTCCAAAAGATCGTTCATTTATGATTCCTCAAAATTGAAAATAGATGAAGGGATTATAGCTGTCGCCCACAAGAGCGGCGGTGGATAAAAGAAGAAGTGTAATGGGAACAAGCTGGCGGAAAACTATTGTGTAGACAAGCTCACCCCTATGACTGCGGCACATGCGCTCCCGTATAGCGGTGCTGATGTTTTTAACAAGGGGCGTGCAGGCCACCACGCAAAGAACAAGGAAAAATATGTGGTTTTTCAGACTTACCACGGCCTCAAAGCCTGAAACAGGGTTGCCGTTCACTCCAAAAAGGGATTTTATGACGGCAAAGACCATGCCCAAATCCTGAAAACGGAACAATACCCAGCCAAGCAGCACCACAAAAATAAGATAAATGTGGTCAATAAAGGCGGGTAGCTTTTTAAGGATTTTTCCTAAAAACAGCTTTTCTGCGGCCACAAAAACAAAGTAATAAAGGCCCCAAAGCACGAAATTCCAGCTTGCGCCGTGCCAAAGACCGGTTAGTGCCCAAACGACGAAGAGATTAAAGACGTTGTGCCACTTTGAAACCTTGTTTCCACCCAGGGGAATATAAACATAGTCACGGAAAAAGGAGCCCAGGGAAATGTGCCAGCGGCGCCAGAATTCAGATACGCTTTTGGATATGTAGGGGTAGTTGAAGTTTTCAAGATAGTGCAGTCCCAGCATTTGCCCCATGCCCAGAGCCATGTCTGAATAGGCGGAGAAGTCAAAGTAAATTTGGAAGGCGTAGGTTATAATGCCCAGCCATGCACCCAAAACAGGCAAATCCTGTATTGCTGCGACACCGGCAGCACCGGCAGTGGAGGCGGGAAGAAGGAGCTTGTCGGCAAGCTCACCGCAGACGTTTGCAAGCAGCACCTTCTTAGAAAGGCCAACGCAAAAGCGGGAGATTCCGGCGGCCATGTCCCGCCGTTCGTCCCTGTCGGAAAAAAGCTCGTCGGCTATGGTGCTGTATCGCACGATTGGGCCGGCCACGCACTGATGAAAAAGTCCGGCGTACAAAAGCACATTAAAATAGCTTTTTTGAGCGGGCACATCACCACGGTAAACATCCACAACGTAGCTTAGAAGCTGGAAGGTGTAAAACGAGATGCCGATGGGCAGGGCAATGTTTTTTATAAACTCCGGAGGGTCGCCGAAGAAGGAGCAAAAAAAGCCCGAGTATTTAAAAACGGCAAGAAGCCCCAAATCAACAATGCAGGTAAAAATAAGAAAAAGCTTTTTTCTTTTTTTATCCTCAGTATTATGAATCTGCAAGGCCAGAAACCAGTCCGCCAAGGCCATGATGATAAGCAGCAGAACGTATTTCGGCTCGCCCCAGGCGTAAAAGATAAGAGAGGAAATTAAAAGGGTAACATTTTTTGCACGCCAGCCCTTACAAAGAAAATATGCCAACAGGCTTAAAGGAAGAAAAGCGTATAAAAAAATAAGGCTTGAGAAAACCATTACAGCCTCCGTTTAAATGTTTTGTGCATCAGCAGGTGACACCAGGCCAACGGTATTAGTAAACCACATTTTTCGACCTATTTCAACTGAGTTTGTGCCGTATTTTAAATATATTTAGAGTAATAGATGTCTTGCTCCAAAAGGCATAATATGCTAAAATCTTCATATGCGCTTCCCGGAGGTCGAAAAAATGAAGAAAAGTAAAATCCTGTCCTGCTTGCTGCTGGTACTCCTGTGCTGCGGACTTGCGGTTATGTTTTATATAAGAACCAATGAGCCGGAACCAAAATTTCCGGTGGAGTCCGAGCCGGTTGTGGAAGAGACTCCGGAGCCTACTCCAACGCCGACACCGGAACCCACACCTACACCTACACCAGAGCCCTATGCGGACAGGCCGGAGATTGACAAGACCTCTTGGGAATATGTTTTGGTGAATAAGGATAATCTTCTTGCAGCAGACTATGCCCCGGAGCTTACATCCGTTGAAAACGGTCAGAATTTTGACAGCAGGGCGGTGGAGGCTCTGAAGGAGTTTGTTGCGGCGGCACGCAATGAGGGGCTTTCTGTGGTGGTCAGCTCCACCTACAGACCCTATGCCACACAGGAAATGCTTTTTAACAATAAGGTAAATGAATATGTGTGGAGCTCCGGAAGCAGGGAAGCTGCCATTGAAAAGGCAAAGACCATTGTTGCCTATCCCGGCACAAGCGAGCACCAGCTTGGGCTTGCCACGGACATTGTGGACAAATACTACCAGTACATGAACGAGAGTCTTGAGGACACAGAGCTTTCCAAGTGGATGAAGGCGCACTGCGCCGAATATGGCTTTATCCTGCGCTATCCAAAGGACAAAACGGAGATAACAGGGGTAATGTTTGAACCCTGGCACTTCCGTTATGTGGGCAAGGAGGCAGCGGAATACATAATGAAAAACGCGCTTTGCCTGGAGGAATTCATTGCCCTTTACAGAGAATAAGTAATAAGCACCGTGGAATTTTTTCACGGTGCTTTTATATTTTTCATAACGATGCGAAGTCTCCATGTGCTTAGGGCAAAATTGAAGATTTCCTCAAAGAAAATTATGAAAATGTAGCCTGAAAGGGAGTAGCGGGGAAGAACGATTATTACAAGAACCACGCCCAAAAGGGCGTCTGCTATGTTAAAGCCCATGGACCAAACATGCTGTCCCAGACCCTTTAAGCAGCCGTCGGTCATCATATCGGTGTACATTATAGGTACAAGCAGGGCAAAAATGCGTATGTATTTTCCCGCCTCCACGCTGCCGTAAACCTTTTGCCCCAAAATATCCGCAAGGAGGTAAAGCATAACGCCCATAAAAAGGGAAAAAAGTATGCTCTTTTTTAAAAGTACAGATACCAGCCGATAAATACGTTTTTTATCGCCGGAAACCTGTGCCGCTGTAAGCTCGGGTACTACAAGCTCCGCAAGGGCGGAAACAATGCAGGAGGCAAAAAATATTATTGGGAACACCATGCCCTGAATAGTGCCGTAGCCCGCAAGGGCAAGGTCGGCGGTCAAGCCCGACTGCTTTAGACCCTTGGGTACCAAAAGCTGCTCGGCAGTGGAAAGGGAGGTGCGGGCATATGCGGACAGTGCCAGCGGAACAGCTATACCCAGCATGCGGGAGGGCAGTCTCGGCGGCTTTTCCACCATTGTGGGACGAAGCTTTCGGTCAAAAAGATAGACCGTCAGCATAAGAAGGAAGGATACAAGCTCGGCGCAGGCGCTTCCTGCGGAAACGGCGGCGCAACACTGCTCCAAATCCCCGGGTGTGGCGTACCGAAGAAACAGCATAACAAGGTATACACGAACAAGCTGCTCAGCAACCTGCACGGCCGCCGCCTTATATATCCTTCCGTTGGCAGTGAAATAACCGTAAAAAACAGAGGAAAGGGATATGAAGGGCAGGCTGAAGGATACAATACGAAGGGATAAAACTGTTCTTGCGTCGCCCACCCAAAGAAATCCCACGGGCTCGGCACACAGATAAAGGATTAGTGCTGCAGAAAGACCGAAAAGCAGGCTGTAGCTAAGGCATAAAAGCATTGCACGGCCTATACCGCCCTCACGGCCATAGCCTATCTCCTCGGAAATAAGCCGGGTGGAGGCAAAGCGGATGCCGGAGATGGCAAAGGTCGCTGCAAGAAAGCCCACAGAGCCAACAAGCCCGTAAAGCCCGATTCCCGCCGCACCCACTCGGGACACCAGCCACATTTGAAATAAAAGGGCTATTGCCCTCATTACAAGGGAGGAGGCGGTTAAAAGCCCCGTATCCCGTAAAAGCTTTGATTTACCCACAAAAGCATACCGTCCTGTGCAGGAGACAATTTTTGAGCATAAAAAAATCCCCTCGTCCCGCACATGGAAGTATATGCGCAGAGGAGGGGATATTTGTTATTGTAGCTTTAGTTTAAAATGCCCTCGTTTACTTCAAAGAGCTCCTGAATGCGCTTTTTCAAGGGCTGATTTTCCGGTTCGTTCAAGGAAGGATCGCTCTCCAAAAGGGCTTGGGCGGCGCTTTGTGCGTCCTTAAGAATGCGCATATCCGTGCACAGATCGGCAATATGCATTTCCGGCAAACCGTGCTGTCGGGAACCGAAAAAGTCGCCGGGGCCCCGAAGCTTCAAGTCCTCTTCAGAAATTTTAAAGCCGTCGGAGGTCTTTTCCAGTACCTTAAGGCGCACTGCGGCATCCTGATACTTTTCGTCGGATACGAGGATACAGTAGCTTTTATGATTTCCACGACCAACACGGCCCCGAAGCTGATGAAGCTGTGATAGGCCAAAGCGTTCGGCATTTTCCACCACCATAAGTGAGGCGTTGGGAACATCCACCCCAACCTCCACCACTGTTGTGGCAACAAGAATGTTTATCTCGCCATCGGAGAAGGCGAGCATGGTCTTGTCCTTATCGGCAGCCTTCATTTTGCCGTGGACGCAGCCGATTTTCAGCTTTGGAAAGATTTTATTTTGCAGCTCTCGAGCATACTCCACCGCAGATTTAAGATTATCTGGGTTTTCCTCATTATCCTCAATGGCGGGGCACACAACGAACACCTGACGCCCTTCATCCACCTGCTTTTGCATGAATTTGTACATGCGCTCACGCATGGCCTCGCCAACGGCAAAGGTGTCCACCTTCTGCCGCCCGGGGGGCAGTTCGTCAATAATGGAAACGTCCAAATCCCCGTAAATCATTAGCGCAAGAGTGCGGGGGATGGGCGTTGCCGACATAACAAGAGTGTGAGGACTTCGTCCCTTGGCGGCAAGGGCGGCACGCTGGCTTACGCCGAAGCGGTGCTGCTCGTCCGTTACAACAAGGGCAAGCTCGTGAAATTCAACGTTTTCGCTCAAAAGCGCATGAGTACCTACCACCAAATCAATTTCACCTGAGGAGAGTCCCTCCAGTACGGCACGCTTTTGCTTTGCGGTCATTGAACCCACCAGCCGTTCAACCCGAATTCCAAAGGGGGACAAAAGCTGGGTAAGGGTGAGAAGATGCTGATTCACAAGAATTTCCGTGGGGGCCATAAAGGCACATTGAAGGCCGCCACGACAGGCGCACCAAATGCAGGCGGCGGCAACAAGAGTCTTTCCGCTTCCCACGTCGCCTTGAATAAGCCTGTTCATGGAGCTTCCCCCCGCCATGTCCCTTGCAGCTTCAAGGATGGCACGCTGCTGGGCACCTGTGGCGGCGAAGGGAAGGCCGCTGTAAAATTCGTTTAGATCCGGGGTGGAAACGATAATTCCGCTTTTCTTGACACGGCTTTGCTTCATGCGGGTGAGCGCACAGGAAAGAACAAAAAGCTCCTCGAAAATCAGCCTGCGGCGAGCAAGCTCCAGCGCTGCAAAGTCCGGTGGAAAGTGAATGTTTTCATAGGCGTAGGCCGCCCGACAGAGTCCGTAGCTTTCCGAAACAGCGCTTGGAAGGGCATCGGGAATTTTGCTTTCGCACTCGTCAAGTGCACGGCGCACAGAGCTCATAAGCACCTTTTGTGAAATGCCGGAGGTCAGCCTGTATAGTGGAACTATGCGCCCCGTAACAGTACCGGGGGAATCCTCCGGCTCAAAAAGCGGGTTGGTCATGCTGCGGCGAAAGCCGTCCACAATCATTTTGCCGTAGAATATATAGCCCTGCCCGGCTTTAAGCTGCTGACGGACATAGCTTTGATTGAAATATGTAATGTCAATCGCCCCGCTGTCGTCCACAACACGGAGCTTGACAAGCTCCATCCCACGGCGCACCCGACTTAAAGTGGGCTCGGCTGCCACAATTCCGGAAAAGCAGGCCGGCTCGTCGGGGCTGAGGGCGGCAATAGGTACGGTTTTGCTGCGGTCCTCATAGCCACGGGGGAAATATGATATAAGGTCACGAAGAGTGCAAATGTCAAGCTTGGCTAAAAGCTTGGCACGCTGCTCGCCTATGCCCTTTAAATAACGGATATCGTCTGACAGCTCTGCCATTTTCGCACCTCCCCAAAACTGCCTTTATATATCTACCATAATACCACAGGAACGTGAAAATTGCAAAATAATGGCATATGTGATACAATGCAAAATATACGGCGATAATACATAAAAGCAAACGTATTTTGCCATTTCACTTTTATGTTAAGAAAAACTTTGAGGCATTATGGAACATTCCGAACGTTCCTACGTCTAACCTAGCACGGACGACCTCCGTGAAAAGATCAAACACAAGTACAAGGAGAACAACAATAATGAAAAAGACCATTACCCTTATTCTCTGCGCAGTTATGGTGCTTTCCATGGCAGCCTGCTCCGCAGGAAACGGCGGCTCCGCCGATGCGGAAAAGCCCGGCGACACAATGAGCCTTGAAGAGATTTTTGAAAACATACTTACAGATGTTAAGGATGTGCCCATGGTTGACAATGTTAAGGTAGAGCCTGAGATGTATGAAAGCTTCCTTTTCGTTGCCCCCATTGACGGTGCGGAGGCTCTTGCTTCCGAGGGCATGATCAGCGCTGTGGCACACTCTGCAGTGCTCTTGAGAGTTCCCGACGGTACCGACGTTGAAGCTGTCAAAGCGGAGATAGAGGCAAATGCAAATCCCCGCAAGTGGGTTTGCGTTGAAGCTGAAAAGACCGCTGTTGTCGCCCATGGCAACACCATTCTTCTGGTAATGTCCTTTAGTGACATCACCGATGCAATGGTCAAAAACTTCGATGCTCTTTGGGCATAGAATAAGCTTTAATTTCCAAAGCCCCCGCTGCTAATCCACGGGGGCTTTTACTACGATTAAAAATGGAGAACGGATATGCTGTTTTCAAGCATAAGCTTTTTATATGTGTTCCTTCCGGCAGTTTTGGTGCTTTATTTTATAGTGCCCCGCTCGGCGAAGAACTACGTCCTTCTTATTTTCAGCCTGGTTTTTTACTTCTTCGGTGAGCCGATTTATGTTTTGCTGCTGATTTTTTCCTCTCTGTCCGACTATGCCCACAGCCTGTACATTGAAAAGCACAGGGGAACAAAAAAGGCTAAGGCAGCGCTTATATCGTCCATTATAATAAATCTTGCCATGCTGGGATTTTTTAAATATGCGGACTTTTTCATTGGCTCGGTGAATTCAATTTTTAATGCCTCAATTCCTCTTACAAAGGTTCCGCTGCCCATCGGCATAAGTTTTTTCACCTTCCAAACCATGAGCTATACCATTGATGTATACCGTGGAGATGCAAAGGCGGAAAGAAACCTTGGCACTTTGGCAACCTTCGTTTGCCTTTTTCCCCAGCTTATTGCAGGCCCTATTGTGCGGTATACGGACATTTCCGCAGAGCTGCATGAGCGCAAAATTACCGTGGACGGGCTTTACCTTGGGGTGCGCCGCTTCGTGTTCGGACTTGCAAAGAAGGTGCTTATTGCCAACGCCATGGGAGAGCTTTGCGCAATTTTCAGAGACAGCGGGGAAAAGTCCATGGGCTTTTTTTGGATATACGCCTGCGCCTTTACCCTTCAAATATACTTTGACTTTTCCGGTTATTCCGACATGGCCATTGGCCTTGGAAGAATTTTTGGCTTCAGCTTTCCGGAAAACTTTAATTATCCATTTATCTCAAAAAGCATAACAGAGTTCTGGCGCCGCTGGCACATGACTCTCGGCGGTTGGTTCAGAGATTATCTTTACATTCCGCTGGGGGGAAACCGTGTGTCAAAGGGGCGGTGGTATCTCAACATCGGAATTGTGTGGGCAGCTACGGGACTTTGGCACGGCGCAGCATGGAACTTCGTTATTTGGGGACTTTTGTTCGGCGTGCTTCTCATACTTGAAAAGCAGTTTATCCTCAAATGGCT
>CAZJYY010000071.1:0-10227 GCA_964550315.1 uncultured Oscillospiraceae bacterium | reverse complement strand
AGGCACATAAACTTTTTGTCGGTCGCCTTACGGCGACAAATTGCAGGCACATAAACTTTTTGTTTAATTTAGGGGAGGGGTCAGCCAATTTAAATTCAACATCGGTGTCGACGATAGGCCATGCTTCATTAGGATTTACCGAGTTTATTTTTTATATTGTTTTCATAAATCGATGCTACGACGGAATTGGCAGCATGTGAATAATTTTTACACCGCCTTAAATTTCTTGATTTTATTTTACCATACTAGTGGCTTCATCGTTTTTTATAAAGCATCTTTTACAGGAATTTTCAAAATGACTTGAGCATCACACAATAAGCTGCTATCCAATATAAGCAGGTCGAATGATGAAGTATTTTGACGATAATAAGCTTTAGACGCCTTGCTATAAGTTTAATAACCTGCGCAAGCTGTAAATTGCGTGCACATCACTTATGAGTAAATCCTGCGCGACAACGCAAAATCCCAGTTACCCGTATTGATGGTAAAAAACTACTCGCACAAATTGGCTACCATGCAGATATTATACCTTATATTATTAAACAAAACAAATCTTTTCTGCAATACTCCCCTCAAAAAACAAGCTATTTCTCCCCTCTTCACATGTTAATAAATTGACAATTGTTTTCAAGAAGAAACCTCCCCTTTCGGAGAGGTTTCTTTTAAGTTTTTATTTTGCGTTCTTCTGATGGATAGAAGCATGTGCTGCTGCAAGTCTTGCGATGGGAACGCGATAGGGAGAGCAGCTTACATAGTCAAGTCCCACAGCATTGAAGAACTCGATGGAGTGGGGGTCTCCCCCGTGCTCACCACAAACGCCCATGTGCATTTCGGGACGTACGCTGCGGCCAAGCTTAACTGCAGTTTCAACAAGACGTCCTGTGCCCAGAATATCAAAGCGCTCAAAGGGATCGGACTCGAAAATCTTCATGTCCAGATAAGTGGGCAGGAACTTTCCGGAGTCGTCACGGCTGAGACCGTAGCTCATCTGGGTAAGGTCGTTGGTGCCGAAGGAGAAGAATTCAGCTTCAGATGCAATACGGTCGGCAGAAACGGCAGCTCTGGGCAGCTCAATCATTGTGCCCACAAGATAGTGAAGGTCAACGCCGCTCTTGTGGATGATTGCATCGGCGGTATTGGTAACTATCTGCTTGACATAGCGAATTTCACCCTTGGAGCCTACAAGAGGAACCATGATTTCGGGAACGATAGTCTCGCCGGTTTCCTTCATAACATTGATAGCAGCTTCGATAATTGCCTGTGTCTGCATCTCTCCGATTTCGGGATACATAATGGGCAGACGGCAGCCACGCATACCCATCATGGGGTTGACCTCGTGGAGGTCATGAATGGTGGTCTTAAGCTCCTTGAAGGTGAGGCCCATTTCGTCAGCAAGAGCCTGAATATCCTCGTCTGCGGTGGGCAGGAACTCATGGAGAGGAGGATCCAGGAGGCGGATGGTAACAGGCTTGCCCAGCATGGACTTGAAGATGCCCTCAAAGTCGCTGCGCTGCATGGGGAGAATCTTTGCAAGTGCACGGCGGCGCTGCTCCTCGGTCTTGGAGATGATCATCTCACGAACTGCTGGGATACGCTCAGTGTCAAAGAACATGTGCTCGGTACGGCAAAGGCCAATGCCCTCGGCGCCGAACTTAAGAGCTGCAGCGGCATCTCTGGGGTTGTCAGCGTTTGCACGAACATGTAGGCGGCGAACCTCGTCAGCCCACTGCATAACAACGGCGAATTCGCCGGTTACTTCAGCTTCAACGGTTTTGATGCTTCCGATATATACGTTGCCGGTAACACCGTCAATTGACATGAAGTCGCCCTCACGAACTACGTTTCCGCCAACTGTAAGGGTGCCTTCCTTCTCGTCAATGTGGATTGCGCCGCAGCCTGCAACACAGCAGGTGCCCATTCCACGGGCAACAACGGCTGCATGGCTGGTTCTTCCGCCGCGCTGGGTCAAGATACCCTGGGCTGCGACCATGCCTTCGATATCCTCGGGGCTGGTTTCTGCACGAACAAGAAGAACTGGACCTTCCTTTGCGTGCTCCTTTGCCTTTTCTGCGGTGAAGTAAATTGCGCCACAGGCAGCACCTGGAGATGCGGGAAGTCCGTTAGCAACTGCAGTTGCTTCCTTGAGTGCTTTAGTGTCAAAGCAGGGGTGCAGAAGAGTGTCGAGCTGTCTGGGCTCGATTTTGAGAAGAGCCTCTTCCTTTGTGCACATACCCTCATTTACGAGAGCAATTGCGATTTTCAAAGCGGCTTGAGCGGTACGCTTGCCGTTTCTGGTCTGCAGCATGAAGAGCTTTCCACGCTCGATGGTAAACTCCATATCCTGCATATCACGGTAGTGGTCCTCAAGACGATTTGCTATTTCAACAAATTCCTTGTATACGTCAGGCATTACTTCTGCAAGCTGGTCGATAGTCTGGGGAGTGCGGATGCCAGCCACAACGTCCTCGCCCTGGGCGTTCATAAGGAACTCACCGTAAAGCTTCTTTTCGCCGGAAGCGGGGTCTCGGGTAAAAGCAACGCCTGTGCCGGAATCGTCGCCCATGTTGCCAAAGACCATTTCCTGAACGTTAACGGCAGTGCCCCAGGTATAGGGAATGTCGTTCATGCGGCGATAAACAATTGCACGGGGGTTGTCCCAGCTACGGAAAACAGCCTTTACGGATTCCATCATCTGAACCTTGGGGTCAGTGGGGAAATCTGTGCCCATGCGAGACTTGTAGTAATCCTTAAAAATGCCCACAAGCTCCTTAAGGTCTGAAGCGGAAAGCTCGCTGTCAAGCTTGACACCACGATCCTGCTTCATAAGGGTAAGATGCTCTTCAAACTTTTCCTTGGGAAGCTCCATAACAACGTCGGAGAACATCTGGATAAAGCGGCGGTAAGCGTCATAAACAAACCGGGGATTGCCGGTGAACTTAATCATGCTTTCTGCAACATCGTCGTTAAGGCCCAGGTTCAGGATGGTGTCCATCATGCCTGGCATTGAAGCACGGGCGCCGCTGCGGACGGATACCAGAAGCGGATTTTCGGGGTCGCCGAACTTTTTGCCGGTGGCTTCTTCAAGGGCATTGACATTGTCCATGATTTCCTTGACAATGTCGTCTGCCAGCATGCGGCCATCTTCATAGTACCTTGTGCAGGCTTCCGTGGTAATTGTGAAGCCCCTGGGAACGGGCATGCCAAGAACTGTCATTTCGGCCAGGTTTGCACCCTTGCCGCCGAGAAGCTCACGCATACTGCCGTTGCCATCTTTGAACTGATAAACGTACTTTTTACTCATATCAAGTCTCCTTTATATATAAATGGATGGGCTATATCGAACGTATGGTATGATTATAACAAATTGCAAAAAAACTTGCAAGCCATAAATGCAAAAATAGCACATTGGCTTGCAAGTTTATCATTTTCCAACACAAAATCTACTAAAAATGCGTTCAGTTATGTCATTCATGATGGTTCTTCCCGTAAGCTCTCCTAACGCTCCCATGGCTGTCTCCACTTCTGTAAGAACAATGTCCGGTGTGCAGCACGAGGACATGGAATTTAGCGCCGCCTTAAGCGACTCCACTGCCCTGCCCACAGCGTCGGCATGGCGGGAATTTGTTAAAATCTCCCCTGCCGGAACATCCGGAGACGGGAAATGCATTTTGACCGCCTCCCCCAAAGCTGTAAGCCCCGTTTTGTCAAGAGCGGACACACGGCAAATGACGCTGAATCTGTTTTCAAGTACTTTTATATCAATTCTTTGAGTCAAATCACACTTATTTATAACTGCAATTGCACAATTTGCAAACGATGCGGCCTCAATTGCATCCTCATCCTCAGGGCAAAGCTCCTCCGAGCCGTCAAAAACCGCAAAAACAAGGCTGGCATTTTGTGCAGCGGACCGTGCCCTATCTACACCGATTTGCTCCACCGGATCGTCTGTTCCCCGGATTCCTGCTGTGTCCGAAAGCCGCAAAAGCACCCCGCCAAGGCAAAGCTTTTCTTCAATAACATCCCTTGTGGTTCCGGGCACATTGGTTACAATCGCCCTATCATAGCCCAAAAGAGCATTTAAAAGAGAGGACTTTCCTGCATTGGGTCTACCTACAATTGCAGCCGACACGCCGCTTTTCATTATTTTTCCCCGCTCGAAAGAGGAAAGCAGCCTTGAAAGCTCACTAACGGCGCAGGATAGTTCGTCCTTGTACTGCTCCAGCTTGAAATCATCAACGTCCTCGTCTGGATAGTCCAAAACGGCATCATAATGGGAAACCATATCCACCAGTTTGTCGTAAACTGTGTTTACCCGCTTGACTATGGCGCCGCCAAGCTGGGCGGCGGCGTTTCTTGCGGCCTCTGCTGTTTCCGAGTCAATCAAATCAATGACAGCCTCCGCCTGGGTAAGGTCCATGCGGCCGTTCAAAAACGCTCTTTTGGTAAACTCCCCTGCTAACGCCTGCCTTGCCCCTGCTGAAAAAAGCGATTCCAGTACAAGCCGCAAAACAGTTGGGCTGCCGTGGCATTGAAGCTCCGCCGTGTCCTCTCCCGTGTAGCTGTTTGGGCCACGGCTAACGGTGCAAAGGCAGCTATCCAAAAGCCGCCCTTCCCTGTCCCGGGCTTCGCCCAACACAAGCCTTCTATCGGGTTTATCGCTGAGCTTTCCTCCAAGTGACGGGGTGAAAACTCTTTCCGCTATTTCAATGGCATTTTCCCCGGAAAGGCGAATGATGCCAATGGCTGATATTACATTTCCTGTGGCTATTGCCGCAATCGTATCTGACATAGCTGACCTCATTGATGAAAAGGCTGTCCCGCAGTCTTAAGCACGGGACAGCCGTAAATTTTAATTCAAGGTAAATTCTACCCGCTCAGTTTTTTCAAACATTCGGTGGACAATAACCGCGACCTCGCTGCGCTTAATGTTGTCCAGAGCTCCGAATGAACCATTAACTTTCCCAGGTGTTTCCTTATATCCCGTAAGAATACCCGCTCGGTAAAATGCGTATATTTCCTTTGAAACTGCATCCGTCATCTTCACATCCGGAATCGAATTGTCGGAAATCGTGTTCAGGTCACCGTACTCCGAAGACGGCAGGGAGCTGTGGAAAATCTTTACAAATTCACTTCGGCTTATCTTGGCATCATAATTTGCATAGCTTCCGGTAATTATTCCATTGGAAAGGGCATAATTAACATAGGACATGTACCACATTGCGGGGTCGTTTACAAGGCTTACCTTTCCATCGTTATATAGCTGGTGCATGCAGGCGGCAAGCTTTATTGCCTCGGCAATACTAAGATTAGCATCCGGCCAATATTCAGTCTTGGATTTGCCGTTTACCAAGCCCCTTTGAACCGCATAGGAAACGCCCGCATAGAACCACTGGTTTTCCTTAACGTCATCAAAGGAAATCTTGGTAGAACCCACAACAGCGATACTGCCATACACATCCAACTTTGTTGTGGAAAGAAGGGCGGCGCTTGCTGTGGTATTTTCCCCGGCAACATACTGGTGGTTTTTCATAAGCTCCTGCCCCTGGCTCACTTCCCTGCCGTCGGTAAGGTCAATAAGAGCGCCAGTGCAGCTATCAAGCCGTGCTCCGCCAGAGAGCAGCACAAAGCTCCCTCCTGTGATGATGGAAATTGAGCCGCCGGGCATGGCCGTAACGGTATAGTGGCTGCCGGCTTTGGGCGTTCCCACCTGGTCAAGCTTATATTTAAGGACCGTCATGGAATTCACAAGCATGTCTACAGGGTCTGTAAGAACCAGTGTCGGATATGTGTTATCCGCATAGCTTTTTGTGATTAGAGGGTCCCCCGATGTGCCCGCCGTACCTGCGGCAAATGCCGCTGAACTGCCGGCAAATGTGGCAAGCGCAAGCAGCGCCGCCAAAAACCGTTTAATTTTCACTGTTCTTTCCGCCGTTTCTATCCGCCGAAGTATCCCGTCTTCCAAATTCATTAAGATAATAGCTAAGTGTTAAAAGGCTGTCAGAAAAGTGGATATTTTCGATGAAAATATCCTGCTGTGCCAATTCAAGGTCAATGTTTGTGAAGTTCCATATACCTCTAACGCCACAGGATACAGCTTCTTCCGCAAGCTGCTTTGCAACTCTTTTCGGCACGGTCAGCACCACAACATCAACGTTGTACCGGGAAAGGACTGTTCCAAGCTCAGCGCTGTCATAAACGGTGACACCTGAAATTTCAGTACCGATTTTTTCAGGACTGGAATCAAAGGCCGCAACTATTTTAAAGCCGAGATCCTCAAATCTCATGTTTTCAATAAGCGCATGTCCAAGGTTTCCAACGCCCACAATTGCAACGGAAAACTGCTCGTTCATTCCAAGGATTCTTGCCACCTGTTCACGAAGGTCACGAACACGATAACCAAAGCCCTGCTGTCCAAATTCGCCGAAACAGCTAAAGTCCTGTCTTATTTGAGACGGGGTCAGCCCCATCTGCCTTCCCAGCTCGTTTGAGGAAATGCGCTCCACATTGTGGTATATCAGGTCGTCGAGCTTCCGAAGATACATTGGAAGCCTTCTGATTACATTTTGCGAAATACGTTCTCTTTTCATTATTTGCCTCACTTAAGAAAAATGATGCTGCACATCCTTTGTAATTGTACCACAACCCTCCAAATGTTTCAAGAGAAACAGCAGTCTGCCACAATATTTTCTTACAATTTTGTACGCTTTTACGATTTTTTCGCATTATACGGCATTATTGACAATTTTGTGTAAAAGTATATAATCAATGCAGTACACTTGAAAGGACGTGCTTTTATGAGCGAAACCTGCAGCATGGGCTCTGCTCCTGAAGAAATGCCCAAGATAACCATAAAAAAAGCAGGCAGAAAAGCGAACACCGTTGAAGGAAATCCGGGTTCCGATGTCAAAAAAATTGTTGGTGTCGTTAGCGGCAAGGGTGGCGTGGGAAAATCCCTGGTAACCTCTCTTCTCGCTGTTAATATGAATGCCCACGGCTATAAAACAGCGGTTTTGGATGCAGACATCACCGGCCCCTCTATCCCCCGTGCTTTTGGCGTTTCCGGTCAACCCAAGGCTGACGAGGGCGGAATGTACCCCATTAAATCCCAAGGCGGCATTGACATTATGTCCATTAACTTTCTTCTGCCCGAGGATACCGACCCCGTCATTTGGCGTGGCCCTGTCATATCCGGCGCAGTTATGCAGTTTTGGACTGATGTAATTTGGCAGGACGAGGACATCATGTTTATCGATATGCCTCCAGGAACCGGAGATGTTGCGCTAACCGTGTTCCAATCTATTCCAATTGACGGCATTATCATTGTTACCTCTCCTCAGGAGCTGGTGGGAATGATAGTTGAAAAAGCCGTTAAAATGGCTGAGAAAATGAATGTGCCTATCCTCGGCCTTGTGGAGAACATGAGCTATTATGAGTGCCCGAAATGCGGAGAAAAAATCAGCGTTTTCGGCGAAAGCCATATTGAAGAGATTGCGGAGAAATACGGAGTTAAAACCGTTGTTCGTCTCCCCATCGACCCCCAGCTTGCCGCTCTTTGCGACAAGGGTGAAATTGAATCCTTCCAGCAGGATAACATGCACAAAATGATAAAAATGCTTCGTGGCATCATTCCCGACAGCAATCATTCCTGCCATTAGAAATTTAACTTAAAAAACAGCATCCGCCTTTCATTAAAAGCGGATGCTGTTTTTCTGTTTTAAATTAGCTGTGTTTTCAAAAATTCCTGGTAATCCTCAATATAAAAGTCCGCAAGACTGCGAATTTCCGTCTGCTCTGAAAGCGAATGGCTGTCCTTCACGGCGGCAATAGTAAAGCCCGCCGCTTTAGCCGTTTTGATGGCATAAAGAGCGTCCTCAAATACCGGCGTTTCACTCTTTTTTGTGCCCAAGAATTCCAGTGCCTTTTCATATATTAGCGGGCTGTCCTTCCCTGCTCCTACGCTTGTGCAGGTGAAAATATCAGAAAAATAGTCCAAAAGTCCGCAGCGCCTCAGCGCCGCCTCCGCAAGATGCCTGTCCGTTGCTGTGGCTACACACATCACAGCGCCGCCGCACTTAAGCTTTTCAAGAAGCTGTGGTACACCCGACTTTGGCATCACGTCATAGAAGTACATTTTCTCAACAATTTGATTCACGCAGCTTCTAATTTCTCCCGCCGTTGTTTTTACGCCATACTCCGATAAAATATGTTCCGCACATTGGGACATGGACATATCCTTAATGCTCTGCTCAAATTCCTCGCCAACCTCAACTCCCTGAGTGGCCATATATTTCATGCCAACCTTGTCCCATACATACATGGAATCAAGAAGGGTACCGTCAAGGTCAAATATCGCACCTTTAATGTTCATAATTGTTATTAAACCTGCTGTTTCAAAGTAATTTTGTATTTTGCCATCCGAAAGTCCTCATCCTCCCAAACTATGAGAAGGCTGCCCTCTCGAACAGAAATTTCAGCGCTCCGCAGTTCAAACTCATTGCTTACCCCCAGTGGAACGTCAATTGTTAAATCTGCATTTTTTAATGGGTATTTAAGCCCACTAATATCAATCCCGCTTGCCCTGTCCCCCATGCAAAATACAGAAACATAGCCGCTTAGACCGGCGGGAAAACCGATTTTTCCGTTTTTTATGACGCTGCATACCATATTGTCCCCCAGGAGAAAGCACACCACACCCTGCTGCGCAATATATAAGAGTGTCTGCACATTGGCAATGCTGTGGTCAAATCGGCCGCCAAGGCCGCCGCACAAAACGATACCCTCCGCCCCACGTTTAAGGGCCTCCTTTACCGCCAGCATCATATCAGTGTCATCCTTTTCCGGCTTGCAGGGAAAAACATTTTCCCCCTGAGGTATCCTGCCATAGGAGTCAAAATCGCCCATGGTAAGATCCGGCTTTATCCCTGCTTCCTCAAGATAGCAAAGGCCGCCATCCGCTGCAATTATGGTGGCACCCTGGGGAATTCTCGGCAGGCCGCCGCCAATGTCTCCTGCGCCCACAATGTAAAAAAGGTTTTTCATCTTCCGGCAACTCCCACCATTAAACTGAACTTAAAGCTTTTAAAAGGATGTTTCCCTAAGGGGATAAATTTCATAACGCATGGCCGTTAAATACTGCACAATTCCGTTCATGGGGTAGGCTTGAGCAGAATCCAACTCCACCGCAAGCACCACGCCGGAGCTAATATCACCGCTAATCAGCGCTGATATGTCCCGGGAATCGCTGACAAAGGTGAAGCCCTCCTTAAAAACCGGAATTCCCAGACCCTCTGCGTATTTGACGATTTTGTCGCCCGGCTCCGTTGAGAAGGAAATTGCCACCGGCCGTATCTGAGCCACGGAAAAAAGGGCGCTTACGGCAGTATCGCATTCAGAGCTTGACACAGCTTCACAATAAAGGCCAATATTGTGTCCCGAGCCTGATATCCGCCTAACCAAGTCTGGATTTGACAAGATTTCATCCTCTGTAAGGAAAAAGCATCCATGGCCCCCGGCTTTTTGAAGTGTGTTAAGCTGCTTTTCATCCGGCAAACCTAAAACTGCAAGATAAACACGCTGAGCATCGTTAATATCATTCTCCGGCACTGCGGGATCCTGTGCTCCGTTTATGCTGTTTAAATACTCACTGTATTTGTCCCGCATAAAGTAGGAGGCCGCACTAAGGAACATATCGTCCGCCAGTATCTCCGTGCCGTTTTTCACCCTTGCAACATCGCCATATCCCTTCCCCTGAATATATGAAAAGGAAAGTCCGAAATATGAGCATGTCCAATATGCAGGGAAGCAAACCTGTCCTCCGGAAACCGTGGCAGACGCTGGAAAATAGGTATCGTAGCTATCATAGCTTTCACCTGTGTTAAGGTTGAAAAAAACCTGCTTTGAGGTGTTATACAAAAGTGCTGTGTTATCGCTTTCAAAGTAGTTATAGGTTATGCCAAAGTTTTTGAAAACGCTGGCAGGCAGATAAACGCTGCCCCCCACGAAGCTTGGCATTGTGCTCAGTTCAAGAAAGTTGTCATTAATTGCAACAAAGCATATGCCCGTTGCATCCGCAGACGCAGTATTGGGAGGAAGAACCGTGGCCACAAGAAGGAGAATCGCCAGCATTGCAGCCGTTAGTTTCGTTTTCATTTCTATGCTTCTCCCCTCACTATATATAGTCATTTTATATTATCACAAAGCTCTGACTACCGCAAGCACTGCTTTAAT
>CAZJYY010000070.1:0-10455 GCA_964550315.1 uncultured Oscillospiraceae bacterium | reverse complement strand
CAATTAAGCTTGCCCACGGAATGATGGAGCAGACACCTCAGCATCAGGGCGCTCTCGAATTTAAAAAATTAGTTGAAGAAAAAACGAATGGACAGGTAGTTATCAATATATTCCCCGCAGGACAGATGGGAAGCGACACAGAAGTTGCAGAGATGATACAGACCAATGCAATAGACTGTGCAATTATACCCACTGCAAAGCTCAGCGGCTTCTATGCACCGCTACAGCTTTTGGATTTGCCCTTCCTGTTCCCCTCCAAGGAAGTTACATATGCCGTTTTGGATAACCCAGAATTCAAGGCCATGCTTTTCGATCCTATGGAAGATCTTGGGTTTGTAGGTATAAACTTCTGGGAGAGTGGTTTTAAGCAGTTTACCGCAAACAAGGAAATTAAGGCTCCTGCAGACTTTAAGGGTCTGAAGATCCGCGTAATGGAATCTCCCCTGCTTATTGCACAGTATGAAGCACTTGGTGCAAACCCCGTATCCATTGACTTTTCCGAGACTTATAACTCTCTCCAGCAGGGTGCTGCCGACGGACAGGAAAATCCCCTTAACTCCATAGTTAACATGAAGTTTTATGAAGTTCAGAAGAATATGACCATAAGCAACCACGGCTACCTTGCTTATGCACTTATGTTCAGCAAAAATGCCTGGGCAGGACTTCCTGAGGATTTGCAGGCTGCAATAGAAGAAGCCGCCCACGAAGCAGTTCAAAAGGAACGTGAAATTAACGCCGAAATGGAAGTTGGCTATGTCCAGACCATTAAGGATTCCGGTACAGCTGTGTACGAGCTTACAGCAGAAGAAATGGATGTGTTTGCTGAAGCAGTAAAGCCTGTTCATGAAAAGTTCCGCTCAATTATCGGTTCTGATACCCTCGATAAAACATATGAGCTGATTGAAGCTGCAAAGTAATTGGTTTTTCAGTTTGCCGGACATTGACATTCGCTTGTTTCGTTGATGTCCGGCAACTTAATTTAAGATTGATTTTAGGTATGCAGAAGCCTTAGCCTATGGATTTAAGAATTTTCCGGCTTTCGGATTAGCAAATATGTTGGAGGTCAGCATGAAAAAAATCGACAAATACCTTAGCGTATTTGAAGACTCAATGCTGGTAGTTGGTATTCTATCGGCAGCGGTTATTTTGTTTATTAACGTTGTTTTGAGAAACGTATTTGAGGCAAGTATAGTCTGGGCAGAAGAATATGCAAAATTTGCAATTATATGGATAACGTTCGGCGGCTGCGGTGCCGCTGTCCGGGATAATGCTCATATGAAGATATCGGCTCTTTACGACGTTGTTGGTAAAAAGTTTAAGTTAGTACTTGATATTTTTGTAAATATAATAGGAACTGCGTTTGCAGCGTTCATGGTTTACTATGGCGTTCGGCTTACCATGACGGTGATAAATACAGCTCAGGTTTCCCCCACAATGCAGCTTCCCATGTGGATAATATACATTTCTGTTCCAATTGGCGCGGTATTGATGGTTTTGCGGTTTATAACAAATCTAATCAAGCTTATAAAGAGCAACAGCGAAAGGGAGGTGCAATAAATGGTAACTCTTCTCTTTGTTGCGCTTATTGTATTTATGGTTGCGGGCGTTCCTATATTTGTTGCGCTTTCAGGTTCGTCAGCCCTTTCGATTGCCGTGTTCAGCAATCTTGACCTTGTGGTGATCATACAGCGTATGATTGCAGGACTTAATAAGTTCTCTCTTATGTCTATTCCCTTCTTTATCTTAGCTGCAAATCTTATGGGTGAAGGCGGAATTTCCAAAAGAATTATAAATCTTGCAAATGCGTTTGTCGGTCATATTAACGGTGGCTTGGGAATGGTTGCCATTTTGGCAAGCTTGTTCTTTGGCGCAATTTCAGGCTCGGCTCCTGCTACAGTTGTTGCAATCGGTGCTATACTATATCCGGCACTTAAAGAAAAAAGATATGGTGTTGAATATTCAAGCGGCGTTATAACTGCGGCGGGTTCCCTCGGCATAATCATACCGCCATCCGTTACAATGATAGTTTACGGAACGGTTACCGGTGCATCTGTAGGCTCGCTTTTTATTGCGGGCTTTGGCGCAGGAATCGTATATGCTTTGATGTATGTTATTTACACATACTTCTATGCAAAGAGACATCCGGAGATAATTAAGCAGCCCAAGACAAATTGGGGCGAAAAGTGGAAGGCAATTAAGGAATCTGCCTGGGGAATGGGCGTGCCTGTTATTATCCTTGGCGGAATATACGGCGGGATATTTACCCCCACCGAGGCTTCCGCAGTAGCTGTTATATATGCGCTGTTTGTTTCCATGGTTATTTACCGGGAGCTTAGCTTTAAGGGACTCATTGAATGTATTAAGAAATCTGCCATCTCTACCGTTCAAATTATGATCTTGATGGCGGGCGCCTGCGTGTTTGCGTGGATACTTACATCCGAAGGAATTACCGTAGCAATTGCAGACGCTATATTAGGCGTAAGCTCCAACAAGACGGTAATACTGCTGATGATGAACATTATTCTCCTAATTGCAGGAATGTTCTTGGACGGTGCGTCAATTGTTACAATTCTCGGCCCCCTGTTCTTCCCCATTGCAATGCAGGCGGGCATAGACCCCGTTCACCTTGGTATAGTAATGGTGGTAAACTGTGCGATAGGAATGTTTACACCACCCTTCGGACTCAACCTCTTCGTGGCATCCAGTATTACGGATCAGCCGGTCATGAAGGTGGCAAAGGGTGCAATACCATTCATAATCTTATCCATTATTGCGCTTATACTGATTACATACATACCGGAAATAAGCCTGTGGCTTCCTAATCAGGTATACGGCGGCTAAAAACCCACTTTAGAAATAATTGAGTGCACGCAGGGCTGACACAATAAAGCAGTTCTGCGTGCATACAAAAATTTGAACAAAATTAAACTGTATTAGCCCGGAAGGAGAAAGAAAAGTGTCAATTCTCATTAAAAATGTGACTTACATGCAGCCTGATTATAAAACCTGGAACACGGGAGACATCCTGCTGGAGGATGGCGTTATAAAAGAAGTTGGGGCGGTTGACATGCACGGCGCTGCTCTCGAAGAAACGATTGACGGAAAAGGTAAAATTGCCATTCCCGGTCTTATAAATGCCCATTCCCACTCCTACACCGGATATCTCAAAGGGACAATTGATAATGTTCCCCTGGATATTTATATGCTGTATGCTATAGCTGGGGGCTCTTTTCGTACTCCCAGGGAGATATATGTAAGCAGTGCCTTAGAAGCCCTTAACATGCTTAAGCGGGGCGCAAGCTCCGTGGTGGACCATTTCTCCGAAAGACCCTCAATTTCTCAAGAGGGGCTGACGGCAACGGCGGAGGGCTTTAAGGCGCTGGGAATTCGGGCAAAAATTGCCACAATGTTTGCAGATAAGGGCTTTTTTGAGACCGTACCCATGCTGCCGGGGGAGCTTCCAAAGGAGCTTCTTCCGAAAGCAGGAGCAAAGCCCCAAAGCGTGGAGGAGTACATTGACGTTGTGGAGCAGACCTATTTAAAATATCGGGACGATCCTCTGGTGGGTATAATGCTTGGTACGGACGGCCCTCAGCGGTGCAGTGACGAGCTTCTTCTCAAAACAGGAGAGTTAGAGGAGAAGTATAAAATGGGCTGGGAAACCCATATCCTTGAAGCAAAGACCCAGGCCATAGCATCCAACAACGCCTATGGCAAGGGGCTTATTGAGCACATGGAGGAGCTTGGCATAATAAATGAGCGGACCGCGCTTGTTCACCATGTGTGGGTGAGCGACAAGGAGCTGGAGATAGTGAAAAAGCGCAGGGCGACAGTCGTTCATTGCCCGTCGTCAAACCTTCATTTGGGCAGCGGCGTTGCCCCCGTGGACAGGTATAGGGAAATGGGCATAGACGTTGCCATCGGAACAGACGGCGGGAACTGCGGAAGCGTGGGTGTGCTTGAGCAGATCAGGCTAACGGCACAGCTTCATAATGTAGCTCAAGTGGACTATGAAAAATGGTTCTCTGCGGAGGATGCATTGGCCATGTCCTACGGTGGCGGAGCCAAGGTGATAGGTGCAAATACCCCCGCCATAGCGCCCGGGAGCGTAGGGGATATAACCCTTATTGACATTGACAACGTGTTTTGGCAGCCGGCAAACAACCTTAGTCGCCAGCTTGTTTATTACGAAAACGGATCCAACGTGGATACGGTGATTGTGGGGGGAGAGGTTGTACTCCGTGGCGGAAAGAGCACGAAAATCAACGAAGACGAGCTTATTTCCGAGGCAAAGGAAATAGCCGCCCGCCTGAAAAAAGATGGGGCGACCAGTATGGCTCTTGTGGAAAAACAAATACCCTATTTTAGGAAGATGTACATGCGGGAAATTACCCGTGACATAGGATATAATCGATTCATCAGAGAAATTTAATTTCATAAAAAACCTAAGGCCGGTTCTCCTTAAGGAGAATCGGCCTTTAGGCTTGCGTGGAATTATTGGGGTAGAGAGGATTGGATAAAAGAGAGAGTGTCATCAATAAGTGCCCTTGCAAAGGGGGAGTCAGTGTCCCTATCGAAATCGTGAATATGGGCTGAAACCACATTTCTTCGGCTGTCGGGAAATTTTTTGACCAGCGCAGTAAATTCGGAGAAGGGCACATCGGTATCGTTGGTGCTATGAGCGAAAAATGAGGGGATTTTCACATCGGGCACAAAGTCCCGAAGGGAAAAGGTGTCCTCAAGACGGCTGCCGTCTTCCCTTGCAAAAAGCTGGCTCCAACCACCTGTTTGCCGAAGGTGAACGTAGGCGGGGAAACAGGAGTCTATGCTTAAAAATGCGCAGGGCTGGGTTGAAAGAGCACCAAGGCAATCCTTTGAAACCAAAGGATATCGATTATAAAATTCGCTTGGGGAGTTAAACCACCCATCGCACAAAAGGCCGTAGCCGTAATAGGAGATAATCCCTGCCGGAGTCTGGGGAAAGTGTTCCTTAAGCATAAGAAGGCAAAGGTAAGCCCCTGCGGAGCGCCCCCATAAAAAGTAGGGCAGCGCTGCTGAGAAAAGCGTTTCACGGGTTTCAAGAAACCAATCAACGGAGGAAGCTGCGTCCTTGACTATTTCGTCGATTCTTGCGGCGGGAGCAAGAACGTAGTCCAGAGCAACAATGGCAAAGCCGGCGGAGCAAAGGCTTTTTATATGATATTCCGGAAGGTCTGTTCGACTACCGTATATAAGTCCGCCGCCGTGAAAGTAAAGGATGGCAGCCTCTTGTTTTTGAGAATCATCAAAATAGACTGTTGCAGCCTTTTCGTACTGCTGACATGGTATTTTGACGGTGTTTGAGATTATCATGGCTCTTGCCCTCCTAATATAAAGCTTACCATGGGACAGGGTGAAAGTAATGGTGGCGGGTGTACAATTCCACAGCACTTGAGGTAGGCACTAAGCACAGAAGAAAGCCGCAGCCCCGCAGCGCTTTACACTGCGGGGCCGCTCTTTTGCAGTACTCCATGGGAGACGCTGCGTTCAGGCGTTTTATTTTACCTTGGGCTGCTGTTGGGTAGCACAGTGGACGTTTCCGCCGCCAAGGAACATTTCGTGACAGCTTACTCCGATAATCTCTCTGTCTGGATAGGCTTCGCTGAGCACTTTTTTTGCCTCGGCGTCATACTTGGGGTCGTCGAAAAGCGGGAAAACTATTCCGCCGTTGGCAGTGTAGTAGTTGACGTAGGAGGCGGGAAGTCTGGTGCCTGCCTCAGGAGGCCAGAATTCGCAGACCTGATCCATGCCCTCGCGCTCCTCCTCGGTTAGGTAAATGGGGCTGGGAATGTGCAGCTTATGAATTTTAAGCTTTCTTCCCTTGGCATCGGTGGCGTTAGACAACACCTCATAGCAGGCCTTTGAGATTGCACACTGGGGGTCGTTTTCGTCGTCGGTCCATGCAAGGATGCATTCACCGGGCTTTACAAAGTTGAAGATATTATCAACGTGGCCATTTGTCTCATCAAGGTAAATGCCCTCGTGGAGCCATATGATTTTTTCAACACCCAGATAGGACTTTAGATTTTCTTCAATCTCTTCCTTAGTAAGCTGGGGATTGCGTCCCTCACTTAAAAGGCAGGATTCGGTGACCACAAGGGTGCCCTCGCCGTCAACGTGGATGCTGCCGCCCTCAAGGACGAAGTCGTCAAGGCGATAGCGGTCACAGCCGACAAGGTTGCACATTTTGCTTGCAACACGGTCGTCCTTGTCCCAGGGGAAATAAAGGCCGTCCACAAGGCCGCCCCAGGCATTAAAGCTCCAGTCAACGCCGCGAAGCTCCTTACCGTTGGTGACAAAGGTTGCACCGGTGTCTCTTATCCAAAAGTCGTCGTTGGACATTTCAACAACCTGGGCAAAATCACCCACCATCATCGTTGCCACGTCGTACTGCTCGTTGCTTACGCAGACGGTGACAGGCTCAAACTTGGAAATTGCTCTTGCAAACTGAACGAAGGCTTTCTGGGCAAGCTTTGCGCCGTAACGGAAGGTGTCCCTGCGCTGGGGCCAAATCATCCAGCAGCGCTCGTGCGCTTCAAATTCTGCGGGCATATGAAAGCCGTCCTGAAGGGGAGTGGTGTCAAAAGTGTTCATGTTGGAAATCCTTTCTGAAATTGCTAATAGGTGATGGTAATTATTTGTCCTTTTTCTTTGCGGAGTAGGCGATAAGGTACTCGCCTATGCCAAGGGTGATGATAAGGCCGCCCACAAGGATAGCAATATAGGTTGCGGGGTCCTCGCCCTCGGGAGGAAGGATGAAGCCTACAATGGCGATGGCTAGAAGAATAAAGTTAACGACCGCAACAATATAGGGTAAAACCTTTCCGGGGATTTTGAAGGGACGCTCTGCATCGGGGTCACTCTTGCGCAGCTTGATAACTGCAAAGGACATTACCAGATAGGGCAGGAAGAAGATTATAGAGGTGAAGGCCAGAAGCGTCCAGAAAAGGCCGCTGCTGGAGGTAGCTGTAAAGCCGTAAACAAGAAGCAGAACCGTAGAGGCTGCGCCCAGAAGGACAGCGGGACCAACGGGGGCGTGGTGCTTGTTGGACTTTGCAAAAAGTCCCGGAAGCTCACCGGCTTCGCCTGCTTCAAGGGCTGCGGCGTTTCCGCCGATGGTCCAACCGAAGATGTAGCTGGCATAAACAAAGACAAGGGCGATGCCTATAATTACGATAACAACACGGCTGCCGCCGAACACTATCATGAGAGCGTCAATAAGGCCGGAGGCCTCGTCAATTGCGTCCATGGGCATGATGATAAGAACTGCAACCGCACTGAGAATGTAAACAAGCATGGAAATTATGCCGGTGATAAGCAGGGATTTGGGAACGTCCTTCTTGGGGTTTTCCATTTCGCCTGCGTTGCAGGAGATAAGGTCCATGCCGGTAAGTCCGTAAATATAAACAGGAATCAGTGCAAGAAGGTTAAGGTCAAAGGTGGGGAAAATTGCATCCGCGGAAAATACGTTCTGGGAGCCCTTGGTTATAAGGGTGTATACACCGCCGCCCACTAAGGCTGCGCAAACAAGGAACTTCAGGATGGAGCCGAGGTTTGAAAGGATTTTGCTGTCCTGAAGGGACATGCAGTTTAAAGCAACGGCAAGCCATGTGCCAACAATTGAAATAATGGTAACTGTAAGGGTGGACATGTCGGGGAAGAAGAGCTGCTGGAAGATGACCAGCAGTGCCACCATTGTACAGGGAACAAAGCCGACCACGTTTACCCAGTAGTACCAGGTGGTTCTGGCGGCCCACTTGCTGCCAAAGGCGTTAAGTGTCCAAACATAGATTCCGCCCTGATCGGGATAGGTTGAGCCAAGCTCTGCGCAGATAAGGCCGTGGCAGATAAGGTAGAGCAGGCCAAAGCACAACATGCAGAATATCATTGACGGGCCGAGGGAGGCTTGAGACGCAACAAGTTCGATGGAAAAGAACGATGCAAAGGATAAGCAGATGATGTCAAACAGTCTTAATTTCTTTTTTGCTTCCATAATAATTCTCCTTAAAACAAGTGGGTAAAATTACGGGCTCTTACGTTGCAGCGGCAAGAAGTCCTGGCGAAAAGCGTTGCATACCCACAAAACAGCAGCGCTTTTTAAAGTGATTTTATTGTATAACGCACAAAACCCGATGTAAATACTCATCGGGTTTTGTGTAGGGTGTGTAACAAAATATTAAATTGTTACATTCGTGTGCACCATGTTACTCGGCGCCGGAAATAAGACTGTAGGCCAAAAGCTCAGCAATGGCCACCATGGAAATGCGGGCTGAAAGGTCAAGATTTTTATAGCGCACCTTATCGGTGAAAACGTAAAAGTCAATGTCGCTCATGCTTTGAAGAAGGTTGTTGGCAGAGTGAGTCACCGTGGCAATCACGGGCTTGCAATGCATTCTTGCACTTTCCACCAGACGAATAACATCTTTATCCTCACCTTCGAGGCAAAAAAGGAACAAAATGTCATTGTCACGAAGCTGATTAATGGTGGACTGGATTTCATATTCCTCCGTGGGGAAATATGTATAGTAGCCCATGGAGGTGAAAAGACGGTAGGCGTAGTGGGCAGGCTCCCTGTCCAACCCTGTACCAAAGAAATACATAGCCGGGGATGACAAAAGACAGCGGCGGAAATTTTCGATTTTCTCCTGGGTGACAACCCGAACACTCTCAATAATATTTTTAAGGTACTCCTCGCTGTAGGAGCGGCGCCAAAGCACCTCCGGAAGGTGAGTGTTTTCCATTGTGTGACAGGTCAGTCTAATGGCTTCGATAAATTCGCGATAGCCCTCAAAGCCCAGTTTTTTGACAAAACGCACAATGGTCGTGGTGGAAACAAAGCAATTTGCTGCCAAAACCCGTATCTGCATGTCCTTCACGCTGTGAATGTTACGCACAACATATTCAAATATTTTATGTTCGTTTTCGTTTAGCTCGGTTATGTGCTGGTTTGCCTGCTCAAAAAAATCCACGACAATCCCCCCTGTAACAAGATACACATAATTGTAACATAATTCTGAGTCGGTTACAAGCTTTTCTAAACGCCCCAAAGCAATTGACTTGCGAACTTTTTTTGCTATGCTTTATGTGCAGCGGCAAGTTTTCAAATTTTTGTATAAGCCAACGATTCGGAGGTACATATGTACGCAAACACCAGAACCAAAGGACAGCTTACCCATTTTCTCGACACCATTGATTTGAGCAAGCAGGAGATGCTGGACATCTTCGATACCATACGCATGCTGAAGGAAATGGACATGCAGGGAGCTGTACCCAAGCTTTTAAAGGGCGCATCTCTTGCTATGATTTTTGAGGAGCCCTCAACACGCACAAGAGTTTCCTTTGAAACTGCTATGACTGATTTGGGCGGTCACGCCCTTTACCTGAAGCCCGGTGAGATCCATTTTGGCTCCCACGAGGCGATTAAGGATACCGCAAGAATACTATCCTCCATGTGCCACGGCATCATGCTGCGCACCAAAGAGCACGAAACCATTGAGGAGCTTGCAAGCTACGCCACAGTGCCGGTATTTAACGCCATGACCTACTATAACCATCCCACTCAGGGCATCTGCGATTTCTTCACCATGTCCGAACACCTTCCAGAGGGAAAAAAGTTTGAGGACATCCATGTGGTATTCGTGGGCGATTCTCGTGAGGACACCGGCATTATGAGCAAGGAGACCGGCCACATGTGCGCAACTCTGGGACTTCGCTACACCGTGTGCTCCCCCAAAAAGTACTCTATGTCCGAGCAGGAACAGAAAAAAATCCGTGACAAGATGGCAATTACCGGCGGAAGCCTTCGTGTGACCGACGATGTTGACGATGCCATTAAGGATGCCGACTTTATCGTGCCTGACGTATGGACCTATTACGGCTACGAGGAGGAGGAAGCAGACCGCATGGCAAGCTTCATGCCCAAGTATCAGCTTAACATGAGCATGCTTGAAAGAGCACCCAAAACCTGCAAGGCCCTTCACTGCCTGCCGGCAAACCGTGAGGTGGAGATAACCAGCGAGGTTTTGGACCATCCCACCCGTTCCATAGTTTTCCAAGAGGCTGAAAACCGCCTGCATACTCAGCGTGGTCTTTTAACTTGGTATCTCTATCCCCGCATGAGAGAGGCCGACGAAAGCCTTTTGGCCTACAACGAGGGCAAGGCCAGAAGCTTTTTGGACACAAGACTTAAGTAAAGGTCCGAAAATTTCGGCAGAAGGCCGATTAAAACATTGTTGGAGAAGTAGTTCTTAAGGGCTATTTTCTTCCATATTCCACCCATGTGGGCGCAGACTTCCATCTGCGCCCATTCTATATTTTATGGCGCGTTGCCAAGCACAGGACTGTTTGTTATAATTAAAAAAGTAAAATTGTTGAAATTTTCAATTAAATTTAAGTTTTCCTGTCACAAGCAATAAC
>CAZJYY010000069.1:0-10473 GCA_964550315.1 uncultured Oscillospiraceae bacterium | reverse complement strand
CAAAACAGGTGTTTTGCACAAGCATGTTAATTATTTCGCACTTATTGCCTGCCGGGAAATGGTGGGGGTTTTTCTCTTTAAAATTCCGAAGCACCATTTCTAGGCGAATCCGCAGAGATTTATTTATAGGAGTAAAGCCCCTATACCAACTTTGTTCGAGGGCGATACAGATCTGAAACCATCAACGCAGTATCTCAAACCCCATTTGCAATGTATGCAAAATTAAAAAGCAGGCATCTTGAGTGACGCCTGCTTAAAAATATATATTGGGTATAAAAATATGCTACCTGCCGGAAAGCTGATTTTTGCTGTTTGCATACTTTGCAACAACGCCTGAAAGCACCAGCAACGCAAGAAGATTGGGTATGACCATAAGTCCGTTGAACATGTCGGACATGTTCCAAACCAGGTCGACCCTAAGAGTGGAGCCTACAATTATGCAGCCCACAACGATAAAGGCATACACCTTGACGGCGACATTACCCAAAAGGGCTCGAACGTTGGTTTCGCCGAAGAAATACCAGCCCACAATGGTGGAAAAAGCGAAAAACAGCATACAGACGGCGATAAAGATATTGCCGAAGCTGCCAAAGGTTTTATTAAATGCCATCTGTGCAAGAACAGATGCTGTTGCAGCTTCACCGGTTGCAGGGTCAATAGTGCCCAGCATACCGGAGGAAATTACCACAAGAGCTGTAAGGGTGAGAATGATAAAGGTGTCAAAGAAAACACCCATCATTGCCACAACACCCTGGTCATGGGGGTCCTTAACATTTGCAAGGGCGTGGGCGTGGGGGGTGGAGCCCATACCTGCTTCATTGGAGAAAAGTCCTCGTGCAACGCCGTAGCGCATGGCCTTTTGCACCGTAAGACCGATAAGCCCGCCGGCAACGGCCTGGGGATCAAAAGCGCCCACAAAAATCTGACGGAAGGCGTCAAGGCATTCCCTGCCATTCATGCACAAAATGACTATGCAGCCCAGCATATACAAAATGGCCATGATAGGAACGGCCTTCTCTGTGAAGGAGGCGATACGCTTAACGCCGCCGATAAAGATGAAGGCGGCGATAACCGCACATGCAATCCCCACATAAAGAGGCTTAATGTTAAAGGCGTTTTCAAAGGAAAGGCCGATGGAGTTTGCCTGCACCATATTGCCCATGAAGCCCAGGGCAAGAATTATGGCAATGGAGAAAAATCCGGCAAGAAAAACGCCGAACTTTCCCTTGAAAGCGGCTTTTATGTAGTAGATAGGGCCGCCGGTAACCTGACCGTCAGCAGTAGCCGTTTTATACTTCTGGGCAAGAACGGCCTCGCCGTAAATCGTGGACATTCCAAAAAATGCAGACACCCACATCCAAAAGATTGCACCGGGGCCGCCGGCAGCAAGGGCGGTTGCCGCACCGGCAATGTTGCCCGTACCCACTTGGGCAGCGACAGCGGTGGTAAGCGCCTGAAACGAGCTCATGCCGTGCTTTCCGGCTTTTTTGCCCCTAAGACTGAAGCCGCCGAAAAGCTTTTTCCAGCCCTCGCCGAATTTGCGTATCTGCACAAACTTCAGCCTTATGGTGAAGTAGATGCCGGTGCCGCAAAGAAGGAACAAAAGAATGTTATTGTCCCAAAGCCAGGTGTTCATGAACGTAACAATTTTTTCCAATAATTCCATGTTTCGTACTTCCTCTCTCTTTAGACAAGGAAGCGGGAGGATATGCATCAAAAAAAGCCGAACTGCACAACAAGTGCCGTTCAACTTCCAAGCATAAGACGAGGCCATATAATACGGCCCTGTCCGATATACTCTGTCCTTTTGCCTGAGAGATTAACGCAAAACTGCGCCTTGCACCTTCGGCACCCATCAAAGGGATTCTCCAGAGTCACATCCGTTCATAGTCCTCATCCTTTCGGAAACCTGAGAGTGTTACTCCTTCGGCAGCGTAATGCGTTTTCCTACGAACTTCACTTGTCTATATTCATTTGTTACAAGGCAAAGAATAACATTTCAAGCCCTATGCGTCAAGCAGTTTGGCAGATTTTGTAAGAAAAACACAGATTTACAGGCGGATTTTCACAGGCTCATGGGCAATTAGAACGTTTTTTTCAACAATGCAGTCCACAGCACGAATTTCAACGCCACTTTGAGCAGCAAGGCGCAGTACCGCACCAAACTCCGGATGAGTTTCGTCGTTGGGGGATAAAAATAAAACCGGCCGCATCTGAACTATAAAGAGCGCCATGGCACGGTGCCCATGCTCCACGCAAGAAATAAGCTCCCGAAGGTGCTTCACGCCCCGCAGTGTGGGAGCGTCGGGGAAATACGCCCCGCCGTCCTTTTCAAGGGTACAGCCCTTGACCTCCACAAAAAGCTTTTCCCCGTTTTCTTCCACAAGAAAATCCAAGCGGGACTGCCCGATAGAGAATTCCGGATGAATTTCGGCTGTGGGGTAAAGCCTGCGAAGGTACTCAAAGGCAACCTTGTTGGGGGCTTGGCTGTCAATATTTATGAGCATATCGCCCTTATACACGGCAATCAGGTCAAATTTTGTTTTCCTTGAAGGCTTATTCGACGGCTCAAGCACAACGCGCACCCCGGGGATTAAAAGTTCCTTGCAGCGACCTGTATTTTTAACATGGCAAATCTCCTCTTGCCCATTAACCTCCACCATGGCTATAAAGCGGTTGGGGCGGGAGATGAAGCGTCCCTCAATTACGGTGCTGTATTCCATTTGCGCCTCCGGGTAAAAAAGAATGACGGCGAAACGCCGCTACCTATGATAGCACAAAGAGACACCAAAGACCAGCGGGGGTATCCTTGAAATTTGTCGCTTTATGAGGTATGATGTGAATGCTGCAAAAATTAGAAAAACACGATACAATGCAAAGGATATGCTATGACAAGAAAAATAAAGCTTATTGCCTCAGACCTTGACGGAACGCTGCTTACAGGAGACAAGCGCATTTTGCCCTCAAGCCTTGAAACAATTGAAAAAGCAAGGCAGGCGGGTGTGCTGTTCACCGTGGTGACGGGGCGGCCCCTGCCCAGCGCAAGGCGATATATTGAAGTGACCGGTGCGGATGTTCCGGTGGTGCTTTATAATGGGGCGCTTATTGTTAATTTTAAAAGTGGCGAGGTGCTGCGCTCTATGGAGCTGGAGACGGAGGATGCCGCAAGGATTCTGGCACTGGCGGAGGAGCTTGACACCACGGCCTGTGTGTGGTCGCAGCAAAAGCTGTATTCAAACCGCCGTGAGGGACGTATTCATGAGTATAAAAAGCTGTCCCAGCTTGAGCCAATTTTTATAGACGACCCTGCGGCGATAGTTGCCCAGGGGATAACCAAGGTGATTTTCGACGACGAACCGGAGCGTATCAGCCGCTTTGCGCGCGAGCTTAAGGGTGAACCGTTTAAAAATGTAACACTTTGTGTGTCCGATCCGGATTTTTTGGAATTCTTTAACGGACAAGTGTCCAAGGGCGACGCTCTTTGTTGGCTGGGACAGTATTGCGGCATTTCACCGAAGGAAATGCTGGCCTTGGGTGATGCAGACAATGACGTTCCCATGCTGGAGTGCGCAGGGGTGGGCGCTGCCATGAAAAATAGCTCACCCGCGGCTCTTGCAGCCGGCAATTTTGTTACCGGCAGCAATGATGAGGACGGCTTTTCCCAGGCCGTTGAGCGTTTTGTTCTAAACCCGTAACGGGGAAAAAGTGCCGCAAGCCGTGGGAAAGCTCCGGACATTTCGACGAAGAAAGCGTAAAATAGCGGGCTGCATCAAAATGAACGATGCAGCCCGCTTGAATTTTTTATTGGGCGGCGGTAAGCTCCAAAACCGTGAGGGTCTGCCCCTCAACACGGAATTTGACCTCAAAGCCGGCGAAGGAAAAGCCGTAGACTCGGCTCTCATCCTCCTGATAGGAGGGGCGTGGGTCCTGGGCAAGCACATCGGCGAGAGTGCATGCCTTATCAGACGGCATTTTGGAGCGAAGCTCATGGGGGAAATTCACATAAAGCTTCATTTCCGGCGCAGCAGGGGCAAAGCCCCCAAGGGCGTCGGGATGACAATCGGCATAGGGTACATAGGGCTTTATATCGAAAATAGGAGTGCCGTCCATAAGGTCCGCACCGGAAACATGTAAAATAGGGCCATCCGGGGTGTCAAGCTCCACCTTTTCGAGCTTGAGAGATGAAAGCCCCAGTGGATTTGGCCTAAAGGGTGAGCGGGTGGCAAATACGCCCATTCTGACGTTGCCGCCCAGCCGTGGCGGGCGCACAGTGGGACTCCACTGCTGCCGCTTTGCCTCCGAAAACTCCCAGATGAGCCAAATGTGGGAAAAGCCCTCCAGACCCCGAACAGCGTCGGCACTGCAGTACTCAGGCTCGAAAACGATTCTTGCCTTGGTGTCCACAATTCCGCTTTGCCGGGGTATCCCAAATTTCGTGGGAAAATCTGTTCTGATGCGGGCAATAATGTTCATATAAGCCTTTCCTTTCACCATCGTACCTTGATTATACGCTGTTTTTTTCGGAAGGTAAACACGCACGGGACAATTGCTTCATATAATATAATGATAATTATTTGCCGGGAAATAAACCAAAATTTACAGGGAGAGCTGGGCTAAACACATTCCCGGCACAGACTTTACAAAGAAAAGCATAGGGTTTATATTTAATCGATAGATATGAAAAGGCGTGCGCATAATGCGCTGGAGGGAAAATGCTGGACAAGGCCATAAAATTCGCAGTGGACGCCCATTCGGGCAGTGTCCGCAAGGGAACACCAATACCATACATTTTGCACCCGCTGGAGACTGCTGCCATTGCCGCAACTATGACGGACGATGACGAGGTGCTTTGCGCAGCCGTGCTTCACGACACGGTGGAGGATACGCCTGTCACCATTGAGGAGATAAGGACGCTTTTCGGGCAGCGTGTGGCATGCCTTGTGGGCGAGGAAACCGAGAATAAACGACGGGGAATAACGCCCGATGAAACCTGGATGCAGCGAAAGCAGGAAACTATACAGCTTTTGTGCAGCGAAACACAAGCAGAGGTAAAGATGCTTGCCCTTGCCGACAAGCTTTCAAACATCCGCTCCATTCACAACGACCTTTTAAAAATGGGCGACAGCCTTTGGTGCCGATTTAACCAAAAGGATAAAAGTCGCCATGAGTGGTATTACCGAAGTATAGGCGAGGCAACAAAAGAGCTTTGCAGTTTTCCAGCCTGGCAGGAGTATGCAGAGCTTGTTGAGCGAGTATTTGGGCCGAAGGTGGAACTATGACAGAGTGTTTGCCCTTTTGGGAAGTGAAAAAAGATAAAAAAAGAGGCAGAGAGCCTATGGGCTAACCGCCTCTATAAATGCATAAAAAGCTTATATTTCAGAAAACAGTGTGCAGCTCTGCCGCTTAAGCTTTGAACGGTAAAGCGCCTTGTCCGCATTGGAAAAAAGCATATCAAAGCTATTGGCATCCTCAGGGAAAATGGAAACCCCCACGCTCCTTGTGGCGCTGCAATCGCCCGTATCGCAGCGAAGAAGGCCTTGAAGTCTCTCCGCCACCCATGCTGTGCTGGGGATGTTCCTTGCAAGAATGATGAACTCGTCCCCGCCGAAGCGCCCGATAATATCTTCTTTTCTGAAACTGCCGGACAAAGCCTCCGCAGTGTCAAGAATAATTTTGTCACCGACGGCGTGGCCGAAGGTGTCGTTTATTGCCTTTAAATTGTCTATATCCATAAGAATCAGGGCGTGCTTTTGAGCGGGCCTGTCTTTAAGTAGCTGGGTTATTTTGTTAATGGCACATTTTTTGTTGTAAAGGCCGGTAAACCCGTCAAGCTGGATCTTCTGCTCCAAATTTGCGGTTTTTGCCTTTATTTCGCTGATGTCGGTAATAACACCAATCATTTTGACGGGAACACCGTCCTCCATTATGGGTGTAACGTCCAGCTTGCACCACACATAATCGGAGTTGCAGGCTCTCATACGAGCCTGATAGGTGGTAGATTCGCCGCTAAAAATCCGCTTAAAGGCCTTGTCAACCTCGACGGAATCGTCGGGATGGGAGAAATATGCGGAAACTGCATTTTGATAGTCACGGGGTTCTAATGTGCTGAAGGGCTGTACCTCCGCAAGTATTTTTTCTCCGGAAACCCCGAATATATCCTCGGCATTTTCAAAAAACGTGTATAGCTGCCCCTTAAGGTCAACTTCAAATACACATATTTTCGCAGCCTTAAGGGCTATGCTTAAGCGTTCCTTATATTTTTGCACTTCCGGTAAATCGTCAGTGTTGCTTGAACTGTTGTACAAAAAGAATCCCCCTTACCAGTGTTCAATCCAAAATAATAAGCGTTTGGAGAAGATTAGTCAAGTGCAAGTGATACATAAGTTTAAATATGAAGCAGCGGGCAGTAAAAATCTGCCCGCTGCAAGTGATTCTAAGGGTGCTACTGTACGCCGTCAATCCGCTCGCTTCTTACAAGACGGATATATAGGATTACTGCAAGTATGGCAACAAAGGTCTCCGAAACTATCATTCCGCTCCAAACAGCCGACTTGCCGAATAAGGCGGGCATAAGCATTATGCAGGGTATGGCGAATATGAAAGCTCGGCTGACTGCCAAAAGAAGGGACTGCCCGGTTCTTTGAGTAGCCAGAAAATAGCTGGTGTAGCAAATGTTCACGGCTGAGATTACCATGGAGGCACCTATATAGACGCTGCCCTCACAGGCAAGGTCGATTAAGGCCTTGTCGTCGCTGAAAATACTGTAGGCCTGCGGACCGAATAAAACCGAGGCGGCGTACATAAACGCCGCAAGAATGATATTAAGGACAAGCCCGCAGTTAAGATAAAATCGCTCCGCCCGGTGGTTCTCTTCGCCGTAGCTAACGGACGCAAGTGGCTGCACGCCCTGGGCAACGCCGGATATAAGGGCAAGCATAACCCACAAAAGATAGCCTATCATGGAGAAGGCGGATACGCCGAAATCACCGTAAACTGACATGATTACCATGTTGTAGCACTGAATGGTAACCGGACCGTAAATTTCGGTAACGAAGGCGGGAAAGCCACGTTTAACAGATTCACAGGTCAAGGACCAGGAAAATCGAGGTTTTGCGAAACGAAGAATGCCACGCTTTTTAACGAAATGCAGCATTAAAATGGAGAAGGATACCACCGTGGAAAGGCCGGAAGCAAAGCCTGCGCCGAAAATGCCCAGGTTTAAGGGGAAAATGAAAAGCCAGTCCAAAAAGATGTTGCACAGGGTTCCGGAAAGCATACCCACAAAGGCAAGCCCGGGGTCGCCGTCGTTGCGGACAAAGGCGGACAGCAAAAAGGATGCACAGAAAAACACCCCGAAGCCCATATAGCTGCGAATGTAGATTGCCGTAAGCCGCATAAGTTCGCCCTCGGCACCGCTTAGTCTGGCAAAATGGTCGGCAAGGGCACAAAGCACAACGGAGAAAACCACTGCAAGAGCCCCAACCACAAGGCAGGCGTTGTTAAAAACCGCATTTGCCTTGTCATAGCGCTTTTGGCCGATGCTAATGGCGGAAATAGTGGCAGCGCCCATCACAAGCATTACCGCAATCGCCCCCGCAAGGCCGATGAACGGCAGGGCAAGATTTACGGCGGCAAGTCCAAGACTGCCCACGCCTTTTCCCACGAACACGCCGTCCACAACGCTGTATAGGGCGTTGAAAAGCATTGCTCCCATGGAGGGCAGAACATATCGGAAGAATTCCTTTATTCTGTTTTTACCGTTTTCTTCTTTAAATCTCATAAAAAGTCCAATTTACAAAGTATTTTATCCGCTAGCACGGGGTAACGCACTATTATACACTAAAATTTTTATATTTCCAGTGTTTTTTGAATTTTTTCCTAAAACCAAGGCAAGCTGCCTTCATCGTGGAAGTTTACCGCAGTTGCACCCCCGTGATAAAATAACTTAAGCAATTCTTAATATTTTGCCTACTATATTTTTAAAACGCTTTTGTAATATTATTATTGTCGGAGGGTGGATAATGTATAACATTCTTATTTGCGACGATGAGCGGGACATTGTTTCCGCACTGAAAATTTATCTCAAGGACGACAACTATCGGCTGTTTGAAGCGTCTAATGGCAAGCAGGCTCTGGAGCTGGTGAAGAATAACGACATTCACCTTGTACTTATGGACATTATGATGCCCATAATGGACGGAATTGAGGCCATGGCAAGGCTTAGGGAAACAAGTAATGTGCCGGTTATTTTTCTTACAGCCAAAAGTGAGGACACAGATAAGATTTTGGGTCTGAACGTGGGGGCTGACGATTATATCACAAAGCCCTTCAATCCTGTGGAGGTTTTGGCACGGGTTAAATCCCAGCTTCGCCGTTATATGCAACTGGGTGGGGCGGAGATCCGTGCGCAGAATCTTATTATCGGGTCAATTGACCTTGACGATAAGGCCAAAACCGTCAGCGTTGACGGCGAAGGTGTTTCGCTTACACCCACAGAATATGACATTTTGAAGCTGCTTATGGAAAACCCCGGACAGGTTTTTTCCCCAAAGGAAATCTACTCCCGTGTTTGGCAAGACTCACCCCTGGGCAGCGAAAACACCGTTGCTGTTCATATCCGCCACCTCCGGGAAAAAATTGAAATCAACCCTGCTGAGCCCCGATATCTTAAGGTGGTCTGGGGACAGGGCTACAAAATCGAGAGGGGCAAATAAAAAATGCAGAAAATCAATCCCACACAAAGTACGCCGCTGAAAATAACGGCGTTTATACTGTTTATCATATTTGCCTGCATAATAGCAGGCTCCGTTGTGGGCGCTGCCATTATGATAGATGGCGATTTTTACATCAAGACGGAGGCGCAGTTCAAGGAGGAGTTTTTCGGGGACGTGGCCATGAGCCGTGCTGACAACGCCCTGATTACCTTGCTTAATCAGGGGGAAACTGCCTTATCAAACGAGTATGACGACACAAACTTTTCCTTCTTTATAAGCGACGGGGAGAAAACCCTGTACGGCAGCCCAAAAAGCGATGCACAATATTACGGCGGACAGCGTGAAATCCCCGGCTCACATATTGCTTACAGCGAGCCTGTGCCATCGGATGCTCTTAACACATATACGGAGCAGACAGGGGAACTTGAAAATTCCGGTGAGGGTGAACAAACACCTGCCGAAACGGTGTTCACCGTGGGAGTATATATAAATAAAGGCTTCTCCCAAAGTGACTATCTTAAAACTCTTGACAGCCTTTTAAGTACGGCATATTCCCTGCGGTTTTGGATATATATTATTGGCTTTATGTCCCTTGTTGCCTGCGGAGTGTTATTTGCCTATCTTATGTGTGCCGCAGGTCATAAGCCCGGAGATGACGAGATACACCCAGGTGTTATGACAAAGGTGCCCTTTGACATTCTTACAGCAGCCTGTGTTGCCGCCGTTACCTTTGCGGTTTATATCTGCATTGAATGGGGTTACTATAGCTCCGGTGCGCTTATTGCTCTGGCAATTGGCTGCTGCAGCGTTTTAGGACTTTGCGTATTTCTCGGCTGGAGCATAAGCTTTGCCACCCGTGTGAAAATGGGCAGATGGTGGAGAAATACACTAATATGCGCAGTGCTTCTTTTGTCATGGAGAATCGTAAAAAAGATTGTCCTTTGGATATGGGGTCTTATTAAAAAGGTATTTGCCGGTGCGGCGCATCTTGTGCGCAATCTGCCGCTTATATGGAAAAGCATGCTGTTTATGGCAGTTTTGGCAATAGCGAGCCTTATTGTGGTAATGTCCTACAGCGACGGAATGCGGATGACGGGGTGGCTTTTCGGAATGATTATCCTTGTGCTTATTGTAGGATATTCCGCAATTGCCTTAAGAAAACTTCAGGCTGCGGGTCAAAGACTTGCTAAAGGGGATCTGTCTGTACAGGTCGACACCAAGTATATGCTTTGGGACTTTAAGGAGCATGGGGAGAACCTTAACAGCATAAGCCTAGGCATGACAAGAGCTGTGGACGAGCGCCTTAAGAGTGAGCGCCTTAAAACCGAGCTTATAACCAACGTGAGCCACGACATTAAAACACCCCTTACCTCTATAATCAACTATGTTGACCTTATTTCCAAGGAGGACTGCGAAAACGAAAAAATCACCGAGTATACCGAGGTGCTAAAGCGCCAGTCCGAGCGGCTTAAAAAGCTTATAGTGGATCTTGTGGAGGCATCAAAGGCATCCACGGGCAACATGGAGGTAAACCTTGCTCCCTGCGACGTCTCAGTGCTGCTTGCCCAGTCCCTGGGAGAATATGAGGCAAAGCTTAAGGAATGCGAGCTTGAAGCCGTTGTGTCAAAGCCAAAGGAGTCGGCGATGATTATGGCTGACGGACGGCTTATGTGGCGTGTTTTTGACAATCTTTTAAATAATGTATGCAAGTACACCATGCCCAATACAAGAGTATATATTGATACGGAGACTTCGGGGG
>CAZJYY010000068.1:0-10494 GCA_964550315.1 uncultured Oscillospiraceae bacterium | reverse complement strand
ACCGCACAAATCACCGCTTCGGTGGAGTACGGAATCTTCCCAAGCATCGCATATATCGTAATAGCCGCCGCAATAAGGATTCTGATGGCTACTAAAATTTGGGGTATATATCCCCTGCTGCGCACTTGTTCAGCCGCTGTCGATTCCGACTTCGGTGTCGTTATCTTTTTTTCTCTCTTCATTGTACACCTCCGCAGAAAAATACGCCGGGTAAACTATATTTTAATTAGTCGGCCTTGCCGTCACTGCCCAAAACGTTGACCAGCTTGTTCTTAACCAGCTCACGAATATAATCACGAGCGGGGGTAAGATACTTTCTGGGGTCAAATGCGCCGGGATCCTTGCACATGCACTCACGGATTCCTGCGGTCATGGCAAGACGAAGGTCGGAGTCAATGTTGATTTTGCAGACAGCCATTCTTGCAGCCTCGCGAAGCATTTCCTCGGGGATACCGATAGCGTCCTTCAATTGACCGCCGTTTGAGTTTATTATGTCCACATACTTGGGGATAACAGAGGATGCACCGTGAAGCACAATTGGGAATCCGGGCAGTCTTTCTTCAACTTCCTTAAGAATGTCAAAACGAAGCTGGGGCTTTGTGCCGGGCTTGAACTTGAATGCGCCGTGGCTGGTTCCGATGGCGATAGCAAGACTGTCGCAGCCGGTGCGCTCAACGAACTCCTGAACGTCCTCTGGACGGGTGTAGGAGCTATCCTCAGCGGAGACGTTTACATCATCCTCAACGCCGGCGAGACGGCCAAGCTCTGCTTCAACAACAACGCCGCGTGCATGAGCATATTCAACGACCTGCTTTGTGATGGCAATGTTATCATCAAAGCTCTTGCTGGAGGCGTCAATCATAACTGAGGTAAATCCGCCGTCAATGCAGGATTTGCAAAGCTCAAAGCTGTCGCCGTGGTCAAGATGTACACAAATAGGAAGATCGGTGTCGGCAACTGCCGCTTCAATGAGCTTCATCAGATAGACATGCTTGGCATACTTTCTTGCTCCGGCTGAAACCTGAAGAATAAGAGGACTGCGAACTTCCGCAGCGGCCTCAGTTATTCCCTGGATAATCTCCATGTTGTTTACATTGAAGGCTCCGATTGCGTAATGGCCTTCATAAGCCTTCTTGAACATCTCTTTTGAAGTAACTATAGGCATACTAAACACTCCTTATCATATGGTATGTTCCAAACGTATGAAACATTTTCTAATTACTACTTTATTTTACTCTATTTATATGATATCATCAAGTGGAAAAAGATTTAATTTGCAATAAATCGAAAATTTGGAGGTTAAAATGGAAAAAACACTCACAGGTTCCTGCATAATCGGGCAGTCCGGCGGCCCCACCGCCGTCATTAACTCCAGTGCATACGGTGTTATCCGCACCGCACTTGATGCAGACTGCATCACAAAGGTGTACGGCGCTGAGCATGGCATTCGCGGCGTTTTGGACGACAGACTCTATATTATGGATGAGGAAGATCCCGCTGAGCTTGAGCTTTTAAAGAATACCCCTTCGTCCGAGCTGGGCAGCGTTCGCTATAAAATTGCCGATCCAGATAAAGACGACACCGACTATAAGCGCATTCTTGAAGTCTTCAAAAAGTACGATGTCCGTTACTTTTTCTATAACGGCGGCAACGACTCCATGGACACCTGCGAAAAAATCAGCCGCTACATGCGCTCTGTTGGCTATGAGTGCCGTGTAATGGGCGTTCCCAAAACTATTGACAATGACCTTTTCGGCACAGACCATTGCCCGGGCTTTGGCAGCGCTGCAAAGTATATTGCCACAAGCTGCATGGAGGTTTCCAAGGACGCAAAGGTTTACGACACCGGAATGATCACCATTGTTGAAATAATGGGCCGTCACGCCGGCTGGCTTGCAGGAAGCGCAGCTTTGGCAACCGAGTTTGGCTCCGGTCCTGATCTTGTTTACCTTCCCGAGGTTGACTTTGACATGGACAAGTTCGTTGCCGACGTTGAGCGGATTTACAAGGAAAAGAACAAGGTACTTGTGGCTGTTTCCGAGGGAATTCACTATGCTGACGGAAGCTTCGTGTCCGAAGCTAAGACCTCTGCAACCGACGGCTTCGGTCATGCCCAGCTTGGCGGTCTTGCTGTTCGCCTTGCTGACATTGTAAAGCAAAAGACCGGTGCTAAGGTTCGTGGAATCGAGCTTTCTCTGCTTCAGCGCTGCGGCGCCCACCTTGCTTCCAAGGCCGACGTTGACGAGGCCGTTTTGGCCGGTAAGACAGCCGTTGAAGCTGCAATTGCAGGCGAAAGCGATAAGATGGTTGCCTTTGAGCGCAAGACCCGCTGCGGAAAATATAAGTGCGAAACCAAGCTTATCCCCCTGTCCTCTGTTGCAAACTTTGAAAAGAAGGTTCCCCTTGAGTGGATTGTTGCCGAGGGCAATAATGTAACTCATGACTTTATTGATTACGTTCTTCCCCTTATTCAGGGTGAGCCCAAGCGTCCCACGGAAATGTCTCTCCCCCGCTACGCAAAGCTCAAAAAGGTTCTTGCAAAATAACTTATGCATTAAAAGCCGTCCTAGTGGACGGCTTTTTTTAGTTATTCTGTGTTGCAAAAAATTGCCTTGTCTGAGCAATATTGCGCTCAATTTCAGCCTTGAGCTCCTCCGGAGAGTCAAATTTTCTCTCAGGCCGCAAAAAGGTATAGAAATCAACTCTTACAAACTGCCCGTAAAGGTCACCTTCATAGTCTAAAATGTAGCTTTCCACAGAAATGGCGGCTTCTCCGCCGAAGGTAGGGCGCACACCAACATTGGTTACGGCGATTTTCTCGCCCTCGTCAAGCAAGACCTTGGTGGCATAAACGCCGAAGGGAGGCAGAATCAGCTCCGGTTCGCAGTGGATGTTAATGGTGGGGGTACCAAGTCTGCGTCCCATTTTAAAGCCCTCGGCGACCCTGCCCACAATGGTATAAGGATGCCCTAAAAAGTAGTTTGCCCTTTCGATGTTTCCTTGGGAAATCAGGCTGCGGATATAGGTGGAGCTTACAGTAATGTCCTCAATGGTGAATTTCGGTATAACGTCGCAGCCAAGTCCAAGCTGACCGCAATACTCCAAAATACGCTCGGGCGTTCCCTCCCCCCGAAAGCCGCAATTGAAATCGTGACCGATAACAAAATGAACGGCATGAAAGGATTCAGCCAAAGAATCGATAAAATCACGCCAGGGCATGGACATCACTCTTTTGTCAAAGTGGTAAAAGATTACCCGTTCCACACCGTAAAATCGCCTTATGGTATCCGCTCTTGCGTCTGTACTGCTGATAAGTGGGACATTTTTACTCTTTATTACAGATTCAGGACTAACGTCAAAGGAGAGAACTGCCGGCACCGCCGAAAGCTCCTCCGCCCGTTTTTTTGCCATATTTATAAGCTGACCGTGACCTCTGTGTACTCCATCAAAAAATCCCAAAGCAATAACGGTTTGTTTTTCTTTTTCAGCCGTCATATTTCCTCCATACGCTCATAAAGAACGTAGTAATCTTTCCTGTAAATAGTTCGCCGCTACACCTCAAAAAAGCTTTTAACGGTACTCATAAGCCCGTTTTCCACTTTGCCCAACATGAGGAATTCACCCTCTGGACCATAAACACGGTATTCACCGTCCGCCACATCATAAGTAAATGAGTTGCCGCAAAGACATTTTTCCCTTTGAGCATGGGTAATGCTAAGCTGTAGCATTTGGGAAAACAGCATTTCCACAGGAAGAAGGAAGCCTTCGGCTCCCTCTTTGGATATCTCCTCCAGCGTGTGGGCATCGTTTACCGAAAATAGGCCAGCCTTCGTCCTTCTTAGGTCGGATAAAGTGGCGCCCGTCCCCAATCTTTGCCCTATATCATGGCACAGAGTTCTGATATACGTCCCCTTGGAACAAACAACACGAAGGCAAAAATCCCCATCACATTTCCCCGTAAGCTCCAAGGCTTTTATTGTTATATTCCGTGGCTCACGCTCCACCTCCAACCCCTTGCGGGCAAGGTCATAAAGCTTTTGTCCCTTCACCTTTATGGCGGAGTACATTGGCGGAAGCTGTGAAATTTCCCCTGTAAACTCAGGGAAGATATCCAAAAGCTCCTTTTCATCAACCACTTTGTCGCAGGTTTCAAGCACAGTGCCTGTTATGTCCTGAGTGTCTGTAACAAGGCCGCATCTCAGCCTTGCAAGATACTCCTTTTCGTCATTCTCCGCAAACTGCACAGCACGGGTAGCCCTGCCCACGAACACCACAAGAAGGCCCGTCGCCATGGGGTCAAGGGTTCCGGAATGGCCGATTCTTCGTTCATGGCAAATTCCCCTGAGCTTCGCCACGACATCGTGGCTTGTAAAGCCCTGGGGTTTATCAATAAGCAAGATTCCGTTCATTGGCTTACCTTTATAACAGCGTCGGCAAGAAGCTCAACCGCTTCATCTACACTTTTTTCAATGGAGCAGCCCGCCGCCATGGCGTGACCGCCGCCGCCAAACATTCTGCAAACCTCATTGGCGTTGACCATACCGTTTGTGCGCACGGACACCTTGGAAAAGCCTTCTTCAGTCTCCTTAACGGTTATGCTGGTGTTTGCTCCCTCAACACGTCCCGCAAGGGAGGCCAGGTCGCTGCAGTCTTTTTCCGTTGCTCCCGCCTTTCGCATCATCTCTCGGGTTACAACAGCAAACACCGTTCTCCCCTCGTGATAAAAGCGCAGAGAAGAGAAAACCAGTCCCTCTAAAAGAAGTCGTTCCTTTGAACTGGTGCGGAAAAGAATCTTATTTAAATAGGTATTTGCCGCTCCCGCATCGCAAAGCTCCGCTGCCGCACGATGAGTGTCCCCGGTGGTGTTGCCGTATACAAAGCAGCCCGTATCCGTGGATACCGCAACGTAAAGGAGGTCCGCAACGATTTGGTCAAGCCGGTATAACTTTTTGACGACCTCCATAATAAGCTCACCGCAGGAGGCCTTTTCACTCCAAATAATTGTATTTTTCGCATAGAGAGTGTTTGACGGATGGTGGTCATAGCAAAGCTCCACCTCCCCCTCAAAGCCCTTTGGAAACATTTTGCTGTCAGCCATGTCGCAGGCAATGACATGCTCGTACTCAAAGTTCTCCGGTGCAATGTATGGCGCCGTTATCCAAGGGTAGGCATCAGAAAACTGGGGGTTATTGAATACCCCCGCCTTTTTCCCGATTTTACGCAATGCGTAGCAAAGGGCGCAGGCGCTCCCGATAGTGTCTCCATCGGGGCGGACATGGGTCAAAATAAGGAAATTGTCATTTTCCTTAAGCCATTTTACGCTTTCGGCAACTGTCAAATTATTCATCCTCCGAAGCTTTATCGTCTCCGTTTCCGTTAAGGAAACCCGGCTCACTCATAATCTTGTTGATATGAGCGCCATGCTCAATTGAATCGTCAAGCTCGAAAATAAGCTCCGGCGTGTTGCGCAGGCTAAGCCTGTGCCCCAGTTCTCTCCTGAGCCAACCGGAGGCGGATTTAAGCCCTTTTTTGAATTCCTTTTCATTTTCAAGACCAAAAACACTTACAAACACCTTGCAGTATTTAAGATCGCCCGTAGTCTCAGTTCTTGTTATACTTATCATACCCTGCTGAACACGGGGGTCCTTTATGGCGCGCAACAGCTCGCTGAGGACTATTCTAATGTCGTCATTGGTTCTATCAAGCCTGTATCCCGGCATAATTCTACCTCTTTTATCCCGGCAAAACGCCGTATTGTGCTTTTGGCCGCCGCGAAAATTCACGACGGCCTATTGCAGGTTTTTATTAAACTATAATCTGTTCCATGATGAAGGACTCGATAACGTCGCCTTCCTTTTCGTCGTTGAATTTTTCAACGCTTATGCCGCACTCGTAGTTCGTTGCGACCTCCTTAACGTCGTCCTTGAAACGGCGCAGGGAGGAAAGGTCTCCTTCATAGATAACCACGTTGTCACGAAGAACACGGACTTTACTGTTTCTGACAATTTTACCATCAGTAACATAGCAGCCGCAAACAGTTCCAATCTTGGAAATTTTGATAAGCTGGCGAACCTCGGCATGACCCACAACAACTTCCTTGAACTTGGGGGCAAGCATACCCTTCATGGCGGCTTCAATCTCGTTTATGCAGTCATAAATGACCCTGTACATGCGCATGTCAACATTTGCCCTTGCAGCATAATCACGGGCTGCCGGATCGGGACGAACATTAAATGCAACGATAACAGCGCCGCTGGTTGCTGCCAGCATAACGTCGGACTCGTTGATTGCGCCAACCGCAGAGTGGATTACCTTGACCCGAACCTCCTCATTGGAAAGCTTTTCAAGGGACGACTTAACAGCTTCAGCACTGCCCTGAACGTCTGCCTTCACAATAATGTTGAAGTCCTTTATCTCGCCCTGCTGGATCTGAGCAAAGAGGTCATCCAAGGATACCTTTTTGGGTGCGCCATAAAGAGCGTCCTTATTTTGCTGCTTGCGCTCATCCACAAGCTCACGAGCCATGCGCTCATCCGCAACGGAGTTGAAAATGTCGCCTGCGGAGGGAACCTCGGACATACCGGCAATTTCCACCGGGAAAGATGGGCCCGCCTCGGTTACACGCTCGCCCTTGTCGTTTGTCATAACACGAACGTGACCCACAGAGGTACCCGCAATAACGATATCGCCCTGTCTTAAAGTGCCGTTTTGAACAAGAACTGTCATAATGGGGCCACGGCCCTTGTCAAGACGTGCTTCGATTACTGTGCCTCGGGCTGCGCGGTTGGGATTTGCCTTCAGCTCACGCATCTCCGCTGTCAGTATAACCATTTCAAGAAGATTATCTATGCCTTCGCCGTTTTTAGCAGAAATTGGGCATATGATAGTGTCACCGCCCCACTCCTCGCTGACCAGCTCGTATTCGGTGAGCTGCTGCTTAATACGGTCTGGATTTGCAGTGGGCTTATCCATCTTATTGATGGCAACAATAATGGGAATGTCCGCAGCCTTTGCATGGTTTATGGATTCAACCGTCTGGGGCATGATACCGTCGTCAGCGGCAACTACAAGTATTGCAATGTCGGTTACCATGGCACCGCGGGCACGCATGGAGGTAAATGCCTCGTGTCCCGGGGTATCAAGGAAGGTTATGGGGCTTCCATGAACATCAATGCGGTATGCGCCGATGTGCTGGGTAATGCCGCCCGCTTCTCCGGAGGCCACGTTTGCCTCACGGATGCGGTCAAGAAGTGAAGTTTTGCCGTGGTCAACGTGACCCATGACAACAACAACAGGAGCACGATCCATAAGTTCCGCTGCATCGTCCACATGGTCGTCAATAAGCTTCTCTTCAACGGTTACGATAACTTCCTTTTCCACCTTGCAGCCCAATTCCATGGCAACAAGCGCTGCGGTGTCGAAGTCGATAACGTCGGACACGGATGCCATAGTACCCAGCTTCACCAACTGACGCACCACTTCCGCACCGGTTTTCTTCATGCGGCTTGCAAGCTCACCCACATTTATTTCGTCGGGGATAAGAACCTTTAAGGGAGCCTTCTTTGCGATTTCAAACTGTAGTCTTTGAAGCTTATCCTTCTCCTCCAGCTTGCGCTTCTGGCTGGGCATCTGCTTATTTTTATTCTTGTTCTGGAATTTTTCCTTGCCGGCCTTATAGTTTGCGGCCTTCTCCGGAACGAGCTTTTCAATACGTTCATCGTACTTTTCAAGGTTCACGGTTGCGCCCCTTGTGTCGATTATGCGCTTTTCTGGAACAGCCTTGGGTACATGGGGCTTTTGCTCCACAGGCTTTTGCGGCTGCTGATGTGCAGGCTTTACCGCTGCTGGTTTTGCTGCCGCCTCTCCGGCTGCATTTTTTTCCGTGGTGTTTAAGGTCACAGGCATTTCGTCCTTCTTTTCTTCAGATTCTTTATTTGTATCGACCTTAAATATTTCGGATATATCCTCAAGCTGATTATGCTGGGTGAGATATTCGAAAATAATGTCCAGTTCGTTCTCCTCAAGGACCTGCATATGGTTTTTTGGAGCCGTGGCATATTCCGTAAGGATATTTGCAATCTCCTTAGAATTCAGTTTAAAATCCTTTGCCACCTCGTGGACTCTGTACTTAACAAGCATACTCATTTATTGTTCCTCCTCTTCCCCAATGCTTTGGCCGATGCCGCTTTGCCCAACTTCTTATTCACTGTGTGAGCCTTTGCCTCCTTCTTGCGGGCAAGTGCTCTGTCCCTTTTGGACTGAAGCTCGGCGGCAAGCCCCTCGAAGGACGTGTCCTTCGCTGCCAGCGCTGTAACAAACGAGGAAGCCAGACCTATGTCCGTAAAGGCGGCCATAGCGCATTCACCCGTCCCAAGCGTGGCTGCAATTTCATCCTTGGTATAGGGCAGCTTTAAAAGGGGTGTTCCCCTGCCGTATACGAAATTTTCAGCACGCCTTACTGCATTGTCCGAAGCGTCTGAGGCAAGCACCAGAAGCTTTGCCTTTCCCCCTCTAACAGCAGCGCCGGAATTGTTTTCCCCGGCTTCTATAGTGCCGGCTTTTCGAGCTATACCAAGGTATCCCAGTGCATCACTCATTTCCCGCCTCCATCTGCTCCATCAATTGAGCATATATTTCCTCGGGAATGGAAACGTCCAGCGAGCGATCCAATGCTTTGCTTTTGATTGCCTTTTTAAGGCAGTCCATATGGGGGCAGACATAGGCGCCCCGTCCCTGAGCTTTTCCTTTAAAGTCAAGAGTAATCTCACCCTCGGGTGAGCGGACTATGCGGATAAGCTCTTTTTTTGGTTTCATTTCCCGGCAGCCGGTACACTGCCGCATTGGAATCTTTTTTGGCAACTCGGCCACCTCCTTGTTTTATTATGCCTCGCTCTCAGGCTTTATGTCGATTTTATATCCTGTAAGCTTTGCGGCAAGACGAACGTTTTGTCCTTCCTTGCCGATTGCAAGGGAAAGCTGGCTGTCCGGAACGATGACACGACAACTCTTTCCTTCGTCCAGTTGTGTAACGCTTACAGCTTCAGCCGGTGACAGCGCCGCTGCAACAAACTCCACCGGATCCTCGCTGTATTTTATGATGTCAATTTTTTCGCCGCCCAATTCATCCACGATGTCAGCCACACGTCCGCCCTTGGGGCCAACGCAGGCACCGATGGGATCAACATCCGAATCATTCGACCATACCGCAATTTTAGTGCGGCTTCCCGCCTCACGGGCGATGCTGCGAATTTCAACGATACCGTCGAAAATTTCGGGTACTTCCAGCTCGAAAAGGCGCTTAACAAGGCCGGGATGGGTGCGGGAAATGAGAACCTGTGGTCCCTTTGTGGACTTGCGAACCTCCACGACATAAACCTTTATCATATCGCCCTCGGTAAGCTTTTCTCCCTTTATCTGCTCGTTGGGAGACAGCATTGCCTCGGTAAACTCGGAATTTGAGCTTATTTTAATGGAAACACTGCCTGTGCGGGGTTCAATTCTTGACACAGTGCCCGTAAGAATTTCCTGCTCCTTGGAGTTAAACTCGTCGTAGATTATCCCACGCTCCGCTTCACGGATGCCCTGTATAATGACCTGCTTTGCAGCCTGTGCCGCAATGCGTCCGAATTTCTTTGTTTCAATGGGCAGCTCCACAACGCCGCCGATCTTTGCACGCTTTGAATATGCCTTTGCGGCCTCAAGCTGAATTTCAGTGGCCGGATCCTCCACCTCATCAACAACCTCCATGCGAAGGAACATGTCGATGCGCTTTTTCTCGTCGTTCATATCCACAACCACGTTGTCACCGCATGCAGGATTATCCTTTTTGTATGCAGCCAGCAGTGCCTGGGTAATTTTCTCCTCCATGTACTCTCTGGGAATGCCCTTTTCACGTTCGATATCTTCTATCGCAGAAAAAAACTCAGCGTTCATTGCTAATATCCTCCTTAAAGCAGGCTGACGCGAACAGCCGCTACCTGATCCTTGGTAAATGTAGTATTTCCACTTTCATTCTCAATGCTTACCGCACCGTTTTCGTATGCAATCAGCTTTCCACTGTGCACCTTTGAACCGTTAATGGGCGTGTACAGCTTGACCTCCACCGTTTCGCCCATGAAGCGCTCAAAATGGGAGCTTTGCTTAAGCGTTCTTTCAAGCCCTGCGGAGGAAACTTCAAAAACATAGCTGTCCGGTATGGGGTCTTTTTCGTCAAGCGCCGGGTCAACAGCCTTGCTGACTGCCTCGCAGTCGTCAATGCTGATGCCTTCAGCCTTGTCGATATAAATGCGAAGGATCTGCTGTCCCGCTTCCTTGACGTATTCAACGTCCCAAAGCTCGCAGCCCAGCTCCTCAACAAGAGGCCGGGCAAGCTCTGTAACAATGTCGGTAATTTTGCTCATCTTCTACTCATTTCCATTTTCTTACAATTTATTTTAAATCAACAAAAAGAGTGGGCGGAACCCACTCACAACATTTCTTACTACCTAACATGAG
>CAZJYY010000067.1:0-10521 GCA_964550315.1 uncultured Oscillospiraceae bacterium | reverse complement strand
ATAAGGGATTCCGTGGTGGTTTTGTTGAGAAGATTGGTAAGTCCGTCCCTGGAGGCCTTGTATTTGAGAAGCTCACGCTGGATTATTTCCTCCTCCACGTCAAAGCCATAGCCAAAAACATGCACCTCTCCGTTTTCGGTGTCGCAGAAGGTACGCAAAAAAAGCCTCGTCCAGTGGTATTCGCCATCGTTACCTAAGCGGCGATATTCAAAGGGCTTGGGCTCAATGCCCTTTTCGTAGTTTTCAAGCAGTGTGCTGCGCTTAAGGGAGGCGGAAAAAACATCCCTGTCGTCGACGAAAACCCGATTGATGGCGTAATCAAACCAAGCATCATAGTCGTTTTTAAAGCGGTCCAGATTATCGCTGTAAATTTCAAGGCCGGAAACAATGGAGTTTTGTGAAAGGTTGGCCTGGGTGGTGAATTCTGCGTCCTTCATAAGGGCGCTTCGAAGCCGTACCTGATAGCCAAGCTGGGAGGAAAGCTCCTTGTTCTTCTTAAGCACGGAAAAAATTGAGTTCATGCGGAAGGTGTATGCCAGCATAAGGTAGCAGCCGGCAAGAAGGCAAAGACTGAAGCAAAGCTCCAAAAGCTTTACCTGATATCCGGCGATGTCCAGCTCAAATATGCCTAAATTAATAAACAAAATAATAGCGCAAAGGCTCATCCAAACAAGCATAAAGGAACGCTGAACGTCGTATTTCATGGCTAAACTAAGCTTGTTTATAGGCACTCTGTAAAGCAGCACATGCACCTCACAAAGGCATAAAACGCTGGTCAGGGCGCAGGAGCCGAGATACAGTGACGGTGTGTCGCACACGGCGGACAGGGAAACACCGCACACAAGGGCGCAGCCCGACATAACCGCCAGCCGTGTTCCCATGATGTTGACCATAACGGCCATCACTCCATATAGGGTGTTGGGAATGCGTGCCTTAAATAAAAGCTTCATTTCTGCGTACACCGAAACGAAGGCAAGAACATAAGCCCATCTAACGGAAAGGTAGAAGTATGAGAAAAGGGTAAGCGACCCGTTAAGTAGACTTATGCTCATGATGAGCAAGTTGCTGTAACTTTTGCTGCCCATCATGCTTTGAACCAGCTTAAAGACATAGAAATTCATAATCGTGCTGGCGATAATATGAAGGGCAAGCAAGATTGAATCAAACATATCCACAAAACCTTTCGTATGGTTACAATTCCCTGTTAAATTTAAGTATAGTACAAAAATGTGAATTTGTATAGATGCGAGCAATAGTTTTGAATGAATTTGTTTTGGGGGATAAGTAGCGAGAATGGTCGTAAATAATTGTAAAAATTCGGAATATAGTAATTTTAGGAAGATGGGGAAATTACACAAATAATCGGCGGCATAATTGACATCTGTCCCAAGGAACGGTATTATGTAGCAAACTATCAAAGCAGTGTAGAAAAGTGAGTGCTTGGAAAAGGGAAGGATGTGCACCATGGAGACAACGGAAAAGGAAAAATTCAGACCTGCCCTGCGGCGGGCGTTTCCACACACAATACCGGTGCTTACGGGTTTTTTGGCTATCGGAATAACCTACGGTGTACTTATGCAAACAAAGGGCTACGGGCTTATATGGTCGGTGCTAATGAGCGCAATCGCCTTTTGCGGCAGTATGCAGTTTGTGGCAATAACCCTTTTAACAAGCGCTTTTGACCCGGTGCAGGCATTTCTTTTAAGTATAATGGTCAATGCAAGACATCTTTTTTACGGCATTTCCATGCTAGACAAGTATAAAGGGCTTGGGAAAATCAGAGGCTTTTTAATTTACACTCTTTGCGACGAGACCTTCTCGCTGTCCTCCTCCATTGAGCCGCCGGAGGGAATAGATAGGAAGTACTTTTACTTTTCCATATCCCTTCTTGACTACCTTTATTGGATCTTAGGCACTTTTTTAGGCGGCCTTTTGGGGAATTTCATAAGCTTTAATACCCAAGGCATAGACTTTGTGCTAACGGCACTTTTTGTGGTGCTTTTTGTGGATCAGATAAAATTACGGGAAAATCGGATTTCGGGGGCCATCGGACTTGCCTGCACTCTTTTGTCCCTCATTATATTTGGAACGGACAATCTTGTAATTCCGGCAATGGCGTTTATTTTGGTATCGCTTTTAGCGGGGAGGAAAAAACTATGTACTTAACTCCGCTGCAGACAGTGGCAATAATCCTTGCGGTGGCACTGGGAACCATGGCAACAAGGTTTGCTCCTTTTGCCCTTTTCCCTCAAAACAAAAAACCGCCCGAAATAATTTCATATCTCGGGCGGCTGCTTCCTCCTGCCATGATGGGACTGATGGTGGTCTACTGCCTTAAGGGCGTGGACCTGAGCACAGCGCCATATGGTTTTGCGGAGCTTATTTCAGTTGCCGTTGTTGTCGCCCTGCATTTGTGGAAGGGTAAGGTGCTTCTCAGTATTGGCGGGGGGACTATATTATATATGTTTTTAGTTCAAACCGTTGTGCCGGGGCTGGGGATGTAAGCTATGCCTTAAGGCTTTGCGCAAGCTCCGCAGCTAAAGCTTCGATTGCCGCGTCACTGCTGCCGTTTACGGCGGACTTGATGCTTACGGTGGTTTCGATAAAGGTTGTGTTTTTAAGCTGTTCCAGCATTGCGCCCATCTGTTTGACGGTCTGTGCGGCCCAGGTGCCGTTTTCCATAAAGGCGATGGTGCGGTTTTGAAGGTTGTGAGCCTTTATGTCGGACAAAAGTGTTTCCATGGTGGGGAAGATTCCGCCGTTATAGGTTGCGGCAGCAAAAACAGCGTGGCTAAGCCGGAAGCACTCAGAGAGTATGTAGCTGGGGTGAGTTAAAGAGGTGTCATAAACACGGATGTTTGAAACGCCGCTGTCCGCAAGCTTTGCGGCCAAAATTTCTGCTGCGTTCTCGGTGCCGCCGTAAATGGAAGCATAGGCAATAACTACGCCCCGCTCCTCCGGCATCCAAGAAGCCCAAAGGGCATATTTTTCAAGGATTTTGCCCAAATCCCGTCTCCAAATAGGGCCGTGGAGGGGGCAAAGCAGGTCAATTTCGATGCCCTGAGCCTTGTTCAAAACAGTCATAACCTGAGCGCCGTATTTGCCAACAATGTTTGTATAGTAGCGCCGTGCCTCGGGAAGAAAATCACGCTCAAAGTCCAAGGAGTCTGCATAAATGCTGCCGCTTAATGCGCCAAAGGTGCCAAAGGCATCGGCGGAGAAAAGGATTTTGTCAGTAAGGTCATAGCTCATCATAGCCTCGGGCCAGTGAACCATGGGCGCCATGATAAAGCTAAGCTTGTGCCGGCCGGTTTCAAGAACGTCCCCTTCCTTTACAATGACAGCCCTGTCAGCCACATCAAGGGCGAAGAACTGGCTAATCATAGTTTGGGTTTTAGCGTTAATAACAAGCTTTACCTCCGGATAGCGAAGGATAAGCTCGCCCAGCAGGGCGCAGTGATCCGGCTCCATGTGGTTGACAACAATATAGTCCAAGGGTCTGCCGCTTAGGGCAAAAAGAAGATTTTCAATGAACTGCTCGCCCACTGTGCGGTCAACCGTGTCCAAAAGTACGGTTTTTTCATCCGCAATAAGGTAAGAGTTATAGGACATTCCGTCGGGGATGGGATAGGTGTTTTCAAAAAGATTCAGCCTGCGGCTGCTAACGCCGAGATAGAAAATATCGTCTTTAATTTTTCTGGTGTTTTGCATTTATGCTGTCCTTTCAGTCAAAAACTTAACACATATTTAAAAAGGAATAACCGGGAGGCAAACGCTGTCTCCCGGTTTTATTTTTGCCTATAGGCATTATATTACATAAGGGACTTTTCTTCAACCATGTATTTAAGTCGTAAATGCTTTTACTGCCGGCCCTTCAAATCTATCCAGGCGGCAATATAGGCAAAGCAGGGCCAAAAGCCGTCCCGCTCAAGGATCCTTTTCATGTACATGTCGTATTCCGAACGCCTTCCGCAGTGTAAAAGAAGTCCGCAAAGGCCGTACATGGCGGTGGCATACTCCATGTCGTCTTGTTCCGAGGAAAGCTTCTGCAGTCCATCTTCCATAGAAAGAGCTCCGGAAAAAACCCGTGCGCAAAGCTGATAAGCGGTGTGGTGGCCAACGTCCATGTCCTCGTGCCATTTATCCATCAGTGTGGGAGAAATCCCAAGACGGTAGCTGCACAGACTGTGCCAGTAAATGCAGGCAATGCCCATCTCATCGTTGCAGTGGGGAAAGGTTTCCTCCATGATGCTGCGGGCAGTTTGATAATTACCCAGCATATATTCGCAAAGACCGATGCGGTAGTCCACGTCGTGCGGCTCACCTCCCATGGCCTTGCAGCGGAGAAAATCCTCCTTTGCTTTTTCAAACTGAAGGGTGTTAAGGTAACGGGGGCCACGCTTGCGGTAGCCCTGCATGTCATCGGGGCTTTCGGCGATGTAAAGGGAAAATTCCTCAAGGGCTTCCCTGTATCTAAGCTGACGGCAAAGAGCCTCGCCCAGCTCCAAATGACCCTTGGCATCCTTGGCGGCCTTGCGCTTTTCTGAAATCTCGGGGCTGTCCTCAATGTTGTGGGGAGTGCCAAAAAACTGGCTTTCTGCGTTGGCGTGATAGTCGTCAAAATACTGTCCCATTATACTTCTCCTGTGCTGTGTTTTCTTTAAAGGCTTAGGCGGTGAGTGTTTTGTTATTCAAGGTAGCTTCGGGAGCTGCCGGAAACCTCGTTGTTTTTGGCTTCAAAATAGCTGTTGATGCAGTAAAACGCAATTACGATAAGGGCAATGCACACCCCCGGCGACACAAGCCAGTTGTAAGCGCCCCGGGTAAAGCCCCCCTGCTTATAGGCAAGGTTAATCATTCTGCCCCAGGTAACATTTGTGGGGTCGCCAAGGCCAAGGAAGCTGAGGGTTGCCTCCAGCATCATGCAGCTTGCGACGCTCATGATGTAGCGGGACAAAACCACCTCCCAAAGGTTGGGGAGAATGTGCTTAAGCATAATTTGACGGCGGGAAATGCCCAGTATTACAAGGGACTCCACAAAGGGCGTTTGCTTAAGCTGCATGGTTCGCCCCCGAACAACACGGGCGGTGGAGCACCAGCCGAGTGTTGCGATAAGAGCAATGATAACATTGGTGCTCGCACCAAAAAATGCGGCGATTACAATTGCCATGGGCAGCATGGGTATCATGAGAAAAATCTGAATAAGCCCATCGGCAAGCTCACCCTTTACACCGGAAAAGTACCCTGCAGCCACGCCAACCAAGGTGCCGATAATGAGGGAGATAAGGGCGGCGGCAATGCCGATAAGAAGGGTGGAGCCGCTGGCATACACGATCTCGGTGAAAATATCGTAGCCCATGTCGTTGGTACCCAAAAGGTGTGTCCCGGAGGGGGACTGCCAGGAAGAAAACATTTCCTTTGGTCCATAGGGGGCAACCAGAGAAGGGAAAAGAGCAAAAACAACGAAAACGGACATTATTAAAAGCCCGATAATAAGGGCGGCCTTACTCCGCTTCATGGACTTTCCACCTCACCTTCGGGTCAAGCATTACACAAAGAATATCCGTAAGAAGATTTGCGGCGACAATAACAAGTGCTGAAACGAAAAGGCAGCCCTGCAAAACGGGATAGTCCCGAGCAGATATGGCCTGGGCCATAAGACTGCCCATACCCTTAATGGAAAAAATGGTCTCAATGACCAAGGAGCCGGACACAACAAAGCCCATATTCATGCCCACCATAGTAAGAAAGGGCTGGCAAATGTTAGGGAAGATGTGTTGAAAAACAATGCGGGTATCGGAAATTCCCTTTGCTCTTGCATAAAGAACATATTTTTCGTTTCTCTGCATGGCGACGGTGTTGCAGACCATGAGATATTTTGCGGGGACAGCCCCTATAACAATGGTCATTACCGGGAGAATCAGGTGCTTCACCCTGTCCCAAAACGCCAAAAGCGGCTCCTGGGGTACACGGATGGAGTTCAGCGAGCCCATGGGAAGAAGCTTAAGCTGAAAAGCAAAGGCAATAAGGAGCAAGAGCCCCAAGAGAAAGCCGGGGACAGCGTCCACGATTATCTGCACCACGGTGACTCCCCTCTCCAGGGGCGAACCTTTTTTCATACCCATAAAGCAGCCCAGAACCATGGCAATAAGCGCCGACAAGAAAACTGCAGGCAGGGCAATTTGCAGGGTGTTAGGCAACCTTTTTGCGATAAGCTCCGTTATGGGGGCATTGTGGTGGTAGGAATAGCCCAAATCGCCGGTGAAAATCCCCTTCAAATAGTCCCAGAATTGCTCATAGACCGGGCGGTTAGCTCCGGTCTTTTCAGCGTAGTATTCATATTGTTCCTCCCCCACAGAATCCTCGTCCATGCCCACCAGCATCAGCACCGTGTCCCCGGGCATAAGCCGGGGCAGGGCAAAATTGAAAAGAATGATTAGCAAAAGACAGATAAGTGAGGTAAGTATTCTTTTTTTCATACCTTATCCCTTGAGCCCGCAAGGAATATGCGGAGCAGAAACCCCTTGCGGGCTTTTATTTTTGCGGTTAAAGAAGGCTTTTTACTTGGAGGTTATGGAATACCAGCTTCTCACATTTAAAATACCGAAGGTGCCGTCCACCTCAAAGCCGCTGAGCTTATTGGAGAATGCCTGAACATGGCTGTCCCAGAAAAGGGCGATGGCGGGAAGGTTTTCGGCATAGTAAGTTTGAAGCTCGGCCGCAGCGGCCTTGTAGTCCTCGATGGTAGACGCAGCGCTGGCAGTATCAAGAAGTGCCTTATAGCTCTCGTCATAAACCTGGCCGTAGCCCATGGAGTTTTCGCCCCAGATATAAAGGCTTGCCATGCCCTGAGCCTTTGCCATGCCAAAGGGGGTAAGACCGGTTATTACGGCGGTTTGACTGCGCTCCTGCTCGGTCTTGGTGCGGAAGTTTGCCACCTCCTGCACGTCGAGGGTAACGTCAATTCCCACCTCAGCAAGATTGTTTTTCAAAAGCTCGGCATAGCGGGCATGGGAGGGCTTATCATCACGAAGCATAACGGGGATGGAGAGCTTTTCGCCCTTGTACTCCACAAAGCCGTCACCGTCACTATCGCTGCAGCCTGCCGCTTCAAGATGTTTTTCTGCGGCGTCAAGATCCCGCTCAAGCTCGGCGGTTTCGATATAGCCGAAGCTGCCGTCGGGGATGAAGCCTGCCCGGGAGGCAACGCTGTAAGGAGATCCGAAAAGCTCACGGAATTTTGCATAATCGATGGCGCTTGCAACGGCCTTGCGGATGTTTATGTCGTTTCCGGGGACGGCGTTGTTGTTAAAAATAAGTACGGCGCTGTTTGCGGTGTTTTTCACAGGCATAAGAGTAAGAGTGCCCGTGGCTTCAAGGTCTGCAATAACCGAGGCGTCCACACCGCCGGAGTATTTATAAACCATGTCAATCTCGCCGGATTTCAGCGCCATGTACATGGTGTCGGCGCTGTCAAAAAGCTTTACAAGGACTGTGCCAACATTAGGCTTTCCATCGGGATAGTTTTCATAGGCGCTAAACTCAATAACACCGGCATCGGCGTCAAAACGGACAAATTTGTATGGGCCGCAGCCGATGTTGGCAAGCTCGTTTGAAACGGTGGTATAGTCCTCAATACCTTCGTATATGTGCTTGGGCATTATGCGAAGAGTGGTAAGGCTGTTAAAGGCTCTGGGGTCTGGGGAGGGGAGCACAAGCTCCACGGTCTTTTCGTCTACAACCTTGATTTCGGCATAGCTCTCAGCGTAGCCGCCCTCGGTCTGGGTGTCAAGATATTCAAGGGTGAATTTAATGTCCTCTGCGGTCACAGGGGTGCCGTCGTGCCAGGTCATTCCGTCTTTAACGGTGAGCGTCCATACGCTTGCGTCCGCACTGGGGGTGTAGGAGCAAAGAAGGTCGATACAATTGCCGTCCTCGTCCAGGGCGATGGGAGCAAGCTGAGAAAAAGCGCCGCTTAAAACATCGAAATTATACTCGGAGCGGTTGGCACTGGTTATTTCAGCCGTTGTGCCCACGATAAGGGTGTCAATAGTTTTTGCCGTTTCCTCAGGCTGCTCAGAGGGGGTGGTGCTGTTTTCCGGTTTAGGGCTGCTCGTGCATGCGCCCAGAGACAGTGTCATTATCAATGCCAAGATGATGGCTGTGATCTTCTTCATGAGTTCGTCCTCCTAAATTTTTAAAATCCTGCATTATGCCGCCGGAAAGCTGATATATCCGATGGGAAACCGAATCGGCAAGGGAGTGGTCATGGGTGATTAGAAGCAGGGAAATACCCTCATTTTCCACCAAATCGCAGAAAATACGGATGACCTGAGCCTGCGAGGAAACGTCCAGCATGGAGGTGGCCTCGTCGGCGATGAGCATTTGGGGCGACACGGTAAGGCTTCGGGCAATAAGCACACGCTGAGCCTGACCGCCGGAAAGCTCTCCCGGCCGCCGGTCATATAGTGCGGGGTCAAGAAGTACCTTTTCCATAAGGTTTTCCGCCCGCTCTCTTGCTTCGCCCTTCGTTTTTACAATTTTGTGGAATAAAAGCGGCTCACAGATGGCGTCGCCGATCCGCTGGCGTGGGTCAAGCGCAGCGAAGGGCTGCTGGGGTATAAGCTGAATTTCACGTCGTCGGCTTTCATCATAGGGGCTGTCCGCCGAAACAAGGGGGCGGCCGCCGAAGCTTATTCTTCCCCGGTCAGGACGAACGGTGCCGCAAAGAATTCGAGCAACGGTGGATTTTCCCTGGCCGCTGGGGCCCATTATGCTTACAATTTGCCGTGAATCAACGTCAAAGCAAACGTCCGTAAGCACGGTTTTATCGCCGAAGCTTTTTGAAAGTCTGTTAGCTTCAAGAAGCAGCATTAAATACCCCCCTTTTCCACATGAGAAAGTGCATGGGGCAAATCGCAGATGAGCTGATGCGCCCTTATGGACTTTGGACGGTTTAAAACCTGCTCCGAGCTGCCCAGCTCAACGCATTTTCCGCCATCCATAACCATTATAAGGTCACAGCGGGCGGCAACGGAGATGTCGTGAGTGATAAGAATGAGAGCGGCGTCTTGGAAAAGCTCGTCCAAAAGGGCAAGAAGCTTTTGCGTGCTTTCACTGTCCACACCTCTTGTAGGCTCGTCTGCTATAACAAGGCCGGGATTTCCCGCAAGAGCCATTGCCATAACAACACGCTGCGCCATGCCGCCGGAAAGCTGGAAGGGATACGAGCTTAAAATCCTCCGGGGATCATCAAAGCCCACCCTTGAAAGAAGCTTAATTGCTGAGGAATTAAGCTCAGATTTTGAAAGTCCTGCACGGCGCAGGCTTTCAAAAAGCTGCTTTTTAATTTTCAGCACGGGGTTTAAAAAGTCTGCGCCGCTTTGGGGGATAAGAACAAGCTCCCGCCCCCGAAAAAGCCGCCGTTCCCGCTTAGGCAGGGATAAAAGCTCGGTCCCATCCCAGAAAATGCTGCCGCCGGCGTGGCAGTTTTCAGGAAGCAGACCCAAAATGGACATGGCTGTCATGGTTTTCCCGCAGCCGCTGCTGCCCACAATGGCAAGCTTTTGACCCTTTTCAACGCTGAAGCAAAGCTCCTGAACAATGGGCAAAGCAGTGCCACCGCTCATGGCGGCTGTGATATTCAGTTTTTCCACTGCAAGTCCCATAGGCCCTCCAAAAAATTCAGCAACCATAGTATACAAAAGCATCCCCCCGGAGCACAACCCTCCCAGGGGGATACTTTACACGGTTTTTTAATGTATTAGCGGGGAAAAGTCTCGTTTTTGCCTATTCGTCCGGCTCGTCGCCCTTGCCAACCTCGTGCATATAGCCGGCGGTTATCATGCCGCCCAAAAAGCTGAAAAGACCGATGCCCAAAGCGGAGGAAATGAAGTTTATCACCCGCCCCGCCGAGGAGTTGGGATAAATGTCGCCGTAAGCGGAGTTCGTAAGATTATAAAGCCCCCAGCGAAGCGCCTCGCCGTAGGAGGAAAACTCCTCCGGATGCAGTGTGAAAATTATAAGGGCAGAAACAGGGACATAAACCGCCGCAAGAATGCAAACCGTAATAAGAATGCGGCGATAGCGCTTTATAAGGCCGGACATGACCTTAGTATTCTTGGGATGGAAAAAGTATTTTGCTTCCCGAATAACGGGAAATATGCGCAAAAGCCGCAGAAGCTTCAAAACCTTAAAGCTCTTTCCGATGAGCTTAAGGGAGGGAAGAATGCCCAGAAGATGTATTATTGCTTCGGGGGTGAAGGGATAAACAATGAATGCCCATGCCTTTAGCTTTGGATAGTGCAAATCCGCTGTGGCAAGACCCAGTAAATAGTCCAAAATGAATATGGTCACAGTTATTTTGTCAATCCAGAATAAGGCGGCAGTCTGCTCTTTAAAGGCGAGGGGAAGTATGCTGGCGATGGCCAAAAGAAGCATAAAGCTGTCGTAAATTATACTGGCGCTGTCCCTTTTATGCGCAGCATGGATAATTTCAAAGATCCTCTTTCTCAATAAAGC
>CAZJYY010000066.1:0-10649 GCA_964550315.1 uncultured Oscillospiraceae bacterium | reverse complement strand
TGGAGCGGGTGAGGGGAATCGAACCCCCGTGTTCAGCTTGGGAAGCTGACATTCTGCCATTGAACTACACCCGCAAAGGACGCTTTTAATTTTACCACTCAATTAAGCTTTTGGCAAGGGAGATTTAAAGAAAAAGCTCCCTTGCTGTGCAAAGACCCCGAGGGTCATGAGATGTGTTTTAAAAGCCGAGAAATTTGAGCCAGTTAGGCCACTATTTCAAGCGCCCCTCCATATATTTGTGGGCAGCATTTTCAAAGGTATCGTCTAAGAGCTGAAGCTGCGCATCGGGATAGCGGCGGCGCAGCGCTGTTTCAAGAATAAAATCCGCAAGAAGCGGGTTTTTAGGCAGAAGAGGACCGTGGCTGTATGTGCCGAACACGTTTTTATACCTTGCGCCCTCTGTTTTATCCTCGCCGTTGTTGCCGAAGCCGCTCATAATCTCGCCAAGTGGGGAAAGCCCACTTCCGAGATAGGTGCGTCCGCTGTGATTTTCAAAGCCCACCACGGTGCTGCCGCTGCTTTCATCGCCGCAGCGGAACATGTAGTTTCCAATCATGCGCTCCTCACTGCCGACAGTGTAAAGGTCAAGGGCACCGATAAAATCGCACTGCTCGCCGGTGTAGGTTTTATAGTACTGTCCCATCATCTGAAATCCGCCGCAGATACAAAGGAAGGTTTTTTCGTCCTCCACAGCGGACAAAATCTCTTTTGCCTTGCCCCGCTGAAGATCCGCAAGAAGAACCTCCTGCTCAAAATCCTGACCGCCGCCGATGAAGAAAAGATCGTACTTTGAAAAGTCCGTGGTTTCGCCGCTGCGAACTCCGGTTATTTCGCAGTCGATGCCTCGCCACTCAAGACGGCGCTTTAAGCAGACTATATTACCCGTGTCCCCATAGAGATTGAGGAGGTCGGGATAAAGATGACAAATGCTAAGCTTCATATAGTCTCCTCCTATTCCCAGAATTCGCCGCCGCCGAAGGCTGCACTCATCTTAGCACGAAGATCCATCATGGCGGTGTATGTGGGCATGATAACCACGGGAAGATTTTGGCTGCTCATAGCCCGAATGAGGGAATCATAATCGTCAAAAATGCTTATTTTATCAAGGGGAATTCCGGCGTACTTCAATCTTAAGGACATGTCATCCCCACGAACTCCGGAGACGTAAACCCGGGAAAGAACATCGGAAAGCTCGCACAGCTTTTCAAAATTAACGTCCCAAATCCATGAAATATCAGTGCCGTCCGCAATTCTATCGTTGAGACAGCAAACAAATATTGTTTCCTCAGTAAGTCCGGTAAGATAATTTAAAACCTGATTGCAGCCTGCAGGGTTTTTAACAAGTATCATCCTTGCGGTGGCCTGACCCATATTGAACTGCTCCATCCGTCCAAAGCCGCAGCGGAAGCCGGAAATAGCCGCCTTCGCTGTTTCCACAGGAATCTCCATACAGTGGGCAACAGCCATGGCACCCACGGCGTTATAAATATTGTAGCCGCCGGGAAGATTTATGGTAACGTCCTCAACAGCACCGTTTATCTGCATGCTGACGGAGGATGTACCCAAAGAGGCGGGAAGAATCTCTGTAACAGAAACCTGGGGCTGGGGACGCTTATAGCCACAGTTTGGGCAGCAGAAGCCGCCTAAATGCCCGAAGGTGTGGTAGCTATATTCATACTCCTCCTTGCAGTGGATGCAATGGGGAGCGTCGGACACCTCGTCCACTGGGTTTTTGTAAATCGGAACGTCCACGCCGAAGAACACAATGGGATTATCAATCTGCCCGGCGATGGAGGCTGTAAGGGAACAGTCGGCATTAAGGCAAACTGTGGCGTGGGGGGAGTTTTTAAGACCCACGATAATGTTATTAAGGGTGTGGGTAACCTCGCCGTATCGGTCAAGCTGATCTCTGAAAACGTTGGTGACCAGCACAAGCTCCGGATCAATAAGGCGGCACACTTCCTTTGAAGCGGCCTCGTCACACTCAATAACGGCAAAGGTCTTTTTAGGCTTGCCGGTAAGGGTGCAATTATCTATAAACTCTGTGCTTATGCCGGTTATAAGGTTTGCACCGCTTCGGTTGGCAAGATAGGGTAGTCCTGCCTTCAGAAACATTTCCTCCACAATGCGGGAGCTGGTGGTTTTTCCATTGGTGCCGGTGATTATAACACAGTGCACGTTTTTTGCAAGATGTCCCAAAAGCTCAGGACAGATTTTAAGGGCAATCCTTCCGGGAAGCGTTGTACCTCCCCGACCCAAAAGCCGCAAAAGCCGTTTTGATGTTTTGCTGGCGATTATCGCCGCTGTTTCTCTAATGTTCATATTTTGTACCTTTGTCTGTGCAGTATAAAAGTCAGAAATCCTGACTTAAAGTTGTTCTTTAAGTGCAGAAAATTTACTCCAGCATGGACCTGAATTCATCCTCGCTTAGTACCGGAACACCAAGAGCCTGAGCCTTGGTAAGCTTGGAACCGGCTTCCTCGCCTGCGACCACATAGCTTGTCTTTTTGGAAACCGAGGAGGATGACTTGCCGCCAAAGCTTTCAATAAGGGCCGCAGCCTCGTCCCGTGTGAAGGACTTAAGGGTTCCCGTCAACACAAAGGTCTTTCCGGAAAAGCGGTCGTCCCTCCGTTCCTCACGGCTTTCAAAGCTGACACCAGCGTTTCGCAAACGCTCAATAAGGTGCTTCGACTGGGGACTTTGAAGCCACTCGGCAAGATATCTTGCGGTTATGGGGCCAATGTCTGGGATGGCGGTAAGCTCGTCCTCAGTGGCGGCACATAGAGCATCCAAGTTTACATAATTATTTGCAAGAACCTTTGCGGCCTTTTGACCCACCTGACGGATACCAAAGGCGCAAAGGAGCCGAGAAAGCCCGCTTTCCTTACTTTTGTCAATGGCGGAGATAAGGTTTTCTGCGCTTTTTTTACCCATACGGTCAATTCCGGCAACGCTTTGAGCTTCAAGATAGTATAGGTCGGCGGGGGAGGAGATAAGCCCCTGGCTGATTAGTGCCTGGGTAACGGAGATTCCCAGCCCCTCAATGTCCATTGCCCCACGGGAGGCAAAGTGGGCGATGTTCCGAAGAAGCTGGGCGGGACACTCGGCACCTGTGCAGCGAAGGGCTGCGCCATCACCGTCGGCATCCCGCTCCACAGCAGCGCCGCATTCGGGGCAAAGCTCCGGCAGCAGGAAGGGGACAGTGCCCTCCGGGCGCTTGCTTTTTATTACCTCAAGCACCTCGGGAATTATTTCCCCGGCTTTTTGAATTAAAACAGTATCGCCTATTCGGATATCCAATCGGTCAATATTATCCTGATTGTGCAAAGTTGCATTGGTGACCGTGGTTCCTGCAAGGCGCACAGGGGCAACAACGGCCTTGGGAGTCAAAACGCCGGTGCGTCCAACCTGCACAACAATATCCCGAACAACACTTTCCTTTTTTTCGGGAGGGTACTTGTATGCCGCAGCCCAGCGGGGAGCCTTCGCAGTGCTGCCAAGGCTTGTGCGCTGACTTAAAAGGTCAATTTTTATGACCGCCCCATCGATATCATAGGGGAAGCTGCTGCGGTTTTCACCCAGCCACTCCACTTGAGCGCTGATTTCCTCTGCCTTGGTGCAAAGCTTGTAGGGCACAACGGGGAAGCCGAAGCTCTCAAGAGCATCCAACGTTTCAGCGTGGGAGGTGAAGTCCCTGCCCTCGGAGTACTGAACATTGAAGCAGATAATATCAAGCTTTCGTGCGGCGGTTATTCTGCTGTCCTTTTGGCGCAGACTGCCTGCGGCGGCGTTGCGGGGATTGGCAAAAAGCTTATCGCCGCGGATTTCGTTTTCCGCATTAAGCTCCTCAAAGGTGCTGCGGGACATGTATACCTCACCTCGTACAATAAGACGGGGCGGGGCGTTTTTTATTTTGTGAGGTAGACTGCGGACAGTCATTAGGTTTTCTGTGACATCCTCGCCGGTGACACCGTCACCTCTGGTAGCGCCACGGGAAAGCACACCGTCAATATATTCAACAGCCACAGAAAGACCGTCAATCTTAGGCTCAACCGTGTATTTCGGGCTGTCTCCCAAGGTGTCGTTAGTGCGGGAAATGAACGAGGAAAGCTCTTCAAAGGAGAAAACGTCATTAAGGCTCTCTAAGGGGACAATATGGCGCACAGGGGAAAACTGCTCGCTGCGGCTGCCGCCCACATGCTGAGTGGGGGAGTCAGGGCTGATAAGCTCCGGGTGCTGCGCCTCAAGCTCCTCCAGATGCCGCATTTTTGCGTCATACTCAAAGTCGCTTATTGTAGGGGCATCCTTGTCGTAGTAGTTTTTGCTGTGCTGCTCAAGCTCCCTGCGAAGCTGGGCAATTTCCCTTTCGTAATCCATTGTGAAACCTTTCTATGGCTGGCTGAGATTCAAATACGTGTCGGGCACCTTGCCCACAATAATGGTTTCGGCAATCAAAACTTCGCTTAGTACCTCGGTGGACATGACCTCCCAGGGCATTAGTACGTCAATTTCAACCCGTACCTCAAGAATTATCTGGTGCTTAATTTGGTTTATTCCGGCGGAGGATATCTCGTTTCGGAAATCGGCAAAGGAGCTTGTTAGCATGATGATTTTAACGGGAATGTCCGGCCCGCGACCTAGGGTAAGATTGGTGCCTAAAAGATTGCCCATTGGTATCTTCAAATCAAGCTTTCCGCTGTTTGTGGAGTCAATAACCTCCCGCAGAATTTCCGAGGACAGGGTATTTATCCGTGCCATGTTGGCAGAAACTGCGGTTATATTTCCGCTTTGATCCTTGGTGAAGGTCACAAAATAGTCAGAGCTGTACTGCCCCTCGCTCATTTTCTCGTTTATCTTCTCGTTTATTGTGGCGGTGATAAGGTCTGTTGCATCCGACAGCGCCATCTGGCTTGCCACATCTTTAAGAAAGGTGCTTACAGGTATCATGGAAAGCCCGGTTACAAGAATTATGATGATAGCCAGAAGAACCAGCTTTTTCTCTTTTGACTTAGGTGAGGGCGCCCGCCGCACAAGTATGGGCATGCGGAAGGGCGGGTATCTTCCAATTCTCGGCATAAGGATCCCTCCTTATGCAAAGACTATGCCGTTAATTTTGAAAATATCCCCGAAAGTGGTTTACATAACTAATTAGACTCAGCCAGCAGTTCGTCCACTGCAAGCATTACGCCAAGCTTTCCGCTTTCATAGGTAAGCCCTCCCTGCATATAGCCTAAATATGGCTCACGCATGGGGCCGTCGCAGGAAAGCTCAATGGAAGAGCCTTGAATAAAAGCGCCTGCTGCCATGACCACTTCGTCCTTATAGCCGGGCATTGCCCAGGGGACGGGGGTAACATAGCTATCCACCGGTGCGCCGTGCTGAATGCCGGCGCAGAATTTGCAAAGCTTTTCTCCGCTGCCGAATTCAATCATCTGAATGATGTCGTTGCGCTTTTCATCGGGGGCAGGGGAGGTTTTGTAGCCCAAAGCCTCCATCATTGCGGCGCAAAATGCAGTGGTTTTAAGTGCCTGAGCCGTAACGTGGGGGGCCATGAAAAAGCCTTGATAAAGAAGGCGGTTCTGACCTATGGTGCAGCCGCATTCCCCGCCAATTCCCGGCACTGTCATGCGGATTGCCGCCCGCTCCACAAGGTTGGTACGGCCTGCAATGTAACCGCCGGTGGGGGCAAGCCCGCCGCCGGGGTTCTTAATAAGACTTCCCGCAATAAGGTCGGCACCTACGGCTGTGGGCTCGCACTCTGCGGTAAATTCACCGTAGCAGTTATCTACCATTATGTTCACATGATCATTCACACTGCGAACGGTCTTTATTATTTCACCGATTTCCTGGGGACTGAAGGCACGGCGGTCGGCATAACCACGGGAGCGCTGGATAAGCACGGCATTGACGTTTTCGTCTGCGGCAGCCCGCTTTATACCCTCAAAATCCGGATCACCGCCGGGGAGCAGGTCAACCTGCTTATAGTTAACGCCGTAAAACTTCAAAGAGCCGTCGCCGTCGCCGGAAATGCCGATTGTGCACTGAAGAGTGTCATAGGGTGCTCCGGTTACGGAAAGCAGGGTGTCTCCCGGCTTGCAAAGGCCAAAAAGTGCGGTGCCCAAGGCGTGGGTGCCGTTCACAAAGCCAATGCGCACAAGGGCGCTCTCAGCGCCGAACACGCGGGCATAAATCTTGTCCAGCGTGTCCCGACCCAAATCGTCATAGCCGTAGCCCGTAGTGCCTGCAAAGCAGGCCTCGGACACACGAAACTCCTGAAAAGCGGACATTACCCGAAGGGTGCAGTCCTCCGCATTTTTATCAATTCGGGCAAAAACATCTCCCAATCGCTTTTCGGCAACTGCCGCAAGCTCACGAACCTTAGGTGAAATTTCCATGATATTCATTTTCTATCTTTTATTCCTCTGCTAATTTTTCAAGAAGGAGCATTGCAAGCTTCGGCATAATCTCAATGTCGGAAAGCTTTGCCATGCTTACAGGACTGTGAATGTTGCGGATTGCGGCGGAGATTGCAACAGTGTCAACGCCAACGCCGCTGCGCTGGATTACCTTTGCGTCCGTGCCGCCGGCAATCATGCGCTTTGTCTGCCACTTTAGCCCGTTTTCATCCGCAAGTGTTGTTACGGTTTTATAAAGTGCGGGGCTATAAAGCGTGCCGCGGTCCATAAAGGGGATAACGATGCCGCCACCCAGCGTGCAGATTCTTTTGCCTTCCGGTACCTCCGGAAGGTCTGCTGCGGTGGTGCCTTCAAGTACTATGGCAACCTGAGGGGCAATGCGGTTTGCCGCAACCTCCGCACCACGGGTACCGACCTCTTCCTGAACTGTGAAAGCAAAGCTGCAATCACAGGGAAGCTCATTTTCAATAAGCTTTATCATGGCGGCACAGCCTACACGGTCGTCAATGGCCTTGGCCTTCAAAAGGCCTGAGCCAAACTCCACGCAGTCTCCGGAAAATACTGCAGCGTCCCCCAGGGACACAAGCTTTTTTGCCTCGTCTGCGGTTTTTGCGCCGATGTCTATATACATATCCTCAAGCTTGGGGACGGATTTTTCCTCTTCCCTGTCCACAAGATGATATGCCTTTATGCCAATCACACCGGGGAGCTTTTTTTCACCAATGTAAACGTGTTTACCGATAATGACACGCCTGTCCACCCCACCGAGAAAGTCAAAGCGAAGGTAGCCGTCATCGTCAATACCGGTTATTATAACGCCCACCTCATCCATGTGGGCGGCAAGCATTATTTTGCGGGCGGGAGTCTTTTTCCCCTTTTTGGTGACGATAAGGTTGCCCATGGGGTCGGTAATCACCTCGTCACAATGGGGCAGAATGCGCTCTAAAATATAGTTTCTTACCTCGTCCTCATAGCCGGAGGCACCTGCAAGGGAGCACAGAGTTTTAAGTGTTTCAATCATCAGACGGCCGCCTCCTCAAAGTTTTTGATAAATTCGCTTACAAGGGACACGATAGCCTCCGCATCCGAAACGTCCATGGTCTCCACGGGGCTGTGCATGTATTTTATGGGCAGAGACACGACTGCGGTGGCAACGCCCTTGCGGCTTACCTGAATTACCCAGCCGTTGGTGCCGCTGCAGCCGCTTATAACCTCAAGCTGATAGGGGAGGCTCTTTGCCTTGGCGGTGTCAATAAGGGCGTTTGTGATGCTGCGGGTCATGTTAGGGCCAACGCCGATGGCAGCACCCTTGCGCATGTCCAGGGTTTCACCCTTCTTGCTGTCGGGCGTTGCGGCATGGGTAACGTCAATTGCGATGGCGTAATCAGGCTCAATGCCGTAAGCACCGGTTTGAGCACCCCGCATGTGCAGCTCCTCCTGAGTACTGAAAAGGCAGTAAACATCAAGGTCAAGCTTCTCGTCCTTCAAAAGCTCCATTACCTTTATTATGATGGCAACACAGGCACGGTCGTCCTGAGACTTGCCGCAAAGCATATTGTCCCCAAGGAGAATATATTCATTTTTAAAGGAAACAGGCGTACCCAGCGGGATAAGCTTTTCAGCCTCCTCCTGAGAGTAGCCCACGTCAATAAAGAGCTTGTCCGCAGCTATTGACTTGTCCATATCCTCGGCGGAGAGGGCGTGGGGGGGCATGGTGTCTATAACACCGTAAAGCGGCGGGTCGCAAAGCACAGTTACCTCCCTTGCCGGGAGCATACGGGGGTCAACGCCGCCTAAGCTTGAAAAGCGAAGAAAGCCCTTTTCATGTCCGGTGACGATTAGTCCAATTTCGTCCATATGGGCATCCAGCACAAGCTTTTTGGCGTTGGGATTGCCGCATTTTTTAACGGCAATAAGGTTGCCCAGAGCGTCCGTACTGATTTCATCCACAAAGGGGGACAAAAGCTCCGAAATACGGCCAAAGGCTCTGTACTCAAAGCCCGAGGGGGCGCATATCGAGCAAAGCTCGATTATCGTGTCTTTAAGCTGCATAGATTACTCCAATTCCTGTATTATGCTGCGGAAGGTGTTTCCGCGCTCTACAAAGTTCTTGAATTTATCGAAGGAGGAACAGGCGGGGGAGAGAATGACAACATCACCCTCCTGAGCGCTTGCGGCGGCAGAAAGCACCGCCTCCTTGAAATCGTCTATCACATATATGGGCAGGGTAAGGCGATTGTAGCCCGGTGTGCCCAAAACCGCATCTTTTATCCGCTCCGCCGTTTCTCCTGTGAGGTATAAAGCCTTTACACCGGAAACGATTTCAGCGCCAAGCTCGTCAAAGGGGATGTGCTTATCATGTCCGCCGGCAATGAGAATGGGCTTAACACGGTTAAAGCAGCGCAGTCCCGCAATGGTGCGAGTGGGGCTGGAGGCAATGGAGTCGTTGTAGAATTTAACTCCGTTTCTCTCCCGAACAAGCTCTATTCTGTGGGGAACGCCGGGGAAGCTTCGTGCCACCTTTCGGAAGGCGGTGTCGGTAATATACCCGTCGCAGGCGGCGTAGGCGGCAAGATAGTTTTGAACATTGTGCAGCCCGGGAATGAGAATTCCCGCTGCGGGCATAAGCTCCTGCACCTCGTAGTTTCTTGCGCTGTATAAAAGCTCATCCACGCAAAATGCACCGCTGGAAACAGAATGGGTAACCGATATAAGCCGAATCTGCGCCCTCGCCTGTGAGGCAAAGTCGGCACTGTAGCTGTCCTCGGAATTGAGCACCAGACGGCAGTTTTCGTCCTGATTGAGGAAGATGTTGCGCTTGGCGTCCACATAGTCCTTAAGATTGGGGTGAACGTCCAAGTGATTGGGGGAGATGTTGGTTATTACCGCCACATCGGGGCAGCACTTCATGCTGTGAAGCTGGAAGGAGGAAAGCTCCAAAACTGCAAAATCCTCCGCAGCCATCTCCGGTACCCTGTCCAAAAGGGGTGTGCCTATATTTCCCCCCAGGAAAACCTTGTGCCCCGATTCCTCAAGAAGCTTTGAAATCAGGGTGGAGGTGGTGGTCTTACCGTCACTTCCGGTTACTGCAATGGTGCGGCAGGGGCACACCGCAAAAAAGGCTTCCATTTCCGAGGTTAGAATGCTGCCATGCTCCACTGCGTTTTTAAGCTGGGGTGTAAAGGGATGCAGACCTGGAGTACGAAAGATTATATCTTCGGTTAAATTATCAAGATAGCCCTCGCCAAGGCGAAGCCTTGCGCCCTTGGAGCGCAGTTCACCTGCTTCGGGAAAATCAGACTCCGCGCGCCTATCGCAGACGGTCACATTAAGACCGTGACCAAGAAGCAGCCGGGAAAGAGGGGTGTTGCTGACGCCGCAGCCCACCACGGCAATGCTCTTGCCCTTAAGGGAGTCCAAATAAGTATTTAAAGTCATGAAAATCCACACCTTTCAAATAATACATTATAGAGCAAAAGCAGCATTTTTACAACAATAATTGGAAAAGCACTGTATTCCGTAAAAAATATTGCTAAAAATCTCCAAACGTTGCACAATAGCTATTGAAGTTTCTTGTGAAATATGGTATATTGCCTGAGCTGAGCAGACACTCAAGATTCATTCCTTAAAAGAGAGGACAAAAAATTGAGAAACATATGGCATGACATAGACCCGGCAAGGATACAGCCGGAGGATTTTATAGCTGTTGTTGAGATTTCCAAGAACTCCAAGAAGAAGTATGAGCTGGACAAGGAAACGGGACTTATAATCCTTGATCGTGTTCTTCATACGGCTACCCACTATCCGGCAAACTATGGCTTTATTCCCCGCACATACGGCGATGATGAGGACCCTCTTGATGTTCTTATCCTCTGCTCGGAGGTGCTCGACCCCCTTACCCTCGTGCGTTGCTACCCCATAGGATACATTTCAATGCTGGATTCCGGAAGGAATGACGAAAAAATTATCGCAATACCTTTTGCAGATCCCAATTACAATGCCTACAAGAAGATTTCGGATCTGCCGAAGCATATTTTTGACGAGATGGTGCACTTCTTCACCGTATACAAGGCGCTGGAGCATAAAGAAAGTATTGCCGGTGAGGTAAACGGGCCTGAAGAAGCAATTAAAGTAATTGCAAGCTGCAAGGAGAACTATATTTCTAAATTCTGCTGACAATCCACAAACACATTCGGGCGTGCGACGGTGTCGTGTGCCCGAATTTTTTAAAA
>CAZJYY010000065.1:0-12010 GCA_964550315.1 uncultured Oscillospiraceae bacterium | reverse complement strand
AAAACACGATACATAAAGGCCCGAAGAACCGTTATCGAGCGGGACTTTGCAAAGCTGAACGATATGCAGCGTGAGGCGGTCATGACCACCGAGGGGCCGCTTTTAATCCTTGCAGGTGCGGGAAGTGGAAAGACAACGGTTCTGATTAACCGCATCGCAAACATTCTTCGCTATGGCCGAGGGGGAGACTGCGACGAGATTCCGCCGGAAGCGGACGAAATGTATCTTGAGATTTTGGAGGCTGCCGCAAAGGACCCAAGCTATCCGGGTATGGAGGAAGCAAAGCATTTCGCCGCCTACGAGCCCTGTGAGCCTTGGCGAGTTATTGCCATAACCTTTACAAATAAGGCGGCGGGGGAGCTTAAAACCCGCCTTGAAGCCATGCTGGGTCAGCAGGCACAGGACATTTGGGCGCAGACCTTCCACAGTGCCTGTGTGCGCATGTTGCGCCGCTATGCCGACAGGCTGGGCTATACCAAAAGCTTCAATATTTACGATTCAAACGACAGCGAGTCGGTGATGAAGCACATTATCCGTGATTTAGAGCTGGACGAAAAGGCATTTCCCCACCGCATGGTGCTGGGATACGTCAGCCGTGCCAAGGACGAGCTTATTTCCGGCGAGGACTTTTTCGATCAGGCCCAAAGGACGGGGGACGTTCGCCGCCAGCGCATAGGCCAGTGCTACCTTGCCTATGAAAAGCGGCTTATGGACTCCGACGCAATGGACTTTGATGATCTGATCTGCAACACCGTGCGGCTGCTTGAGAGCGATGACGAGGTGCGAGGATACTATCAGCGGCTCTTTAAATACGTTCTTATAGACGAGTATCAGGACACCAATAAGCTGCAATACCGCCTTGCCGCAGCTCTTGCCGGCGGTCACGGCAACATCTGTGTTGTGGGTGACGACGACCAGAGTATTTATAAATTTCGTGGCGCAACGATTGAAAATATTCTCAGCTTTGAGGAGCAGTTCAAGGGCGCAAAAACGATTCGTCTTGAGCAAAATTACCGAAGCTGCGGGAACATACTTGACGCAGCCAATGCGGTTATAAGGAATAATACCGAGCGCAAGGGAAAGAATCTTTGGACAAACGCCGATGGCGGGGACAGGATAGTTCACTATGTAGCCAAGGATGAAACCGACGAGGCAAGCTTTGTTGCCTCCCGCCTTATTGAGGGCTTTTCCCAAGGGGTAAACTGGCGGGAAAATGCCGTGCTTTACCGCATGAACGCCCTTTCAAACAAGATAGAATTTGCGCTTAAACGAAACAGCATACCCTACCGTGTAGTGGGGGGAAACCGATTCTTTGACCGCATGGAAATTAAGGACGTTTTGGCATATTTGAGTGTTATTCAAAAGCCTCAGGACGAGCTTAGGCTTTTGCGCATAATAAATAATCCCCCCCGCGGCATAGGGGACAAAACTGTTGAAACAGCGGTGGAGGTAAGCCGTCAGCAGGAGTTAAGCCTGTATGAAACGCTGCAAAGAGCAAATGAATTTCCTGAGCTTCAAAAATCCGGAGTTAAGCTGCGCCTTTTTGCCGCCATGATGGACGAGCTTAGGGCTGCGGCGGAAACCATGCCGCCGGACGAGCTTTTTGATATGGTGCTGGATAAAACCGGCTATATTCGGGCGCTGGAGGCCAAGGACACCGACGAAAACAGGGCAAGAATCGAAAACGTGGGCGAGCTTAAGTCCAATATCATTACTTACATGAATGAGTCTGAGGAGGCAAGTCTTGCCGGTTTTATGGACGAGGTGGCGCTTTACACCGATATGGACAGTCTATCAAGCGACAGCGACTGTGTGGTTTTAATGACCATGCACGCTGCCAAGGGTCTTGAATTTGACAATGTTTACATAGTCGGCGTTGAGGAGGGAATCTTCCCGGGAATCCGCAGCATAGGCGTGGCGGAGGAAATGGAGGAGGAGCGGCGGCTTTGCTATGTTGGCATTACACGAGCAAGGAAAAAGCTTTACATTTGCTCTGCCGGTACTCGAATGCTTTTCGGAAAGACAACGGCAAACAAGACCTCCCGTTTTATTGAGGAAATACCAGACGAGCTTTTGGAGAAGCGGGGAGTATTTGCAAGACGAGACAGCTTCAGCTCCGGACGCTCATACGAGTTTGATGATTTTGTGCAGGAGCGGGGCACCGGTACAAAGGTTTCAGAAAAGCGGCCCGCTGCCGTACCCCTTGCGCCAAAGCCTGCGTCGCAGAAGTTGCCGGAATATAAGACCGGCGACAGTGTGAAGCATAAGGCCTTCGGCGATGGCGTTATCACGAAGCTTACGCCCATGGGCGGGGACTGCTTGGTGGAAATTGAATTTTCCACCGCAGGAACAAAGCGCTTTATGCTTAGAGCGGCGGCACAGTTCTTGCAAAAAATTTAAGCATAGGAAATGGAAAAAATAAATGACCATCGATAAAAAAACAGAAAACGCAGTGCTTGGGAGGATGGCACTGCTGCTTACAACAATTATTTGGGGCACATCCTTTGTGGTTTTGAAGGATGCCTTAGACCAGATGCCGACCCTTTATGTTTTAGCCTTCCGTTTTACGGGGGCGGCGCTGCTTCTTTTCCTTTTGGGAATGAAGGACATTAAAAAACTTGACAAAAGCTACTTTACCCAAGGCGTGCTTTTGGGCATAGCCCTGTTTATCGCTTACGCAATACAGACCTTTGGACTAAGCCTAACAACCCCGGGCAAAAATGCGTTTTTGACCACCACCTACTGCATAATAACCCCGTTTTTGTTTTGGATAACTGATAAGAAAAGACCGGATGCTTTTAATATAATGGCAGCGGTAATTTGCGTGGCGGGAGTCGGGCTCGTTTCGCTCCATGGGAATCTTTCCATAAACCTGGGGGATATTCTCACCATATGCTGCGGACTCTTTTTTGCGATTCACATTGTGCTCACCGGCAAGTTTATCGGGGACAAGAGTGTTCTAATGCTGACCGCTATCCAGTTTGCAACGGCGGCTATTCTTGCTTGGGTAACGGCAATACCAAGTGCGCCGTTTCCGGAGGTTATTGAAACGGGGCTGATACTTCGAATTGCATACCTGTGCATATTCTGCACTGCGGCCTGCTTTGCCCTTCAAACCTTTGGACAAAAATTCACACCCCCATCCTCTGTGGCTGTAATAATGACACTGGAATCGGTGTTCGGCGCAGCAATTTCCGCAATTTTGGGTTACGAAACCCTAAGCGCACAGATTCTACTGGGATTTTTGCTTATATTCTTAGCGGTGCTCATCTCCGAGACAAAATTAAGCTTCCTAAAGAAAAGGGAAAAGACCAAGGCGTTGAAATAAAAAAATCCCTGCTGCAACTCGCAGCAGGGATTTTTTCTAATCTGAAATGGCGGTTTTAGCGTGAACGAGAACCTGAGTGTCATAGCAGGCGAAGGCACCGTCGACAAGCGCTTTGCTAGGGGCCTTTGTGAAGACTGACACAAGAGGAACTATTACAAAGCCGGCCAGCATGGCAAAGGCACCGCAGTTAATAGGGGACTGCAAAAAGGCTGGGAAGAAGCTTCTAAAGCCCATGTTGGCAATCATAATGAGAGAGCCGAAAAGGAAGGAGGCATAAACAGATGCCTTCGTGGTGCGCTTCCAGTAAAGGCTGAAAAGGAAGGGAGCCAAAAAGCTTCCCGCCAGTGCGCCCCATGAAATTCCCATAAGCTGGGCGATAAAGGTAACGTTGGATTTATACTGGAATACGGCAATCACGACGGAGATAAGTATGAACACAACAATAAGCAGCCGTATAACAAGAAGCTGGCGCTTTTCCTTCATGTCCTTGCAGAAAACCTCTTTAATAAAATCAAGGGCAAGGGTTGAGGAGGAAGCCATTACAAGGGAAGAAAGTGTGGACATGGAGGCGGACAAAACTAAAATTACGATTACGCCAATAAGCAGCGGGGACAAATCCGAGAGCATTGAGGGGATTATGGAGTCAAAGCCGTTTTTCGCAACTGCGTCGCCTGTGGTGAAAAGTCGGCCAAAGCCGCCGAGAAAGTAGCAGCCGCCTGCCACAACAACGGCAAACAAGGTAGAGATTATAGTGCCCTTTTTAATGGCTGTTTCGGACTTGATGGAGTAAAACTTCTGGACCATTTGGGGCAGTCCCCAGGTACCAAGGGAGGTCAAAATGACCACTGAGAAAAGGCTGAAGGGATCAGGACCGAAAAAGGAGGCGAAGGTTCCCGGTGTGGTTGAAACGCTCTCATCGGCAACACGGGCAAGGGCGTCAAGGGAGGATAAAAATCCCCCGTTAAGTCGAAGCACAGCGGCTATAACAGCCACAATGCCGCCTAACATAATGATACCCTGTATAAAGTCGTTTATGGCAGTTGCCATGTAGCCGCCGGCAATGACATAAATTCCTGTAAGCACCGCCATGATTATAATACAAATGGTGTAGTCAATGTTGAAGGCCATACCGAAAAGACGGGAAAGGCCATTGTATAAAGAGGCCGTGTAGGGGATAAGAAAAACGAACACGATAAGAGAAGCGACTATACGAACCACTCTGCTGTCAAAGCGGGCACCGAAAAATTCCGGCATAGTGGCGCTGTCAAAATGCTGAGTCATAAGACGAGTGCGACGACCCAGAACAACCCAGGCAAGGAGGCTTCCGATAACGGCGTTGCCGATGCCTATCCAAGTGGAGGATACTCCAAATTTCCAGCCGAACTGTCCGGCATAGCCAACAAATATAACGGCGGAGAAATATGAGGTGCCGTATGCAAAGGCCGTAAGCCAGGGGCCGACTTCACGTCCACCGAGGACAAAGCCGTTTACGTTTGTGGCGTGCTTGCGGCAATAGAGTCCCACACCAATCATGACGGCAAAGAAGACAAGCAGTAAGGTGATTTTGATAAGCATTGAAACCAGTTCCTTTCCTTCGGAGGGTAACAAAAACGCCCTCCGTATTGTAAAATACAGAGGGCGGAAAAATCCGCGGTACCACCTCAGTTCGCCGTCTTCTCACAAAGACAGCCTTATCGGGTACGGCAAAATGCGATACCCCAGCGCTTTAACGGGCGCACCCGTTGCGGTCTACTTGCGGCATTGCCGCTTTTGGCGCACAGCTCGCAGGATGTATTGGGCTTAAACCAGTCTGCTGCCTTGCACCATACGGCAGCTCTCTGAAGACTGGGGGAAAGCTTACTTGTTCCCGGTCATTGCTTTTACTAATGGTGATTTTAGCGGAGCAAAGCGAAGAAGTCAATAAAAAATCCGGCCTCGGCCGGATTTTTGGTATTTAAATGGTTAAAGCACCGTCCCGCCCTCAAAAATACTTGCATATTCACCAAAAGTATTTACATAAAGGGGGCGAAAAGGCGGAAGAAATGCTCCTCAAAGCGCTTGAACATACCACGCTTTTCAAATTCAGGCAGTATGTACTCATCGGAGTTTTGGCAGTCCTCGGCAAAGAGGTTGAGATAGTCGTTAACAAGGTCGTTGCCGTAAAAAACACCGCAGATCTCATCGTCTATGCAAAGACTGCGAACGTCCATATTTACAGAACCGATGCAGCAAAGCTCATCGTCAATGGTCATGGTTTTTGCGTGGACATAGCCCTTATATTGCCAAATTCTCGCGCCAACCTTTAGCATTTGGCCGCAATAATAGCGTGTCTCCGGTTCAAGAAAAAAGCTTGATTTAATTCCGGGAACCATAATATCCACAGATACACCGGAGGAGGCGGCAACCTGCAAAGCCTCCAGAATGGAGCGGTCGGGAATAAAGTAAGGGGTTTGTATTTTTATGCTGTGCTGAGCGCTGCGAATCATGCTTAAATAGCACATTTTAATGGCCTGCAAATCGTTGCCAACACCGCCGGAAACAAACTGGCAGGGCGTCCCCGGAGTCCTGTCCACCTTGGCGGGGATTGCCATAAATTCAGGAATCATGGAAAGACATTGCTTTTTCCCGATAACGCCTACCCAATCGTTTAAAAACAGCTCCTCAAGCTCGCAGATACATTCGCCTTCAAGACGAATCTGAGTGTCCCGCCAGGGCGTTTTATTGCTTCCCACATTGCGGTATTTGTTGCCGATGTTCATGCCGCCTATGTATCCGAACTTACTGTCGATAATAACGATTTTGCGGTGACTTCTGAACTGGTGCATAAAGGGCTTAAGGCGCTTAACAACGCCGCCGGCTTTCTTCAGTTCCTTATACATGGAAGGGGGCGAGCTCATGTTGACAAGAGCGTCAAACATGACCCAAACCTTAACACCCTCCCGTGCTTTGGCGGTTAAGGCGTCCACAAAGGCACGGCCGGTTTCGTCGTTGTGAATGGTATAAAAAAGTACGTGAATGCTTTCCTCGGCATTTTTTATATCCTCAAAAAGGCGTGCGTAATGTGCCTCGCCGCCGGTGAAAATCTCGTGGGAGGTGCATGAGGAAAGAGGGCATTGATTGTAGCTTTGATTAAAGTGAATCACGCTGGAGTCCACGGTAGAATAACTGCCAACAGCCCCGCCCTGAGTGAACTGCACACTATTATAGGCAATTTTTCGCCATTCCGCCGTGAAGCGCCGCTTGCGGATGAAGCGGGTTATGCGCAGGCTCATGGTGTTGCCGAAGGCGAGATATAAAATTATACCAAAATAGGGTATAAAAGAGAGAACGAGCACCCATAAAATTGCTTCGTCAGGATTTTTGTTCTCAAGAAAAACCACGGACAACACAGACAAGGCCCATATTATCACAAGAAAGACATTCATGCTATTGCTCCTTGTAAAGCTTTACAAATTCTGGAATATAAAGGGCAAGGGTGACTGACATGAAAACCGCACAGAGGATTATAAGGCCGTTTACGACACGTATATCCATGTTGGGCATAAGGAACAGCGCAAACATTGAAAGAAACAGCACGGCAGTGCATACCTTTCCAAACCACTTTGCCCCGTCTAACTTTCTTCCGTTGTGACGAAGAATAACAAGCCCCATAATGGCCATGAAGCCTTCCTTGATTAGATAGATTGCCAAAAGCAGCCACATAAGATTATAGCGGGTCAAAAGACAGATTATAAGCGCACCATGGCTAAGCTTGTCGGCAACCGGATCCATAAGCTTGCCCAGCTCAGTTATTTGGTTAAACTTTCTTGCGATAAGTCCATCAAATAAATCCGAGAAGGTGGAAATCAAAACTATAATTGCCGCAATATAATAATCCCGCATGCTGTTGGCGGTGATGTAGATGTACATAAAGACGGGGATGAGGATTATGCGGATGTAGCTTAAAATGTTGGGTATGGTGAATACTTCTTTAAGAGTGGGCTTAGTCATTTTATGCCCCTTTCCGTTTGTATTTCAGTCCAAAGAATTGAAGGCTGTTTCCAATGCGACCTCCATCATGTCCGTAAAGCTATTTTGACGGTCAAGAGCGGTAAGCCCCTCGCCGGTGAACACAAGGTCAGAAATGGTAAGGATGGAAAGCGCCTTTTTGTGGGCTCGTGCTGCTGTCATATAAAGACCGGCAGTTTCCATTTCCACTGCGAGTATACCCATTTCACGGTACTTTGCGGCAGACTCGCTGTCAGCATTGTAAAACTGGTCAGCAGTGAAAACACTGCCCACAACAGCGTTTACACCGATGCGGCTCGCAGCCTCGTCGGCATACTTAACAAGCTCGTAGCTTGCAAGGGGAGCAAAGGTGCCGGGGAATTTATACTGGTCACAAAAGGCGCTGTTAGTGGAAGCGCCCATGGCAATAACAACGTCACGAAGCTTTGCGTCCTGGCCTACGCCGCCGGCAGTGCCGATGCGGATGATGGAGTCAACATCAAAGAAGTTATAAAGCTCATAAGCGTATATGCCGATGGAGGGGATGCCCATGCCACTTCCCATAACAGAGATGCGCTTGCCCCGATAGGTGCCGGTATATCCGAACATATTGCGGACGGTATTGAAGCAAACGGGATTTTCAAGGTAGTTTTCAGCAACATATTTAGCACGGAGGGGATCTCCCGGCATAAGAACGACCTTTGCTATGTCGCCCTTGGCGGCTTCGTTGCAGGCAGATGGTACTATCATTGTATACTTTCTCCTTTGTGAGATTTATTTAAACAAATTTGCAAGACTTTCAGTGTAAGGCGGACGGCAAATGCCCTTTTCCGTTACTATTCCGGCGATAAGGGAGGCGTCTGTCACGTCAAAGGCGGGATTGAAGCACTTGACACCCAGGGGGGCCATGGGCTTTTCATAAAACTTGGTCTTTATTTCCTCCGGATCGCGAAGCTCTATTTCAATGTCTGCACCGGTTTTGCAGTTCATGTCAATGGTGGAGGTAGGACCCAAAACATAGACCGGAATGCCATAGTATTTGGCAAGAATCGCAACGCCGCAGGTGCCGATTTTGTTGGCAGTGTCGCCATTTGCCGCAACACGGTCGCAACCAACGAAAACAGCGTTAATCCAGCCATTTTTCATAACGGTGTTTGCCATATTGTCACAGATGAGGGTAACGTCCACCCCGGCTTTGTGAAGCTCATAGCTTGTAAGACGGGCACCCTGTAAAAGGGGGCGGGTTTCGTCGGCGAAAACGCGGAATTTAAGACCCCGTTCCGTGCCGAGAAGTATTGGCCCAAGGGCGGTGCCGTAACGAGAGGTGGCAAGGGGGCCGGCGTTGCAGTGGGTAAGGATGCCGTCGCCGTCCTTCACAAGACTAAGACCGTTTTCGGAAATGCGGCGGCACATTTCAATATCCTCATTGTGGATTGCCCGTGCCTCGGAAAGAAGTGCTCGGCAAAGCTCATCCTTGGAAAGAGTGCAGTTTTTGTCGGCAAGCTCTACCATGCGCTTAAGCGCCCAACTGAGATTTACGGCAGTGGGGCGGGAGGAATTGAGATAGTCTGCCTCCTGATGCAGCCTGCGGCAAAATTCCTCACCCTCGGCGTCAATTTCACGGGAGAGGACATAAAGGCAATAGGCGGCACAAATGCCGATTGCGGGAGCACCCCGCACCCGAAGGGACTTTATGGCTTCAAACATTTGCTCCCGTGAGCGAAGAAGGATTTCCTTCTCGTCGTTGGGAATAAGTGTTTGGTCGATGATATAAAGCTCATTTTTATTTTCTTCGTATCTAATGTTATCCATACAAGAATCTCCATAGCGGTTTGATTATAATATTATATTACATTTTTCCCCCTAAATCAACATTGCAGGAAAAAATTCAACCTGCCTTGTGTGCCACGTGGCGACAAAACGCCAAGAATTTTGTGACCTTTGGAAGAAATTGACTCGTTAGGAGAAAAACGCACTTATTTCTGCAGCGGGTCATATCATGCTAATGGGGAATATGACCATAGGGGGAAAGAAAGTGAATAGATTTATGAATAATAACGCCGGGCCTTATCAGCCGCGAAGAGGACCGGTGCAGGGGCAGATGCCCCAAACAAAGACCGAGGAGATAAAGCCGGTTCAGCAAGAAACCCCAAAGGTGGATGAAAAAACGGACCTGATGCCCCATCGGGAAAATGTGCAGGAGGAGATAAGGCCCAAAGAGGACTGCTGCATGATGACGGACAGCCTGGGAAGGCCCATTCCAAACGACAACAACTCCCTTACGGTGGGGCGGGATGGAAGGACACTTTTAGAGGACGTACACCTTGTAGACAAGATTGCACATTTTGATCGGGAAAGAATACCCGAGCGGGTTGTACATGCAAAGGGTGCGGGGGCCTTCGGGACCTTCACTGCGCTGCGCAGCATGGGAGAGTACACCACTGCGGATTTTTTGCAGACACCGGGGCAAAAAACGCCGGTTTTAGCAAGATTTTCAACGGTAATTGGGGGCAGAGGCTCCGCCGACACTGTTCGTGACCCTCGGGGCTTCGCTGTAAAGTTTTACACAAGACAGGGAATTTATGACTTGGTGGGAAACGACCTTCCCGTGTTTTTTATTAGGGACGCCATAAAGTTTCCGGACGTTATACACTCGCTTAAGCCGTCCCCGGACAGCAATCTTAAGGATCCGGAACGCTTTTGGGACTTCATCTCGCTTACGCCGGAGGCTACGCACATGATAACCTGGCTATATAGCGACAGGGGAACCATCAAGGATTATCGCAAAATTGAGGGCTTCGGCGTGAACACCTATGTATGGGTTAATGCACAAAGCCGCAGGCATTTTGTGAAGTTTCACTGGAAACCCCTTCAGGGTCTTGAAACCATTGACAGGCATGAGGCGGAGCGGCTTTCGGGCAGCGACCCGGACATTGCCACAAGGCTTCTTCGTGAGGCAATAGAGCGGCGGGATTATCCCAAATATGAGCTTTACGTTCAGGTGATGACACCGGAGCAGTCAGAAAAACTTCCATACGACATTTTGGACGACACCAAGACCTGGTCGGAAACTGAGTTCCCGCTAATCAAGGTGGGAGTAATGGTTTTAAACAAAAATCCGGATAATTTCTTTGCTCAAATCGAGCAGGCGGCATTTTGCCCGGCAAACATCGTTCCGGGCGTGGAATTTTCCGCAGATAAAATGCTTCAAGGCAGGGTGTTTTCCTATGCGGACACCCAACGCCACCGCCTTGGCCCAAACTTTATGCAGCTTCCTGTGAACCGTTCCGGCTCACAGGTGTGCAATAATCAGCGTGACGGAGCCATGACCTTCATATATAACCCCTCGCCCATAAATTACTCGCCCAACAGTCTTGGGGGAAACTGTCCCGCACCATATGATATTTCAGTGCCGGAGCCGGTATACGCAAAGGGAAATATTGTGCGTCAGGTCATTGAGAAAACCGACGATTTTACACAGGCAGGGGAGAGATACCGCATTTTGAATGAGAAGGAGCGGGCAAATCTCTGCGATAATATTGCGGTGGAGCTTTATCGCTGTTCTCCGGGAATTGTGAAAAGGGTGCTGTCGTATTTTGAACGGGCAGACCCGGAGTTTGCAGAAGGTGTACAAAGGGATATGAAGAAATATTCAAAATAGAGCGAATAGTAAATGTCCCAAGTTATTCGACTTGGGACATTTAATTATGGGTTTTTTGCGGTCAAGCTTGATCCAAAATTCTATCTGCGTCGTTAACTGCCCTTTCCATAATGGCCTTTACGTCAGAGCCGATTATATCCAGATTTTCGGCTTTGTAGCAGAGAACCTCGGGGATTGCGTAAAACATACCGCAAAGAGCACTTACATAGTCATAGCCAAGGTTATACTGCCCGATTGTACCGCCGGCGGTGGTCACATAGTGAAGCCGTTTGGCATGGCAAAGCCCCTCTATAGTCCCGTCGGCAGCGTATTTAAAGGTCAAGCCGCAAACAGTCACGGCTTCAAGATAAATTCTTACGGTAGAAGGGAAGGCCAAGTCCCAATAGGGGGCAGCAATTACAATTTCATCTGCCGCTGCGAATTGATTGGCATATTTGAGCATGGGAGCGGAAAAGTCGCCCGCAGCACAAAGCCTGTCCCGTTCGGCAAGAGCTTTGCTGTTTAGGGGGGCAATGTCCTCAGCCTCTAAATTAAGCTCTTCCACAAGGCCGTCAAGCTTTGAAAGCACATGCTCAGCCAAAAATAATGTGCGGGAACCGGGGCGCACACAGGCATTTATAAATAAAATCTTTTTCAATTAGGGCCACCTTTTTCTCATAATTTAATCTATTGGAATCAGGGCGTATAGTACAAAAAGCTTACCATATTGCACCAAAATATACAAGGTATAAAGGTGCTTTAAAGCTCACGACAGAAGATTAGCAGTGTGCGGACTTGCAATAGGACATATTTGTCCAACCGAGGGCATAGGATTATAAAGAATTTCACGGCGTAGGATATGATTAGTTTGGGAGTGATGCAATGTTTGAAAATATAAATGCACTGATACGAAAGCACTACAAAACCACGGCAGCGATCCTTGCCCTTGCGATAATTGCAGCGGTGCCGTGGCTCATTAACAACCCTGCTATAATCGGAGCGGCAGCGACAACAAGGGAGCTACCCATATACTGTGTGCAAAGGGATAATAAATA
>CAZJYY010000064.1:0-12358 GCA_964550315.1 uncultured Oscillospiraceae bacterium | reverse complement strand
GCGGGGCCGGTCCATTCGAACTGGCCCTGACGTCTGTAATCAAAGTAAGCACAGCCCATTTTCACAAAGAAAAATACTGCAAGAATAAGGTCAAGTGCGGGGAAAACTACTCTGTTGACCACGGACTTAATTTGCTCGGAGGCGTCGTTCCAAGTGCCCTCGATTGCCCCGGCCACGTCGCCGGTACCAACGGCAAAAACAGACACAGTCATAGCATAAACGAGGGAGATAGTCATCACCCAAAATAGCAGGTTGTTAGATTTTTTATACATATTCCACCTCTTAAAACGGCAACTCATCGTCGCCAGCCTGCTGTGTGAACTGCGATTTAGACATTGCCTCGCTATACGCCAAAATAACCGCATCGGTCATCTCAGCACGAAGCTCCTTGGTCAGCGGATATACGCAGTCAATGTATTCGCCCTTGCCGTTTTTCTGCTGTGGCATAGCTAAAAAGTATCCGTGCTTGCCATCCATAAGCCGAAGCCCACGAATGACAATGGAATCCATAAAGCAAACTGAAGCCACAGCCAAAAGGTGCCCCTTGTCTTTTAGGGGAGTTATTTTCACCTTGTATTCGTCCAAATTTATCGCTCCTTCCGTAATATAGAAAGCCCCTCCGATTGCAGTCGGAGGGGCTTTTTGAGTTACCTGTCGCCGGTGAAATCATCGTCATACATTGAGCCTTTGACGATGAGGGTGCTTTGCTTTGTGGCGGTAATAGCCGCGCCGTGACCATCGGTGCCGCTGACGGTGAAGGTAATGACGTAGCTGCCGTCCTTCGTCTCCACAGGGATGTACACGCAACGTTTTGCGGTGGCACTTGCGCTGTTTACGGGGAACATAAAGTTCCCGTTTGCGGCCTTTTCAAGCCTTAGTGTTTTTGTGCCGCAACCGAAATTATAGCTTGCGGTGACAAAAACCTCCGACACATTGGCACAGCTTGTGCTTACGTCTGCAAAAAAGCCATAGCCGCTTTTTATAGTGCCGCTTGAAAGGCTCTTGCCGTTTTGGTCGGTGAGATCAGCGCTGCCAATGCCAACGCTGCCGTCGGGGATAGTAGGGGGGACGTAAGGCGGGAAGTAATCGTCATTGCCGCCGCTTCCGCTGCCGCCCAAGGGGATGTACTCGCTTCCGTCCTTTCCGCCGCTGTAATTTCCGGAAGAGTCAGCACGGGCAGCCTCGGCTCGAGCATGGGCTTCGTCCATAGCCGCCTGTGCGGCATCCTTCTGTGCCTGGGTTTTGGCGTTCATAAAGTCATCCTGGGCTTTGGCATAGTCCTTTTTAGCGTCCTCCGCCGTTTCGTGTTGACTGGAGTTTAGATACGTCTCGTCATATTCCGACCAATATAAATCATCCCCGCCGGCGGGAACGTCCGGCAAACTGGGAATGTCGAAGTCAAAGTCAAAGTCGAAATCGAAGTCGAAGTTAAAATCGTTGACACCGCCAAAGCCAAAATCGGCAAAGGCGCTTCCCCAAAGGCTCAGGGAAATAATTAAGGCTAAGGTCAGTGACCTTAGCCTTGTACTTGCTTTTGTCCATGCTTTCATTTAACACCTCCGAGACTTCTCATGCCCACAGCCCCGAGCTTTCCGGCAGTTGCCACAAGCTTGAGCTCCACATCGCACTCATAGTGCCCGCCTGCTTTTATTCCCTCCATGCCAAACTTCTCGGAAAGCCGACTTAGATTTGCGTCCTCCGGTATATCCATGGTGAGAATGCCACGAACCATAAGCGTACCATCTGCAAAGTGCCTTGAGGCGGCAACACAGCTCAGGTCAGTTTTAAGGCTTGCACCCAGGTCTTTAAGCTGAAGCTGTGTACCTAAAATCGCTTCCGCCACGGCAATCTTTGCAAAGTCCATGGGCTCCTGCACTCCGAACTTGAAGGGCTTTTTTGTTAGCACACCCAAGTAGCTTTCTGCCTTGTAGCTGGCTACATCCTCGGAAAATGAGCCCTTGGGCTTATTTAGCGCCCACTCGTTGGCATTTGAAAATCCATAGTCACCGGTACCGGTGAAGTGGGCTATTTGCGGATTTCTTTTCATCCAGCTCTCATTGGTGTCGCCGTAGGTTTTCTCGTTCTTCAAGGTTCTGTATGCCTCGAATTCCAAGTCCTCGTACCCGTGGAGGCGGTCAATTTCATCTGGCGTAAGCACGTCGTCGTAAATCTGCGCCGTGGAGTATAGGTCAGAGTAGCACACCCAAGCCCCCAGCGCCTGAGCCACATAGCGCACGGGAACGAAGGTGCGTCCGTCTTTTAGCACCGCACGAGTGTCCATATTAACTGTGGCGGTTTCGCCGTTTTTAGTGACAATCAGGTTCTCGCTTTCAATGGTGACGTCCACCTTAGTGCCGTCCTTTTCCACGGTGGCGGTGCGAGTTTTCTCGTCCCAGGTGACGGTTGCACCCATCTTCTGCGTTACGAAGCGCAGGGGCACCAGAGTGCGGCTGTCTTCGTCCACGTAGGGCTGGGCATCGGGGAAGCTTACAAGCTCGCCATTAAATTTGACCTTGAAGTCACTGCTTCCGATGGTGTACTGCGGCTCTCCCGTCACCTCCGAGTAAATGGGAATTTCAGCCGCCTGTGCGCTCACCCCGACGAAAAGGGATAAGCAAAGGATTAGCGATAGGATTTTTGTTTTCTTTTTCATAAGTACCTCCATTAAGTCGTTTTGCCTTTTGAATACTGTGTTTTACTCCATTGCAGCCACCCCCCAAAGTGCCAGGTTCAGAAGGTTGTAGGAGACTGCAAGGTAGCTGCATAGGGGGATTTTACGAAGCATTTTCCGGCGCAGTATTATTCCCACGAGCACCGCCAAAAGCCCGGTGATTGCAAGAAGGGAGGCGGTTTCCAAAATCCCGCAGGCGAAGGATAGAGCGCAAATTAGCTTGAAGTCACCACCGGGGATTTCGGTTTTTGTAAGCTTTGCCGCCACCCAAAATACCGCTGCCGCCGCCATCAAGCACAAGATACCCGAAAGGATTTTAAAGTCAAGTGAAAGTGCGCAAAGCACAATCACAATCGGCACAATGTCCGGAATTTCCCTGCGCTTGTAGTCTATAATCCCACCGTAAAGCAGAGCGGAAAAAATAATGGCAGTTTTAATCATGCCCCACCTCGAAGTTTTCGGCCTTGACACGGAATGTAAAGCTCACGTCCTCAAAGCCGTATTTTGAAAACAAAGTGGGAAAGGTAATGGTGCCTGTGGCTTCAAGGCTTGGCGGCTCCTCAAGGGCGGATAGGCTTGAAATACTCAATGTGTATTTGCTTCCCAGGTCGTTTGCGGCAAACATCTCAAAGTCTGCCTTTGCCCCGCCCGCATTGAGCTTTAAAATGCCGTCCGCCCGGTAGGCATCGTCCATGTTTTTCTCCACAGCGCTATTGGCGCTGCGCTGTAAAACCGACAGTGCCGTGGTGTAATTTTTCTGAACAGCACCCATTTCCATCACCAGCATGGTGAGCATTAGCATGAAAAACAGAAGCCCTATAAAAATAATAGAGGAACCGCCCCGGCAATTTTTTAAAAGCTTTTTCATGGTTTCCAATACACCTCGCTCATGCCCCTAGCCCGAATGTTTATGGGCAGGGAAATTTCCACGGGCTTGCCGCCCGTTTGGAGAATTTTAATCTTGTATCCGGCGGAAAAGCGGAGGACGAAGGGTGTTCGCAGCTGGATTTTATTTTCTTTAAAGTACGCAGTTTCCAGTTCAAGGTGTATTCCTTCAAGCTCCGGGGAAGCTGCTTGCGAAATAAGCCGTTGAACCTCTGTCTCGTCGTATGCGCCTTGGATTTCGATGCTGCGTACTATTTTTTGGCAAAGGGTGCTGGCGCTGTAATATTGCAGGATGTACACAAAAGCCAAGATGATTGTTGCAAAGATTAAAATTAGCAGGAGGGTGGTGAGTAGAAAGCCCACCGCCTCACTGCCGCGTCTGTCGGCGACAAGCCGCTTAATTTTACTCACCACCGCCCACTCCTTACCAGTTTTCGTTCAGCTTGCTTGCCATATCTGCAAACATATCCGTAAAGAACCCGGGGAAGAATGCGTTGACTGCCACGATGAGCAGTCCGATGATGACAACGGCGACTATAATACCGCCGATGGTGTTGGTTGCAAGGTCTCCACGGGTGTCGCAAAGGGTGGTTTTGGCTCTCACAATTGCGCTGGTAATACCGTTCTTGATGTTTTTAAATGTGTTCTTCATGTTCTTTTTTCTCCTTTTAAAGTATAGAATTTAGGTTATTTATTACGTACACGACGAGTACATACAGTATCATGGCAACGGCCACGCCGATTGCCGGGTAATAGGTGGCCCTCATTTTAGAGGGCCTTAGAGACAGATCTTTTCGGATGTTTTCCTTGGCCTGCACAGCCATGCTGTCTGCTAGATATGAAAGGGTTGCGGTTTGGTCAATACCCATGCTCATGTCACGAAGAGCGCTGCAAAGGCGAAAGGCATCTGCTGTGCCGATACGGTTTTCAAAGTGACTGAGAGCGGTTTGAAAATTTCCCGACTGCATTTCTGCCAGCAATATGTCAAGCTCTGCGCCGAGAGTAGAGCCGGCCACCTTGCGGTAGCTTTGCAGTACCCGCACAAGGTCACGGTCGCTTTGCAGATTTCGACAGATGGTGCGCACAAATCCGGGCATTTCTGAGGAGATTTCCAAGTCCTTTGCCTTAATCTTGTCGTCAATGCTGTCACGTAGTTTGAGCATAAAAAAAGCAGCCAACAAGGCTACAAAAATGGTGCCAATATAGAATTTAGCAAGAATGCAAAGTCCGGCAAGCAAGGCAGCAAAGAGAATTACGAGATACTTTTTTGCAGTGTATTCCCTGGTTGTGTCGCTAAGCCCCGCCTTGCGTAGGCGCTTTTCAAGCGTGAGCGCTGAAGCTTCATCCACATAGACTGCTTTGCTTGCGAGCTTCAAAAGCTGAGGCAAAGGAAATACGCCCCAAAGGTCTGTTTCGGTCTTGTTCCAGGATTTCATCTTTTGAAATTTGCGGTGGCCGGCATAGGAATATTGGCGGTTTGCTATGGCCTTTGCAAGTATGAAAGCACCGGCAAAGATGAAAGCAAACACGCATAATTTTAATACAATCATAGGCATCACCCCTTACATTAAAATAGGTTTATTGAGCTTTAGGGCTCTTACCAAAGAGAACACCACAGCTCCCAAAAGCAGCACGAAAAGCCCTTGCCCTATAAGACTTGAAACCAAAATCTCATAGGCAGGCGGCATAAGGATTTTGAAGATAAGCGGAGCGGCGAAGATGAGGGTAAGTACCATAAAATACTCCCGCCACACGGCATAAATTGCAGTGTCCGACTCCATCTGCGCCTGCGCCACATCGTTCATGCTGTCCACAACGGACATGGTGACATATTTGAGTTGCCGATCATCCTGAGCCATAATCAGCGCATCAATCCACTGTGAGAAGAAGCCATTGTCCACTTGGCTTTCCAGCCTGCGCAGAGCAACTTTAATGTTGCCGTCAATGTAGTTGCAGTAGGCAAGAAAGTCACGGAAGGGCTTTGGGTACTCCAAAAGCTCCAAATTATCCTGCACAGACTTTAGAAAGTCCTCGGTAACAATGTAACTGCCGGAAAGTATCATCATGGTGCTGCGAAGCTTTTCCATGCGGTTGCTGCGGGTTTTGGTCGCCTTGAAATTGAGGTATAGAAGTGGGGCAAAGGCACTAAGGAAGGCAATAAGCAGCATAAATACTGTGCTTCTAAAAACCAATTTACCCACCGCAGCCCCGGCAATCACGCACGCTGCGCTCATAAGGCCATAGGTGGTTTTGGGCATTTGCACCTGATCTAAAAGAAGGTTAGTTTTCCGGCGGAGTTTGCGGATGGCTTTTCCAATGCCGCCCTTTGGCTTCTTGATGGCTCTTCTTTTGAGCATGGTTTCTTTCGCAAGCTCCATAGTCCGGTCAAAGTTTCTGTCCACACCAAGCGACAAAACGATTACGGTGGATAGCAGCAGAAATACAGCAAAATAAACAAGCGTTTCCATGGGCTTATGCACCCCCTTCCGAGGTATCGGGAAAGAGCCTTTGAAGCTCCGCTTCCTCCACACCGTTGTCCTTAAGACGGGTATAAATCTTTGAGGAAATTGTCCCCACTCTCTTGTGCTCGCCCACTACTTTGGTTATTTGACCATGCTCGTCACGCTCATTTTCGCTGATGACAAACCGGTAAAGCATGGTGCCGCAAAGCTTTCCGTTTTCAACGCCTGTGGCTTCAAAGACCTCCATGTATTTTCGGCTGTTGTCCTTGAGCTGCTTTTTGTAGACCATGATTGGCCAAGCACCAACACACATTTCAAGTAAGCGTTCATCAGAAAGTCCGGTGTTTGCAAGGTGGCACATGGACACAAGGCGGCTGTATGCTTCCACTGCGTTGTCTGCGTGGAAGGCGGTTAAGATGGTGTGTCCGGTTTGACCGGCGCTGGCGGCTTCGTAAGCTGCGCCGTCACGAACTTCCGCAGGAACAATGAGCTTCGGATGATAGCGCAGGGCGTTAATAATGTGGTCGCCCATGGTCATGGGGTTTGGCTCAGGCTTGGTTGTTGTGTAAATAACTCGTGCCGGTCGGTCGTGGAGGTGGTCAAAGCCCACGAGATTAAGCTCACGGCTGTCCTCAATCACATAAATGCGGTTGTTGTAATCGTCATTATTCTTAATGTACTCGTTGAGTAAAAACGCCTGGTCTGTGGTTTTGCCGCTTCCGGTTCCGCCGGCAAGCCCAACGGAAATGCCGTTGCACAGGCACAGGGTTAAAAAGTCCAGCATATCTGCCGACACGCTGCCGCTGTCCACAAGCTGAGTTCTTGAAATGCTGCTGCGGCTCTGCTTGCGTATGGACACCACCACACCACGTTCAGGGGGAACGGCAGGGGGGATCATGGCAGAAATGCGGGTGCCGTCACCGATGTAGCTATCCACCTTCGGGGTTTGGGCATCTAAAATCATGCCACCCATGCGCACCATTCGCTTTACGATGTCAAGGGCGGCGCTTGGTGTGGGGAAGGCCTGCTCACCGTACAAAAACTTTGTCCGGTCGGGGTAGATTACCTCCACAGTGTCGTAGGCGTTAAGGTTTATTTCCTCCACGCTTTCGTCCTGTAAGTACTCCGTGAGAAGTCCAAGCCCTGCCATATCCAGATAGATTTTCTCCACCAAAGGCTCCTGCTCAAAGACTGTGCCTGCAAGGTTTTCAACGCAATATTGGAGTATGAGATCTTTGAGACGCTTTGCGGCTGCTCGGCTGTCCAGAGCGGAGGCAAGCTCTTTGGAGTGGCGCTGGGCTATTATACTTCGCACCTTGTCAAGGAGACTGATGTAATCAAGGTCAGCTTTTGCGGTGCTGCTTTCGCCATGGGCGGTCTGCAAAATTGAGAGGTACTCGTAGGCTGTAATGCTCAAACCATCACCTCCAGCAGCCTTGAAATTGCTTTATCGTAGTTTTTGCTTTTCATGCTGGGTAGGCGGTAATGGGGCTTTTGCTCCAGAAAGTCATACATCGCCTCGTAGTCGAAGGCGGCAGTTTCCATTCCTACGAACAGGGTTTTGCGGCAAATTGCGTTTATAGCCCTCGCTGAAGATTTTTGCCACAGGGCGCCTTCAAAGCCGCCGCCAACACAAAGAAGAATTTTATCTGCAAGGTTCATGGCCCAAGCCGATAGGAGGTTATTCATCTGGGTGGGGCAGTCAACGATGACGGTGTCAAAGGCGGATTTGGAAAGCTCCAACAGCGCTTTTACCTGCGCTGCGGAGTAGTTGTCGTCAAACAAATCGTGATGACTGGGGGCGGCTAAAATGTATAGAAGCTCATCCTTTTTAAATACCGACTGCCGGAGGTTTTCGCTTTTAATAGCTGAGTGCAAACTCTGCTCCTGGGGAATTTTGACACCGAAGACGGAAGACAGCTCGCTGTAAGGCTCCGGCGAAATGAGCAGGGTCGTCTTTCCATTGTCGCTGAGCCGTTTGCAAAGCTCTATGGCAAGACTTGTTTTACCGGTGGATTTTGCACCCCAAATTGGAATTAGCATTTTCAGTCACCTGCCTTTGCAAGACTTAGGTGGAAGTTTTCGGAGCGTTCAAGGGATATAAGCACTTTCGCCTGGCTTTCGTCCACCCGTACTACAATGTAAACGGGAGCATAGTCGCTGCTGCTTTTTACGCCGGACACATCTTGAGAGGCTTGCTTGTCCAAGGCATCAAGGCTTTCCAAGTGCGTATTAAATACCTTGACAATGCTGATGTTTGTGAGCACCTTTTGCGTTGTCAACATGCCGTTCTCGTCCTCGAGCGTGGTGTAAACATCCACGCAATCACCGCCACGAAGCACTCCTGCAAGCCCTGCTGCGGGGGAAGGGAGCTTGAGGCTTAGAAGATACTGCCCATTTTGCAGTACTGTGCCGTACTCATTATAGTCTTCGGCAGGCAGAAGGCGGTTTTTGGTCAGGTGTTCGCCCGGGTAGATAGTGCTTGCAGCCACCATTCCCAAAACCTGCTCCTTTGTCGTTGCCACGGTTCCGGATAGCCCAAGGGCTCCCACCTCTACGGTTTTCAGCATTTCCTCCGTGATGACCGTGCCCTTTTCTGCAGTGCGATTTAGTACCACTACTTGCGCAGTGGCGGTTTCGTCCTCGTACAATTTCGGCAAGAGAACAAAAGAAAGCACAGCCGCCAATACAAGACAGACTGTGCCAATGAAGATTTTGTTTGTAATTAGTTTCCGCATAGTCGCTCCCTTCACATGGTTTGCCCGCCCAGGGTCTTAGTTTGAGTTTGCTTAGGGCTGTCACATTGCTCGAAGGCCTGATAGGCTCTGAGGTACTGGGTTACAAAGCCGTTTAACACAGCCGGGTGACTATCTACCACAAAATCTGAGTTAAAATCTCGTCCATTTATTTTGTCGGGAGGGATGTTAAAGCTTTTTGCCCATTTCTTGTTCTCACGGGAGAACCTGCCGTCATATTCCTTTTGCTGAAGGCTGTTGGCAAGGACAAAGGCAGTGCGATGAAAACCAAACGCTGAAAGCACCTGCTGCACGCAGTCTTTTTTCAGCTGCATTCCATCAAAATCTTGACGAATAGCTTCTTCAATGGCTTCCTTGCAATACACGTTTTCGTGCCTGCTTTGCTTCCAAAGGCTCACTTCGTCACGCTCTCTGGCCTCATCGAGGGAGTGGGGGTATATACTTAAATAATCCTCATATAACATCAATTTTACGCTCCTGTCTTAGGGCCTCGTCCAACGCTGCCAGGCAGACTCCGGATTTGCAAAATACCTCCAAAAGATCGGGAGGAACATCGGTGATGTCGTGATCGTGGTCGGCTTCAAAGACGGTGATGTTCCCGCCTTTATCGTCAATGTCGGCATCAAGCTTGGCGTCTTGGGGGATGCCGGCTTCAATGCGAAGGTAGTCAGGGAGCTGAACATAATTTCTTGTGTTAAGTAAATCCGAGCAAAGCTCGCAGTTTTTCGCCCAATCCGTGGGATTACCGTAATCCATATCCCCGCAATTGTCACAAAACCCACAGGCGGCGGCGAGCTTAGCAGTAAGGCTTGCGCCAAACTCTGAAATGGTGGTAATGGCAGTTATAGTGTCCATTGCTGTCATTTGCGTGCTGCTGACAATAAGCAGGCCCGGGGAAATGGTTGCGACAAGACCCTTTTCCGTGTCAAAGTTGCAGTGGTCAAGGATTTCATCGGGGATGGCTTTAAGGGGATTGTCTTTTCTTTCGTTCTTCATAATTTGTTACCTCTCATTTATCTTTTTTAACGCCTTTTGGGGTCGGTGGATTAGCTTGTAATCTCCTTCAGTCCAGAAATTGAAGAAGGCAAAGAGATTCATTTGATGGTTCTTCTGTTGTAATAAGGGGAGTGGGTCGTAGTTCGTAATGATGAGCTCCTCGTATACTTCACCTTCTTTTCGGGACATGGAGTTTGCCCTCGTGGTGTAGAAAATGTAAAAGTCTTTGTACAGCTCTATAATTTCCGGGGAGTTGTTGTAGCTAAGCATTACAAAGCCTTTGGCATTTGACAGCACATCGTGCAGCCGAATGTGATCCTCCTTTGAAAAGGGTACCGGGGTTTTGTAAAATGACTCTGCATCAAAATACGGAGGGTCACAGTATAGGAAGGCGTCCGGCCTGTCGTACTGCTTTATAAGAGCTTCAAAGTCTTTGTTTTCAATGGTAATCTCGGCGAACTCCCGGCTAAATCTCCAAAGGTCGGCAAAAAACCTGCGCACATCACATTTTCTCCCGCCGAAAGTTTCGCCATTTGCGTTGAAGCTGTATCTGAGCACCTTGTAATATGCGGCCGCCCTTTTGATGTCCTTTTGCCTGCTGTTTTTTATGAGTATTCTCTTGGCTTCCTCTGCTGTGGGAGGCGGAAACACAATTTCGGTAAGCTCCAGCTCGTTTTCTAAATCCTTATCCACGAACTCCTCTTTTTCGATGAATTTCTTATACATGTCAAAGTCGTCCCGGGCGTTGAGGGTCAGAAAACCTATTTCACGAATTAAGGCCAGGGGGCAGTCCCTTGCGCAGCGCATAAGGTTTACAAGATTAGCGTTAAAATCGTTATAGACCTTGAGGTTCCTGCGAGGACATTCGAGGTTCAAAGTAACAGTTCCGCTGCCGCCGAACACGTCGACACTGCGTTCGTATTTGGGTGGGGCAAGGAGGTTTATGAGCCACATAAGCTTTGCCTTACCGCCAACCCAACTGATTATGCTTTTTTTAATAGAATCACCTCGTTTCAGGGCACAAAAAAAGAGCGATTGTTTCCTGCGCAATGCAGTAACAATCGCTCGTACTTCATATTTTGTTTTAGCGCATGGTCAGTCCACCTTTTTGAAAGCAGGCTTCAAGCTGCTTGGTAAGGGGCGGCAAAGCTAGTGTTTTGACCTGCGCTACCAGCACCCTCATAGGCTCATGCCTCCCATTCCACGGGATTTGGGGGCGTCCATTTCTTGACTCTCGGGCTTGGAGATTACCTTAAAGCTGTCCTCAAAGGGGATAACGCCAAGGCTTCTTCCGTTGTTCCATTTCATCATGAAGTTGCCGATATCGTCAACGCCTACAATTTCGCCACGCATGCCCATTTCGATGGGCGCATAGGGGTCATTCATATCTGCTGTTAGCTCAATGATAGTGCCCACAGGATACCTCTCTTTAATTTTCTCGACTTGCTCTCGTGTTGGAAATCCACGCATTTTATATTCCTCCAAATTTCATGCCCTTTTGGGGCGTATTGTAATCTTGAGCTTCCTGGTAATTGTTCTCACCGAAAAGGTCGAAAATCTCATCGTCCACAGCCTTGCGAATTGCTGGATTGTCGGTGATGGTTTCAAAATGAAAACCCGAGGTGTTCCTGTACTCTAATTCCTCACGGATTTCTCGCAGGTAACTTGCACTATCAGTGTGGATAAAGCATTCGCCGTTTGAATAGCTTGTCCTTCCCACAACCCCTCGTGCCCGTAGCTGTTGTTCTCGCTTGTCATAGATGTACAGATAGCCGTTGTAATCTCCCTTTTGAGGATTGCAACGCAAGTAGTATTTGTAGTTCTCGCTTTCGGTGGTAAAGCCGTATTGAGGGTAATCGTTGCCGTCAAGTGGTCCGGCGCCTTGATCAATGCAGAAGTATGCCATACTTGCTCTGCTTTTTAGGGGACCTTGCTTGCGCAGTTCGCTCAAAATCTCGTCAAACTCTACCTTAAATTCCTCGGTGTTGAGGAGGTTTTCGTTGTGCTCATGCCATGTGTGCCAAAATTCTGTACCAGTCCTGCCGAAATCAATTCGCAGATGACCCACGCAGCCAAGTGTTTTGTCCAGTTCCTCACCTTGAGAATAGAACATTTCCTTGCCCTCCGAAGTGGGGCGGAGAATAAATTTACGGTTGTCCTCAGGAAGCCGCAGTGAATGCCTATCGGCAAACTCTTGTAGGCTCATGCTTTCTTCAAAGAAAATTAGCTCGTCTTTGATTGTGATATAGCTTTTTGCTTTTGGGGAATTTTAGGTTCTCCGCGGTAATCACGGTTCCGGCAAAGTTCACGCCCACTCTGCGTTCAAGGCTTGTCGACTCGCCGGGAGCATCGTCACTGCCACGCAACTCGTATGGATAAAATCCTTTGGGAACAGTGGAATATGCAATTCGGTTATTGGAGAAAAGAGCAGGCTTACCATTAATCTCAATATGCTCAAATTCTTCTTCTTTTGCAGGTGTTCTCATTTTAGATACCTCCCTCGTGAATTTCTTCGTTATTCGGTTATAAGCTTGCTTTTGAATGGTATTGACATTTTGAGTTCCTCCTTAAACACAAAAAAGCCGTAG
>CAZJYY010000063.1:0-12385 GCA_964550315.1 uncultured Oscillospiraceae bacterium | reverse complement strand
GACGCAAAACGTTAAGCCCTAAAATGTTGTTGCTGGATTCGTCAAGGAAGCGAAGCCACCATTCCGAAGCGGCAATAAACAAAAAGCTTGAGATGCAGGAGCCGGATATTGATCCGATGCCGCCGATAACCACGATAAGAAGAATTTCATAGGTCATGGCGCTCTTAAATTGGTTTGCCTGAATTGTGAACTGGAACATTGCAAGAAGAGCACCGCCGATTCCGGCGAAGAAGGAGCTAATAACAAAGCTCATTTCCTTGTGTTTGAAGAGATTTATTCCCATTGCTTCCGCTGCTACCTCGTCGTCACGGATAGCCTTGAAGGCCCGCCCATATGAGGAGTTTATAAGAAGCACGATAAGGGCAATGCAAATTCCCGCCACAAGGAATATGAAAAAGGTAGGCGGCATTTTGATATCCGTAAAGGGAATTTTCACGGATTTAAGATCCTTGTACATGCGCAGCATGTTTGCGCCGTTAGTAACGGGGCCAAGGGTGTCCCACTGGAAAATTGCACGAAGTATTTCCGCAAAGCCAAGGGTGGCAATCGCAAGATAGTCAGATTTCAATCTAAGGACAGGCCAGCCGATAAGGGCGGCAAAAATTGCAGCGGCAATACCCGCAAAGAGTAAACCGATAAAAATATTAGTCTCAAATGGGACGGCGCACTGGTAGTACTTATAAACCACGTCCGATAGCTTTGTTGCCAAGGGCAGGGTGAAAATGGCATAGGTGTACGCACCAATGAGCATGAAGCCCGCCTGACCCAGGGAAAATAGGCCGGTAAAGCCGTTCAAAAGGTTCATTGACACTGCAACAAGCGAGTAAATTGCACCCTTTTTAAGGACGGTGAAAAGGATATGACCGGAATTTACGGTTTTTTCAAGCACAAAAACACCGATATAGATGGCAATAATGAAAATTGCAAGGAAAAGGGAGTCCTTTTTGTTTTTATTCATGGTGCAGCCCCCTTAAACCTTGTCGGTGGCCTTTTCGCCGAAAAGACCTGTAGGCTTTACAAGAAGAATAACAATTAAAAGAAGGAAGGTGAAGGCATCGGAGAAGGTGGTAAGACCAAGTCCGGTGTTTATGACGCCAAGCTGGATAAGCATGGTATCAAGTCCTTTTATAATGTTCTCGCAAATGCCGATGATAAAAGCGCCTATAACAGCGCCGGGGATACTGCCGATTCCGCCGAATACGGCAGCAACAAAGCTTTTAAGGCCCGGCATAGCGCCGGACATTGGCACAACCGATGAATAGTTGGCAAAGTAAAGAATACTGCCCACAGCGGCAAGAAAGGAGCCAATGACGAAGGTGAAGCTGATAACGGAATTTATTTTAATGCCCATAAGCTGACTTGTTTCAAAGTCCTTGGACACTGCACGCATAGCCATACCGACTTTAGTATACTTGATAAACAGCACAAGGCCGATTACCAAAGCAAGAGTAAGAATCGGCGTTATAACCGTAACCATTTTGGTTGTAGAGCCCCAAATGGTAATGGTCTTGGATATAAACGGAATGGTCGGATAGGTTTTTGCAAGACCGCCGGTAAAGTAGAAGGCGGCATTTTGCAAAAGGTATGAAACGCCAATGGCACTAATCATAACAGACATTCTGGGTGCGCTACGCAAAGGCTTATATGCCACCCGTTCAATGGCAAAGCCCAAAGCGACCGTTATGATTATTACAAGAGGGATACTTGCCCAAATGGGCAGACTGGCTGACAGATATACCATGGCAAGTCCGGCAATCATGAATACATCGCCGTGTGCGAAGTTAATAAGACGCAAAATACCGTAGACCATTGTATAGCCTATGGCAATTAGCGCATATTGTCCGCCGACGGATATACCTGCCAGTATGAATGACAGGTTGTCGTGCAGAAATTGCATTAGTTCTTCCTCCATTATGACTGACTCAAAAATGAGCGCAGTGCGCACACTTTTGAGTCAGTCCAATTTATGTATCTAAATGTGGAAATGCGGCGGGAGCAGGAACCCCCGCCGCAATAATTCAAGGTTAATTACTCAATTGTGATTGCGGGAAGGCCAATCCAAAGCCCGGTTTCGGTGTCAGCCTGCTTAACATATGCGGTTTTAACGATGGCGTCGCCGTTTGTGGAATCAAGGGCAATGTGGCCGGATACGCCGTCCAGCTCAGTTGTCCAAATGGCTTCCATAACAGAGGCGGAATCTGTGGTGCCCGCATTCTTCAAAGCTTCAAGAGCAAAGAAGTAAGCATCATAGCCCATAGCGGTAACAGCAGAGATGATATCGTTTCCGTTGTTGTTGGCAAGACGGGTCTTGTCAGCGTTAATCCATTCCTTGCAGCCTTTTTCAAAGTCAGCGTCTGCGCCTTCTGCATAGAAGGTAGTAACAGTAACTTCAACGTTCTTGCCCTTTGCAGCTTCAAGAATTACGTTGGAGTCCCAAGTGTCGCCGGCGAGTATGGGCATATCAAGTCCCTGAGCGTCAGCCTGGTCGATGATAAGCTGTGCAGCTTCAATGGATACGGGGCTGAAGAAAACGCCGCAGCCATTGGATTTTGCACTTGCAACATAGGAGGTGAAGTCAGAGTTTCCGTCGGGGAAGGTTTCCTTAACGACTTCGCCGCCAAGTCTTTCAAACTCTTCTGCAAAATAATTTACAAGGCCGCCGGAGTAGTCGTCGCCCAACTTGGAAAGGCAGTAAGCCTTGGTAACGCCAAGATTTCCGAAGGCGTAGTTAGCAAGAATGGGACCCTGGAAGGGATCAAGGAAGCAGATGCGGAAATAGTGGCTGTTGCCCTCAGTGACCTGGGGATTGGTGCAGGTAACGCCGATTGCCGGGATACCGGCAGCTTCAAAGATGGGGCTTCCTGCGCTGGAAACGCCAGAGCCGTAAGAACCAAGAACCACGGAAACGCCCGCAGAAACAAGGTTGCTAGCAGCAGTGGGAGCCTTGTCGTTGGAGGACTCGTTATCAACGATAACAAGCTCAACGTCATATGTGGTTCCGCCGATGTCCACGGTGGGCTGCACGGACTGAGCATACTGCATACCTAAAGTTTCCTGCTTGCCGCCTGCGCCATTGTCGCCGGATGCAGGCTCAAATACGCCGATTTTAACAACAGGGTTTCCGGATGCACCGGGCTTATTGCCGTCATCGGCAGGTGACTTGGTGCCGCAGCCTGCAAATGCCATAACGAGCATGAGGCAGGCAAGAATAAGTGCTAAGTACTTTTTCATGATTTTCCTCCATCTCCCGCAGGTCGTTACCTGCAAGTTAAATATGTCCGTCGACAGCGGACAAATGTCCTCCGCAACTTGCTTTGTATTATATCTCAGGAATACCCATATTGCAAGATAAAATATTCCTTTAACACTGTTTTTGACTAAATTGTTACTGCATTGTAAATTTATTGTACGCATAATAATATTTTCAATAAATCATAGACATTCTCAATTGCCCATGCTATAATCATCTAAATATTAAAACGATAAGGAGATTTCTTTTCTACAATGGAAGAAAATTGCGGCGACTGTCACAGTCGATTGTGCACCAAATTGAATGATTTTATATTTAATGAGGCATACCCACAGTTCAAGGTTATTTTCTGTGGGGGTGCTTTTTTGCGCTTTAAAAGGCTAATTGCCTGACGGTATGAGTACACCAGTGAGCACACATTGCTTTACTTATTAACTTATTAAAAAATATTATGCTTTATAAATAGGAGTGAAAATTTTGGATCCTCTGATATGGCAGCTGCTACTGCAAGTTGTACTTATCTTACTAAACGCTGTTTTCGCATGTGCTGAAATAGCGGTTTTGTCCGTCAGCGACAATAAAATCGCCCAGCTGGCAGAGCGGGGCGACAAGCGTGCGGTTCGCCTTGCGTCACTTACCAACGAACCTGCCCGCTTCCTTGCCACGATACAGGTGGCAATTACCCTTTCCGGCTTTCTCGGCTCCGCATTTGCGGCAGACAACTTTTCAGAAAAGCTTGTTTCCTGGATTATAGGCATGGGCGCAAACATCTCCCCTGCTGTTTTGAATTCCATTTCAGTTGTTGTAATTACCCTTATACTGTCGTATTTTACGCTGGTATTCGGTGAGCTTGTTCCCAAGCGTGTGGCCATGAAGAATGCAGAAAAGCTCGCCTTGGGAATGTCGGCGCTTATATCCTTCATTTCAAAGCTCTTTTCCCCCATTGTGTGGCTGCTTACCAAATCCACCAACGGCATTCTTCGTCTTATGCGCATAGACCCCAACTCTGAGGAGGCAGAGGTTTCCGAGGAGGAGCTTCTTCTCATGGTGGATGCAGGCCGCAAAAAGGGAGTTTTTGACCTTGAGGAAAGCGATTTCATTGAAAACATATTTGAGTTTGACGATGTGACTGCAGGTGAATTTGCAACACACCGAACTGAAGTTTCCATACTTTGGACAGATGAGACCAGCGAAGCCTGGGAGGAAACCATCGGCAAAAGCAGGCACACCCTGTACCCTGTCTGCGATGAAACCGTTGACAATGTGGTGGGCATACTAAACGTGCGTGATTACTTCCTTTTGAAGGATAAAACCCCTGAAAACGTTTTTATGAACGCTGTTAAGCCCGCTTATTTTGTTCCAGAAACTGTATGCGCTGACGTTCTTTTCCGTCAGATGAAGGTAAGCCACAACCACTTTGCCGTGGTGCTGGACGAATACGGCGGCATGTACGGTATTGTGACCATGAATGACCTTTTAGAGCTTCTTGTGGGCGACCTTGGTGACTACTCCGGCTGCGGCGTGGAGCCTCCCGAAATTGAGCAGCTTGACTCCGGCACTTGGAAAATCAGAGGCACCGCTCCCCTTACGGAGGTTGCAAAGTCCCTTGGCGTGGACCTTCCTCTTGACGAGGATTACGACACCTTCGGCGGTCTTGTTTTTGATAATTACGGTTCCGTTCCAGACGATGGCACGGTTATTGAAATGGACATTGGCGAGCTTCACATTAAAGTTACCGAGATTCGGCTTCACCGAATTGAAAAGGCAATTGTGTGTATCAATTCACCGCAAGATGTCGACAAGGACAGCGATAACGATTCATCCCCGGCTTAGCCGGGGATGCTTTTTTATAAAAAATGATGTGAAAAAAAGAAGCGAAAATTGCATGTAATTTGTGACAAATATTTTATTAGAATTGTGTTATGTAAACTATTTTTGAGAATTTAAAAATTCTATACCTATTTTGCGGATTTGTAATTTTATGGAAGAATCCTGTCGAATTATTGATATCATTGGTATTTTAGTGTTGAAAACTCTGTGGAGAATGTTTATAACTTTTTTGTAACCGCTTTTTAATTTGCGTTTATGTAAAACAATAAATTATGGCAAAATCCAAAAAATTCTGCATTTTTAGATTTCTAACTTGCAAGAATAAATTTATTTTGGCAATAATGAAAAAAGCTATGGACAAACACGAAAGGATGTGCTATTTTAGTCGGCAGGGAATTTTTTACCACAAAATGTTGTTTTGAGAGAGGAGCAAAAATGAACAAGAAGAAAGCCGTAATCGGCGACGAGGGCATCTATGATGCAAGAAGCCTCGGCGCACCGAGAATGATGGTTCTGGGTTTCCAACACATGTTTGCTATGTTTGGAGCCACTGTTCTCGTTCCCGCACTTACAGGACTTAGTGTTTCTGCCACATTGTTATTTGCCGGCCTGGGTACGCTGCTTTTCCATTTACTCTCTAAGGGTATGGTGCCAGCGTTTCTGGGCTCTTCTTTTGCCTTTTTAGCAGGTTACTTTGCAATAGCTCCCGACAAAAACCCCGAATTGCTGCCTTACGCTTGTTTTGGCGTTGCTTGTTCGGGGATTCTTTACATCATTTTGTCTGCACTTTTCAAAGCCTTCGGCACAAGCAAGGTAATGCGCTTCTTCCCGCCCATCGTTACCGGCCCCATCATTATTGCAATCGGCCTTACACTTTCACCCTCGGCGATTAACAATTGCGCAGACAACTGGTGGATAGCGCTCATCGCCATTGCAGTAATTATTGTTGCTAACATCTGGGGTAAGGGCATGATAAAAATTATCCCCATTCTTTTGGGCGTTCTGGTGTCCTATATCGTGGCGGCACTCACCGGAAATGTGGACTTCACACCGGTTATTGATGCAGACTGGCTTGGACTTCCCTTCCAGATGAAGGACACTGTTTTTGGAATCTTCTCCGGTAAGGTAGACGTGGGACTTTTGATTGCTTCGGCAATTACCATTGTTCCCATTGCTTTAGCAACAATGGTTGAGCATATCGGTGACATGTGCGCCATATCCTCAACCTGCGAAAGAAACTATCTTGAGAATCCCGGACTTCACCGCACGCTTTTAGGTGACGGCCTTGCCACAATGATGGCCTCCCTTTTCGGAGCTCCCGCAAACACCACCTATGGCGAAAACACCGGTGTTCTTGCGCTGTCCAAGGTTTATGACCCACGAGTAATCCGCATTGCTGCATGTCTTGCGATTCTCTTCTCCTTCAGCCCCAAGTTTGCAGCCCTGGTCTCCTGCATGCCCGTTGCCACCATCGGCGGCGTCTCCCTTGTACTGTATGGCATGATTTCCGCTGTGGGCGTACGCAATGTGGTTGAAAACAAGGTGGACTTTACAAAGTCCCGCAACGTCATTATTGCAGCGCTTATCCTCGTCCTTTCAATAGGCATTGCCTACTCCAATGCCGGCGCAGTAAGCTTTACCATCGGCACAATCAGCATAAGCCTTTCCGGTCTTGCAGTGGCTGCAATCGTTGGCATTGCGCTGAACGCTATTTTACCGGGCAATGATTACCACTTTGGTGCAGATCCTCAGGGTGACACCAGCGTAAACTTCAAGGTCTGATTAATATATTGGCTGAGCGGCAAATTTACCATTGCAAAAATCCCCGTTTAACCAGTGTAGAAAAATAGTTTTTAATGCGGCTGTATATTGCAGCCGCATTATTTTTTCATAGCCTTACCGCTGCCCGCATAGGATGTTGCAGGGATGCATATCTTGGGAGGGTTGCCTGTGAGGGATGACATAGACGACAGAGCATGTGAGCTTGCGCATTATATGCTTGATAACAAATCTACCGTAAGAGAGGCTGCCAAGCGTTTTGGAGTTTCAAAATCCACCGTACATAAGGACTTGACCGAGCGCCTTTATTACACCGACCGAATTTTATATTATCGTGTTAAGGAACTTCTGGAGTTTAATAAATCACAGCGGCATATTCGGGGCGGTATGGCAACAAGAAAAAAGTATAAGGGCGAATAAACAAAAAAGCGAAAGCAACAGCTTTCGCTTTTTTGTATGAGTAGGTCTATAAGCCGGGTTCTGTCGTTGACGACCATCTATCTAGGCGCACTGTTGCCAGTACGCTCAAGCCACCTCCTGAGGACGGCCGGGCAAGCCTATTGTCCTCCCACGGTGTTGCTCCGGATAGAGTTTACAGCGACGGTCACTTCCGCGCCGTCGGGTGAGCTCTTACCTCGCCTTTCCACCCTTACCCGGTTTCGAGACCGAAACGCAGGCGGTATATCTCTGTTGCACTTTTCCTGAAGTCGCCTTCGGCGGGCGTTACCCGTTATCCTTGCCCTATGGAGCCCGGACTTTCCTCACGCACTGCCTTTCAGCATGTGCCCGCGGTCGTCCGACCTGCTCATCAATACATTTTATAACGCAAGCATTATGTTGTCAATGAAATAATTTTCCTTTATGCCTAACATTTAATTTGATGATTCTTCTTCAAAAGATCAATCAAATGAAAATGCGGACGGCTCATCGCCGCCCGCATTTTTTGCGGATTTAAAGTTACTTCATGCCGTTCTCGTAAGCTTCGATCATCTTTTTGACCATCTGGCCGCCTACGCTGCCTGCCTGCTTAGAGGTCAGGTCACCGTTGTAACCCTGCTTCAGTGCCACACCAACTTCGTTGGCTGCTTCCATCTTGAAGCGATCCATTGCTTCGCGAGCGTTGGGGTTAACGAGCTTGTTGCTACTTGTCATTGATTTCAACTCCTTCTCTTTGTTTCGGTTTGAAACTTCCGGGCTCTGAGCCCATCAATATCTTTTCCCCGAAGGATTCGGATATGCGTTTTTAAAGCTTGTAAATTTTGTTATGACATTTACTGTAAAATTAGAATATGGAAGGATAAGCCCACATAGAAATTAAGTGATAATGAGTTTCAGGGGGAGCGGATATGGCGGATAGTAAAATTTATGAAGACATCGCACTTCGCACAGGCGGAGATATATATGTTGGAGTCGTTGGACCGGTGCGTACCGGAAAATCGACTTTCATAAAAAGGTTCATGGAAACTGCGGTTATCCCCAACATAGACAATGTCTATGTTAAGGAACGGGCAAGGGATGAATTGCCACAAAGCGGCTCCGGGCGGACAGTTATGACGGCGGAACCTAAATTTGTTCCGGAGGAAGCAGTACATCTTCGCATGGGTGCGTCTGAAATGAACGTGCGGCTTATTGACTGCGTGGGCTACATGGTGGACGGTGCCGTGGGTATTACAGAGGAGGGAGAACCCAGGATGGTTACTACTCCTTGGTTTGACCATGAAATCGACATAAGCGCAGCGGCAGAGGAAGGAACACACAGGGTAATTTGCGACCATAGCACGGTTGGACTTGTAATTACCACAGACGGTTCAATTTGCGGCATCCCAAGGGAAAGCTATGTCCCATCAGAGGAACGGGTGGTAAGGGAGCTTTGCAGCTATGGAAAGCCCTTCATCATTCTTCTGAATTGTCAGGACCCATTTTCCCTTGCATCAAGACAGCTTGCCGCCGAGCTAACCGAAAAATACGGTGTGAAATGCAGATGTATAAGCTGTATGCAGCTTACACAAAATGAGATAAACGAAATAATTCGAGAGCTTCTTTGCGAATTTCCCACGGAGGAATACTCGGTTTATCTGCCGGAGTGGGTGGACGCATTGCCGTCGCAGCATCCCATTAAAGCGGATTTAATGGAGGCATTATACCTTAATTCAAAGAACATTACCCGGCTTAGAAATGCCGAGGATCTTGCAATGGCTCTGTCCAACGAGGACGAGGGTATCGAAACAGTAGTAAGTGAAATTAAAATGGGTACCGGCAGCTTTGATTTGCGGATTTCTCTTCCACGTGAACTGTATTATCAAACCCTCAGCGAGGAAAGTGGTCTTGAAATAAGCTGCGACGGCGATTTAATACGCCAGCTTTGTGAGTTGTCCATTGCGAAAAAGGAGTACGAGAAGGTTCGTGACGCATTAATGGAGGCTCGGGAAAAGGGCTATGGAGTAGTATACCCATCTCGGGACGAAATGACGCTCCGTGAGCCGGAAATCGTAAAGCAGGGCGGAAAATACAGCGTTGTGCTTCATGCGGATGCACCGGCAATACATATGATTAAAACAAATATTGAGGCGGAGGTCACGCCTGCCGTGGGCGGCAGCGGTGCATCCGATGAAATATTGGGATTCTTGCTTCAGAATTTTGACGGTGATGCCTCAAAAATTTGGGATTCAAACATTTTTGGAAGATCTCTTTATGACATCGCCGGAGACAGCCTTATGTCCAAAATTGGTAGCTTGCCCATAAACGCTCGAAGGCGTCTGCACAAGGCGCTTCAAAAAATATCAAACGACGGCTGCAACGGCCTTATCTGTATTATCTATTAGCCTTCAATAAAGCAAATGCAGGGAAAATTTATATGCATCTCAAAAACGCCGCAGATCATTTCTGCGGCGCTTTTAATCATATTATTGTGAAGAAAAAGTCGGCTTAAGGTATTAACGTTGAAAACGCCTTGATTAGGAGGTATACTATATAATATATTGTTCTTATCAGACGAAATTTAATCAAGCTGGCTATGAAAGTTAGCTTAGAATATAGATTCATAAGAGGATTTAACATGGAATCGTTACGAGAACTATACCGCATCGGCAAAGGACCATCCAGCTCTCACACCATGGGTCCGGGAAAAGCGGCGGAAATTTTTGCAAATAAATATTCCGTGGCACAAAGCTTTGAAGCCACTCTTATGGGCAGCCTTTCCAAAACCGGCAGGGGGCATTTAAGTGATCATGCCATAGTGGACGCCTTTGCGCCGAAGCCCTGTGTCGTTTATTTTTCCTCAGATGACGGGACTTGCCTTCCCCATCCTAACACCATGGAGCTTCGTGCTTATGATGAAAACAAAAAGCTAATTGCACAGAAGCGGGTTCTGAGCGTCGGCGGCGGAAAAATTATATTTGAAGGCGAAGACAATAGTTGCTCACAGCAGCTTTATCCCCACAAAAATTTTGAAGAAATTAAAAGCTATTGTGAAAACAGAGGCATTCGTCTTTGGGAATATGTCAAGGAGATGGAGGGAGAAGAAATATTTCTATATCTCCAAGAGGTTTGGGAGCAAATGCAGCTTGCCTTGAAGCGTGGGCTGAAAACCGACGGCGTTCTTCCCGGCTGTCTGGGTGTTGAAAGAAAGGCGAAGCTTCTTTACAATCAGCGCCATATTGACGAGACACCGGAAACACGGGAAAACCGTCTTGTCTGCTCCTACGCTTTTGCCGTAAGCGAGGAAAACGCAGGCGGCGGTACCATTGTTACTGCACCTACCTGCGGGGCCTGCGGCGTTCTCCCCGCTGTTATGTATTACATGAAGGGGAAAAAGGGCTTTTCGGATTCTGACATTACAAAGGCTCTGGCAACCTCCGGTATAATCGGTAATGTAATCAAAACAAACGCTTCCATAAGCGGTGCCGAATGCGGCTGTCAGGCGGAAATCGGCAGCGCCTGCTCCATGGCTGCAGCCGGTCTTGGGGAGCTTTTTGAAATGGATTTGGATCAAATAGAATACGCTGCCGAGGTGGCGATGGAGCACCATTTAGGGCTTACCTGTGACCCCATTGGGGGACTTGTTCAGATTCCGTGTATTGAAAGGAATGCTGTTGCGGCAATGCGGGCAATAAACGCCTTCAGCCTTGCGAACTTTCTTACCCACACAAGAAAAATTTCCTTTGATACGGTGGTCAAGACAATGTATGAGACGGGTAAAGACCTTTTTAGTAAGTATCGGGAAACCTCGGAGGGCGGTCTTGCTAAAATTTATAAAATGTAGGTTAATATATCGACTATAGGTAATGATATAAATTGTTTTATGCATAACTATCATTATACAGGCATTATTAAAGAAGAATTAAGGTGTCATAACAGTAAATGCTGTTACGACACCTTAATTAAATATTTAATCTGCTTTGAAATATTATAATAGCAATAATATACGTTTTAAATAATTCCGTTTCTACTTAAAAAGAATATTATAACCACAGCGCAAATCAAAAGTATTCCGCTAATAAACTGCCCAACACCAGAAGCTTGCCCATTGAGAATAAGACTAATTAGATTCCAACCCTTGGAGCTCTTTTTAATTTGCACACATCCAACGAGCAATAATATTATTCCAATAACAAGGCCGACAAGCATTAGTTCAACAGGTATTTTTTCCATCATTCTTCTCCTCTATATTCAAACAATTCATTTATGTTTACATTAAGAGCTTTAGAAAGCTTAAATGCCAATTCAAGGGTCGGATTATATTTTTGTGCTTCGATAGAAATTATAGTTCGTGAGCTGGCATCAACAGCTTTAGCTAAATCTACTTGAGTTATGTTTTGGGCAATACGGTATTCTTTTACTTTATTAAGTATCATAAAATTTTCCCACAGCCTTAATTATAAGCTGTTTTCCAAAAACTGTAAGTGCAATAAGAAATACCAAAACATAGTTTAACGGTATTGAAACAAAACTGTTTAATAGCAATGCGATCAGCATAAGGTATGTTAGTATGGTCAAAACGATGTTGGATGCTTTATTATATATAATTTCATCACGCTCATCGTAAACTTCCGGATTATTAAAATCGCTAATTTTTTTCTTGTTGATGATTCCGTACAGCAAAACCCCAAGACCCGTAATAAGAAGGATTATACTATGTGGGCTAAAGCTATCCTTTATCAATAGGAAGATGCTAAAAATTATTGTAACGATTCCCACGGAATATAGCTCTAATTTTTTGTTCATGTAGCCTCCTAATATAATATGAAATATATTTCATGTGAAGTATGTTTCACATTATATCATCACTTTTATTTTTGTCAACTTTATATCTAAACTTTTTTGCAATTAATTTATCAAAAGGCAAAAATACATAAATAGAACTAAAGCACATCATGAGTTTTTAGCCATGACGTGCTTTAGTTCTATTATATAAATTAAGAAAGCTATTTAATATGCCGAAAACCGAACTATGAACGATATTCAAATTCCAGGCCGTAAATACTTACGGTGTCGCCGTCCTTAACGCCCATTTCCTCCATGCGGTCA
>CAZJYY010000062.1:0-12398 GCA_964550315.1 uncultured Oscillospiraceae bacterium | reverse complement strand
ATCTTGACGCCGGCATGACCGAGTTCGGCATAAATGCCATGGGTACCGACGACGTAGATTTTGCTATTTTGGAAAATGTGGGAAATCTCGTTTGCCCTGCTGAGTTTGACACTGGCGCTTCCTTTGACCTTATGCTTTTAAGCGTCCCTGAGGGCGACGATAAGCCCCTCAAGTATCCGCTTATGTTCTCCAAGGTCGATTGCCTTGTTATAAACAAAATCGACGTTAAGCCCTATTTTAACTTCAATAGTGACGCTGTAAGGCAGCGGGTTACCAGCATCAACCCCAATATCGCCATTTTTGAAATCTCTGCGAAAACCGGAGAGGGCGTACCCGCCCTTGCCCAGTGGATTGAAAACAAGGTCAACGACTGGAATAAATAATAATATAAGCGCCGCCCAAGCTTGGGCGGCGCTTATATTATTTAGCATAACCGTTAAAAAACTACAATAAAAACAGTATCCAACAGGAGCATAAAAAAACAAAAAATTTATGTGAAAGGGGTATTTTTATGAGTTACGGAACTGTTATCAGCTACGAAAAACAAGGGACAATCGGTGTAATTGATTTGGTGAATGAGGCAAAGGCAAATGTTATTGGTGAAGCTTTTTTTAATGAGCTTGAAGCTATTGAGGCGGAAATTTTCTCTGACGGCGAGCTCCGTGTAATTATGATTATATCCGAAGGAAGAATATTTTCCGCTGGAATTGATCTTGACGGGCTGAAGGATGCCGGCCCTGAGACCATAAAGCGCAGCCTTCCCCGATATCAGCGCTTGTTCAATTTCTTTCAGGAACTGCCCATACCCGTTGTCTGCGGAATTCAGGGTAAATGCTTTGGCTCTGGGGTGGAGCTGGCCTTAGCCTGCGATATTCGCGTTTGCGATGAGGAGGGGAAGCTGAGCCTGCCTGAGGGGCGATTTGGCTTAGCGCCTGATGTTGGTGGGATGACAAGGCTTACTAAGCTTGTGGGCTCGGGATGGGCAAAGCTGATGCTTATGACAGGAAAGCCTGTAAAAGGAGCTGAGGCCGTCTCTATGGGCCTTTGTCAAATGGCTGTGCCCTTCGATATGGTGCATATGGCCGCATATCAGATTAGCAGTGAGATTGCAAAGCTTCCGCCTATGTCCATGCGCTTTATAAAACGGGGCGTAAATCTCGCCGTTGAAAGCTCAACTCAGGCCGGAATGATGTTTGAAGAAGCGCAGTCCATCTATTGTTCCGGCACTCACGACTTAAAGGAGGCAATTTCCGCTTTTCAAGACAGAAGAGATAGCGAATTTATTGGAAAATAGTCGTTTTTGTCTATCTTAAGCACTGTGCTGTTGTATTTTAGCCATTATTTATGGTATCCTATTTGTAAAATATTAGGACTTACTTTATGCTGCCGTAATGGTACCATGCTTTATTGCTCAAGGAGAATCGATATGTACAAAAAACTTTTTACTCCCATAAAAATCGGAAGCTTAGAGCTTAAAAACCGCATTGTAATGCCAGCAATCCACCTCATGTACAACATGGAGGGCTATGCCAACGACAAATTCTGCGAATTTTATTACCGCAGAGCAGAAGGTGGGGCAGGTCTTATTATGGTTGGCGGCTGCCGTTTTGACGATTACGGCGGCTCTCCCGGCATGATGAGCCTTAGAAGCGATGACTTCATCCCGGGCTATAAGGACTTTACCGACGGTATGCATAGCCGCGGTGCAAAGGTTGGCGTTCAACTTTATCACGCCGGAGCATATGCCCATCAAATTGCCAATGAGGGTCGTGAGGCGCTTGCCCCCTCTGCCGTATTCAGTAAGTTCACAAAGGAAATGCCAAAGGAGGCAACTCGAGACGAGCTTCACGAAATAATCCAAAACTGGGCGGCCGGCGCAGTCAGAGCGAAAAAGGCCGGCTTTGACTTGGTGGAAATATCGGCTTCCGCCGGTTATCTTATCTGTCAGTTTTTGTCCCCGCTAACCAATCTTCGCACCGACGAATACGGCGGCAGTTGGGAAAACCGCACTCGCTTTCCCAAGGAGCTTCTATCTTCTGTAAGAGCTGCTGTGGGAGCAGATTACCCAATATGCGTGCGCATTGCAGGTAACGATTTTGTCCCCGGAAGTAATACCCTGGAGGATGCTGTTTCATTTGCAAAGCTTTTGGAGCAGTGGGGTGCAGATATGATAAATGTAACCGGAGGCTGGCACGAAACCAACATTCCCCAGCTCACAGGTGACGTTCCCCAGGGTGGCTTTACATATCTTGCCCAAGCCGTTAAAGAAGCAGTGGGCATTCCCGTTGCGGCAAGCAACAGGATAAGCGAGCCTGCCGTTGCCGAAAAGCTTCTTGCCGTCGGCGCCTGCGATATGGTTAGCATCGGAAGGCCGCTTATCGCCGATCCCGACTGGGCAAAAAAGGCTCAGATGGGGGAGAGCCGCACAATTCGTCGCTGCCTTGCCTGCAATCAGGGCTGCCTTGCAAAGACCTTTTTCGCCATGCCCGCCGAGTGTATGATAAACGCCCTGGCAGGCCACGAAAGCGAGTACAAGGAAGTTAAAACGCTAGCTCCAAAGAGCATTCTTGTAATCGGTGGGGGAGTGGCTGGCTGCGAGTTCGCCATAAGAGCTGCGGAGTGCGGCCACAAGGTAAGCATTTGGGAAAAGTCCGACAGGTTGGGCGGACAGCTTCATTTAGCGGCTGCGGCCCCTGCAAAGCACGATTTTCTCAATCTTTACAGCTACCACCGTGAAATGATAGAAAGGCTTGGCATACCTGTTGTATATGAAAAAGATGCCGATGTGGAGGAGATTTGCGGCAGCGGCTTTGAGGTCGTGGTTACCGCCGTTGGAAATACCCCCAAGACTATCAGTCTTGAGGGCAACACCATTCCGGTTTGCACTGCCTATGACATTTTCTCCGGTGAGTTTATTGCAGGCAAAAACGTTGTAATCATCGGCGGCGGAGCAGTGGGCTGTGAGTGCGCACAGCTTTTGGCTCATGATGCTGCCGTCAGCCCAGAGAATATTTATTTCATGCTTGCCCAGAGGTCTGAGAGCGCCGACACGGTTGTCAGTTTGATTGACAAGACAAGCCGTAATATTTCAATTGTGGACATGGCTAAAATAGCCACCGGGTTCGAACAAGGTACCGCATGGCCGCTCTTAAAAGACCTTGACCGTTTTGGTGTAAAGCAGTATCCCTTTGCAAAAATTTTGGGCTTCGGTGATGACAGCGTGCAAATTGAGGCCGTAGTTCCCAAGACTCGTCAACAAAAGGCGAAGGAGCGAGAAACCGGAATCACCCAACCGGATATCGTTATAGACGCAACCCTTCCATGCGACACCATCGTTCTATCAGTGGGTGCTGTGCCAAACAGCGTCCTATATGATGCGCTAAAGGCCAAGGGAATGAACGTTTACAATATCGGGGACTCCGAGCATGTGGGCAAGATAAGTGACGCCGTTTGCGCCGCCTATGAGCTTGCACAGCGCATATAAATTTCGATTTTACATGACGGTTTTCGAGTGGTCCAGGCAGCGACGGTTTCGGTTTTGAACAGATACCTGATGGCTGAGAGTCCTATAAAATTAAAAAACGTGGTCGCAAGCGATAAAAGCTTGCGACCACGTGGAGCTACTGGTCAGAATCGAACTGACAACCTGTTCATTACGAGTGAACTGCTCTGCCATTGAGCCACAGTAGCATATTTAATTTGACAGCGACTTGTATTATAGCGTGATAGCTATAATTTGTCAATAAGTTTTAAGCCTGCGGACAAGGCGCAAAGCTTTGCCCACAGGCTTTTATTTGTGCTTATCTGTGCCAGAATAATACGTCTTTTTTACTCAATCACCATTTGTTATAAACCTTTTCGGCAAAGCCCATAAGGTCGTTTATTTCCAAAACCGTGCCGTCGTCTAAGATGGCTTTTCCGCTGAATTTTCCAAAAACCTGGTGTTGGTCGCTGCAAATTATCAGCACATCGGTCTTTGCCGCCCTGTCTATGGTGGGGACAAACTCGAAATCGAAACGCCCGTCGTCCGATGCGATATGCCAAGGAGACATGAAATCATCCTTGCCGTTTATCTTGGGAATGCCAAAGCTGAGCCTTGAAAGCTTGTGGGCAGCGCCGCCGTAAAATATCATATTTTCACTGGCTGCCGTGGTGTCCCCAAAGCCATAGCCGATGTTAAACCCAAAAACCTCACCGTTTACAATTCCCTGAGCCGCACCCCAATACCAGGTGTTTTTATATGTCCAAACACCACGTCCCCAGTCCAGAAGCGCAAAGCTTGAGTCGGGACTGAATATGTACTCCCTGCCATCAAAGACGGCCTTTCCGGATGCACGCATTCCGATTATTTTCTGGTTATAGTAGAAGGCCTTTTTATCACCGGCAAAGGGCGTTGCAATAACCATGGAGTCCTGCGGTTCCTCCGTAAGCGTAAGCTCGCAGTCGAAGGGCTTTTTATCCTTAAAGCTGTCCATATGACACCTTAGGCTGCGCACTCCGTTTCGTGTTTCAAAGCGAAAGTCTGCCCTTTTGCCGCTTCCCGCCGTGACTCCCGATACGGAGGAGGAGGGAAGCGCCAGCTTGCCCATGGGGAAGGCACCCATAAGACTTGTGGTTTGCTCCCATGGTTTTTCTCCGAACTCCAGTAGGCTTGCACTGCAAAGGGACATATAGCTATTGTCCGCAACGGTCAGCGCCACGGCGTATTCATTGTTATATATAAGGTAATAGTCCCATTCTTTAATGCGGTGCTTTGCCGCCTTAATATCCTCGCGCCTGTAGTCAAGAATAAGACTTTTTGCCCATCCCGGTTCCCGAAGCTGCCCGCTTTCATTTAAAAGCTTGCCCTTTTCTATTATCTCATGCTGCATGGTTTTACTTCCTTTCACATTGATATTCCAATGGTGCAGGGCTTTGGGGAAGCAATTTTTTAATCCGCCCCAACAATTGCAGAAAAAGCGCCTATGCTCATGATGTCAAAATTGCTGAGCCATCTTTATATTATAAGTATAATACCGAGCCGCTGCACATACAAGAACCAAGAAAAAATCTTTTTTTAACGCACAAGCACCAAAAAGATCCCGAAATTTATTCTCTTTAGGGTGTTAAATGACGAAATTTTCAAGCACTGCTGTTTTTTTCTTGAAATACCTATTGAGAGTGGTAGAATTCTTGATAAGTAATTTCAAAAAACGGCGAAAGCTTTTTTGGAGAGGATGAGCAACATGGAAAAAATAAGAATTGAAAAGTCAAAGGTATTGAAGGCAAAGCCGGCGATTGATGGCATCCCCTTCGGAAGCTATTTCACCGACCACATGTTCATTATGAATTATAATGAGGGGCAGGGCTGGCACGACCCCCGCATCGTTCCTTATGGAAACTTCAGTCTTGATCCCTCCAGCATGGTGTTCCACTATGCTCAGGAGATTTTCGAGGGTATGAAGGCCTACCGAAGCGATAAGGGTGAAATTCTGCTGTTTCGCCCCACTGAGAATATAAGTCGAATGAACAAGTCCGCAGAACGTATGTGCATCCCCCAAGTTCCCGAGGAGCTTTTTTTGGAAGCTCTTAAGGAGCTGGTTGCTCTTGATGCCGACTGGGTGCCTTCCAAGCCGGACACCTCGCTGTATATCCGACCCTTTATTATCGCAACGGACACTCACCTGGGTGTGCACGCTTCAAAAAGCTATCTTTTCTCCATAATATGCAGCCCCGTGGGAAGCTACTATCCCGAGGGTCTCAATCCGGTTAAAATTATGATTGAGAATCAGGACGTGCGTGCCGTACGCGGCGGCACAGGCTATACCAAATGCGGCGGAAACTACGCCGCCTCCATCCGCGCCGGTGAACGTGCGGAAAAGCAGGGCTATTCTCAGGTGCTTTGGCTGGACGGCGTTGAGCGCAGGTACATTGAAGAGGTTGGCGCCATGAACGTTATGTTCAAAATTGGCGGCAAAATAATAACTCCGGAGCTTTCCGGAAGCGTGCTCCCGGGAATTACCAGAAAATCCGCTATAGAGCTTCTTGAGTCCTGGGGCTACGAGGTTGAGCAGCGTCTTTTCTCCGTGAATGAGCTTGTGGAAGCTGCTGACAACGGCACGTTGGAGGAGGCTTGGGGCACGGGCACAGCAGCCGTGGTTTCTCCCATCGGTGAGATTTGCTTTGAAAACAAAAAGCACGAAATCTGCGGCGGCAAAATCGGTCCTGTAACTCAAAAGCTTTATGACGAGCTTACCGGTATTCAGTGGGGCGCACGGGCTGACAGCTTTGGCTGGTCCGTTAAGGTCTGCTAAAATAATAGTAAAACATCCGCAGAACAGTTTCGTTCTGCGGATGTTTTTATGTTCATTCTCTATTGAGCCCTTGTCTGCATAGATACGATTTCCACCGCTCCGTACTTTTCACGAAGCCTTGGCTTTTCGATTTTTCCAGTAGGGTTGCGGGGAATTTTATCAAATATTATCTCCCTGGGGCGCTTATATCGGGGAAGCCCCATACAAAATTCGTTCATTTCCTCAACCGTTGCGGATGCGCCCGCCTTCAACTCCACAATGGCGCTGGCAATTTCGCCCAAACGCTCGTGTGGACGGCCGATAACCGCAACGTCCTTAACCTTTTCGCAGCTTCTTATAAAGTCCTCAATCTGAACAGGATAAAGATTTTCGCCGCCGGTGATAATAACGTCCTTTTTTCTGTCCACCAGCCAGATGAAGCCATCCTCGTCAAGACGGGCCATATCTCCCGTCCAAAGCCAGCCGTCGTCGGAAAGGGACTCACGGGTGGCCTCTTCATTTTTATAATAGCAGGTCATAACGCCGGGGCCACGAACCGCAAGCTCGCCCACGCCGCCTTTTTCCACCTCGTTCTTGTCGGCATCCACAATCTTAATTTCCCAACCATAGCCGGGAACACCGATTGCACCAACCTTACTGACATTTTCCACGCCCAGGTGTACGCAGCCCGGTCCGATGGATTCTGAAAGGCCGTAATTGGTGTCATACTGATGATTTGGGAAATAGGACTGCCAGCGCTTGATAAGAGAGGGGGGCACAGGCTGAGCGCCGATGTGCATAAGCCGCCAAGCGCTAAGGTCATAGTCGGATAGCTTAATATCCCCCCTGTCCAAAGCGTCCAAAATATCCTGAGCCCAGGGTACGAGCAGCCACACATTTGTTGCGTGCTCCTCGGAAGCAGTTTTTAAAATCCATCGCGGGCTTATGCCACGGAGCAGCACGGCGCTGCTTCCGGAAAGAAGGCTTCCGAACCAATGCATCTTAGCGCCTGTGTGGTAAAGGGGCGGCATACAAAGAAAGCAGTCCCCATGGCGCTGACCGTGGTGCTTTTGCTCGCAAATGGCTGAGTGGGAAAGACTGCGGTGCTTGTGGAGGATTGCCTTGGGAAAGCCCGTTGTGCCGGAGGAAAAATAAATTGCAGCGTAGTCGTCATCGCAAATCTCCACCGGGGGCTTGCGGGAGGAGCAGTAGGACATAAACTGATAATAGCTCTCTGCCCAGTCGGGGCAGCTTGCGCCCACGTAGTAAAGCTTTCTAAGCTTGGGCATGCCGTCTCTTGCCACAAAAACACGATCAACGAATTCGTTGCCAAACACCAAAAGGCTGCAGTCGGCAAGGTCAAGGCAGTATTTAATTTCGTCAGCAGTGTAGCGATAGTTAAGGGGCACCGCCAAGGCTCCGGCCTTCAAGATGCCGAAATATATGGGCAGCCATTCAAGGCAGTTCATAAGAAGAATTCCAACCTTATCGCCCTTTTTAACGCCGTTGGCAAGAAGAAGATGGGCAAAACGGTTTGCCCGGCAGTCAAAGTCCTGCCAGGATATCTCACGGCGATATGTATCCTCACGATAGTTCATTTCAACAAGGCTGAATTCCTTCCATGAGGATTCCTGATCATTTCCCTCGTGCTCGGGGTTAATTTCAACCAGCGCAGTTTCAAAAGGGAAGTGCTGTGCATTTCTTTCAAGTAGCTCGGTAATAGGCATTTTTCTTCTCCTTATCCATGTAAAAAAATAACGCCCTTCGGAAAATCCGAAGGGCGAGAATAATCGCTGTACCACCTTGGTTCGCAGTCCGCTCACGCAAGACCGCCTTTGAAGCTCACTTCCATTGCACAAAAAAGTGCACCGTGCAATGAGCCAACGCAAATAACGGGCGTTAACCGTCACAGCCTACTGGGCAAAGCCGTTGGGTGTGAAGCTAAAGGATGTATTCACCAAAATTTCACCGTGCGCCTCTCATCAGCCGGCAGCTCTCTGTACGGTTCCCGAAGGGTTACTTCTTCCTTATCGTGGCCTTTTTTAATATAACTTGCGGCTATGATAGCCCAAGGAGCGAAAAATGTCAAGCACCAAATTTAAATATCATCCAGCAAATTGTGCCTTTAAGGCAAGCTTAATACAAGACAGGGTAGAAATGTTATATACCGCTTTCTAAAATATTGTCTTTGATAGTCTGGGCTATTTCTTCTGTTGTGCCGGAGCAGTTAATGGCAATATCGGCATATTGAGTGTACAGGGGCTTTCGCATATCGTATATTTCCGCCACACTCATCTTTGCAGGCGTCGCAACCCCCCGGCAGGTGAAGGTGCTCTCAAGGCGCTTTTCAAGCTCGGCAAGCGGCGTTTCCAACCAGACCACAATACCGTTCTTTTTTAAGTTTTCCATAGCTTCAGGAGAAAAAATCATACTTCCGCCAGTGGCAATTACAGTGTTTTCACACTCGAGGCTTTCACCCACCGCACCTTCAATCCGGATAAACCGATCATAGCCTTCTTCTGCAACTATCTGCGGCAGGGGACGGCCTTGGGCTTTTGCAATAAGAATGTCTGTATCCACAAAGTCAAAGCCGGACAACTTCGCCAGTATTACGCCCACAGTGCTTTTCCCCGTGGCCGGCATACCTATCAACACAATGTTTTTCATGGAATTCCTCCGGAATGTTTTTTGTCAGTATAGCATGATAATTGAAGCGCTTCCAGTATCGTTGTAAAAATATCAGAGAAAAAACAATTCGCAATTCATTATTGACATATGTCATTAATGTGCTAGAATGAAAATATAAATGACATATGTCGGAAAGGATGTGAGCTTATGCCCCGTCCACGAAAATGGAGGAGAGTGTGCTGCCTGCCGGAAAATGAACGTTTTGGCCCTATGGGAGGCGGTGGAAGCTCCGAAATCGTTACCATGAGCGTAGATGAGTACGAAACAATTCGGCTCATTGACCTTGAGGGTTTAAATCAGGAGCAGTGTGCCCGGCAGATGGATGTGGCCAGAACCACTGTTCAGGGAATTTATGTAGAGGCACGAAGAAAAATTGCCGATGCCATTGTAAACGGAAAAGCCCTTGTAATCAGCGGGGGGGAATATAGCCTTTGTAGCGGGCCCCGTCCCTGCTGCAGGAGAGGCAATTGTCCCAAACACAAAAAACCGCTTTATGATTTGAAAATTAATGATGGAGGCACACATATGAAACTTATGATTCCGGTAGATGAAACCGGTGAAAGGATTTGTCCTTCCTTCGGAAGAACGCCATATTTCGGACTATATAACATTGACACTGGAAGCCTTGAGCTTTTGGAAAATCCGGCCGCCCAGGCCGAGGGCGGTGCAGGTGTAAAAGCAGCTCAATTTGTAGTTGACAATCACCCATATGCCATTCTTACCCCCAGAGCAGGCGAAAACGCTGCGGAGCTTCTTCTTGCGGCAGAGATAAAGCTTTATAAAACCAGCGGCGACAGTGTTGCGGATGCCATAAAAGCCTATAAAGCCGGTGAACTGCCCGAGCTTACCGAATTTCATGCCGGTTTTATGCACGGCTGATAAATGATATGAAAATTGCTGTTTTAAGCGGTAAAGGGGGAACAGGCAAGACCCTTTTGTCTGTAAACCTTGCCGCCTGCGAAAATAATGCTGCATATATGGACTGCGACGTTGAGGAGCCAAACGGGCACCTCTATTTTAAGCCCGATGATATAAGCAGCACTAAGGTCTATGAACGTACTCCGGAAATTGATTTGGAAAAATGCACCGCCTGCCGAAAATGTGCGGATTTCTGTGCTTTCAACGCCATTGCCTTTGCCGGAAAAAAGCCCTTGATTTTTTCTGAAGTATGTCACGGCTGCGGCGGCTGTGCTGCTGTTTGCCCGGAGGGTGCAGTGGGGGAACGGCAGCGGGAAATCGGCTGCATTAACATGGGACGAAGCTGCGGAACACGTGTGCTGTCCGGTATTTTAAATGTTGGCGAAGCCAGTGGCATGCCCCTTATTGCGAAACTTAAGGAAGGTGTTTCCAATGATGAGCTTGTTGTAATGGACTGTCCCCCGGGCTGTGGCTGTGCCGCCATGGATTGTGTGCGTTATTGCGACCTTTGCCTGCTTGTGGCTGAGCCAACAATTTTCGGCGTACAAAATCTCGAAATGGTCTATGAGCTTGCACAAATGTTTAAAAAGCCCGTGGCGGTTGTCCTTAACAAATGCGGCGAGGGTTTTAATCCCTCCGAGGAGTTTTGCAAGACCCGTGGAATTAGGATTATAAGTAAAATTCCCTTTGACAGTGTCTTGGGACGCATTCATTCGGAGGCTAAAATTGCCGTCAGGGAAAGCGAAAAATTTTCCCATATTTTTAGAGAAATCCTTTCTGCCGCAAAGGAGGAGCGCCATGGATAAGCTGCTTATTTTAAGCGGTAAGGGCGGTACTGGCAAAACCACCGTTGCGGCCGCCTTCATAGGCCTTTCAAACGCAAGCGCCTTTGCCGACTGTGATGTGGACGCGCCCAATCTTCATCTTGTTACGGCTGTGGAAGGTGCTGTGGAAAAAAGCGATTATTACGGTCTTCCCAGGGCAAGAGTGGACAAGAGCCTTTGCATAGGCTGCGGAGAGTGCAAAGCCGTCTGCCGTTTTTCCGCAATTGAAATGCTAAATGGCATTGCCGCCATCGACCCTTACGCCTGCGAGGGCTGCAAGGTGTGTACATTAAAGTGTAATACAAATGCCATTACCATGGAGCCATTTGCCATTGGTGAGCTTGAGCTTATAAAGGGCGATAAGGTATTTTCTACCGCAAAGCTGAAAACCGGCGGCGGGGCAACCGGTAAAATCGTGTCCGAGGTAAAGCGCCGCCTGTTTTTAAATTCCGTAGGGGCAAGCTTTGCAATAATCGACGGTTCACCCGGTATCGGCTGTCCGGTGCTTGCATCCATAAACGGGGTCAGCCTTATTCTTGTGGTTGCAGAGCCTTCCGTTTCCGGCATAAGCGACATGGAACGAATTGTAAAAACCGCCCTCAAGCAAAGCGTACCTGTCTGCGTGTGCATAAACAAGTGGGACACAAATGAAGTAAAAGCCAAAGAAATCGAGGAATTTTGCCGTAAAAACCAGATACCTTTTGTAGGGAAAATCCCATTTGACGCCGGCGTTACAAAAGCTGTTAACAGCGGTATTGCGGTGTCTGAATTGAACTCCCCGGCGGGGATAGCAATTAAGGACGTCTATAATAAAACAAAAAACATTTTAAACGAAAAGAGGAAAATAAAATGAAGATTGCAGTTGCAAGTGAAGGCAATATGGTCACAGGTCATTTCGGCCACTGCGGGGTATTCAACATCTATGATGCCGAAAACGGCACAATTGTCGCCCACGAAGCTGTTCCGAACCCCGGTCATCGTCCCGGATTTTTACCCAACTTTCTTGGTGACAGGGGAGTTAACGTGGTAATTTCCGGTGGAATGGGAGGCGGCGCAGTAGATATTTTCAACGAGCGCAAAATTGAGGTTATTCTCGGTGCTTCTGGTGATGCCAAGGCCGCAGTTGAGGCCTACCTCCGTGGTGAGCTAAAATCCACCGGCAGCATTTGTCACAATCACGAGCATGCACACGAGTGCGGAGAACATCATGAGCACTATGGAGCTCACGGTATTGAAATAAAATAATGTAATTATTAAGCCGCACAGATATGTGCGGCTTAACTTATAAATTCTCTGTGAATTTTTTAAATTGTAATGACAAGTTATGCTATTTTTGCTATTATATAAAAAGTTATAAGCAAATCATTTGGAGGTACAGGTATGCAATACGAAATTTTCGGAAACAACCTTCCTGCGGTTACATTAACCTTTCAGCAAGGTGAGAGTATATATACCCAATCAGGCGGAATGACCTGGATGAGCGATGGTATTAGGATGGACACCAATATGAAGGGAGGCTTTGGAAAATCTCTTGGACGGATGTTCACCGGGGAATCCCTTTTTATGGCGACCTACACCGCCGAGCGCCCCGGCGCTCAAATTACCCTTGCCTCAACCTTCCCGGGAAACATTGTTCCCTTGGAGCTTGACGGCAGGCGTGAGTTCATCTGCCAGAAGGACGCCTTCCTCTGCGCCA
>CAZJYY010000061.1:0-12568 GCA_964550315.1 uncultured Oscillospiraceae bacterium | reverse complement strand
TGTCGTCCCCGTCGCCAGTGCCACGGTGGGCAGCAGGGTAAAAAGCACGCAAACTGTAAGCAGGATACTAAGAATTCTTTTTTTCATGGCATTTTCTCCTATAGCATAAAATTTTTGTGTATCAGGTATCGCAAAGTCTCATGCAGTGTTGTAAATTCCCCAATTAAATTGCGCAAGGACGCGGGGCCATTATTTGCGGCAGCCTTTTTATAGCTGTTCCTAGTACAAATAAAAATAGACCTCGCCCACCACGGCAAAGTCTGTCTTGTATTGCAACTGGCTGGCATTCCTTATCGGAGAAGCCCCTATAGCTTTGCGTCACTGCTTTTCAAACAGCTTTGCCCAATATTTAATTTATTACAGATGGAATGTACCCTTCTCGTTGTTTCTCGTTGCCGGTTCACACCAGCTTTCCTTTATTATATATGCATTCGAACCAAAAAACAACAAAATTTTGCAAGTGAGCTGGAAAATCTACACAAAATCAAGCCATCGGACAGTGAAAAGCGGATGGGACAAAATCATATCGTGCAGAGACCTAGTTTACAAGTAAATTGGTACATTGTTTTAGTCCGTACATTTACATACATACTGCACTAAGAGACTAATTAAGCTCGCCGCGGCAACCTGAATCTCGTCAAAAATTGCATGTGCGAGGGCAACAGCTACGCAACGCTTGCCCAGCTCAACGAGGGCGATGCCGCTGCCGCCTATTACGGCAAGGCTCTCACCGCTTACTGCAGGGGACAGAGCTATGCAAAGCTCGCTCAGGACGATCCCGCAGTCATCAACTGAGTTTTCCCCAATTTTCGTGTTTTTTGATTTGAAATTAGCAAAATCTCTGCCGTCCGCCGCCTGACGCCGGCTGGCACAACATACACCGCAAGGTCTGTCCGAGGGCAGATCCTGCGGTGTTTTTTAATGCAAACGCCTGTCGGCTCCGAGCTGGGCGTTATCGGGTGTCCGCTGGCTTTTGCCTTTTTGCTGCGGGGAGCGGCTGCATTTCTCGTGTGGACTTTAGCAAAACAGCATGTTATTATTAAGAAAAGAGGGGAGATTTGTCATGCTAAAAATTGCAATTTGCGACGACAGAGTCAAGCAGCGAGCGCTCATTAAGACCTCGGCGGAGCACTTTTTTGCCGCGCGCGGCGAACCCCAGCCGGAGCTTTCTGTATATGACAGCCCCAACACCTTTTTGGACGAGCTGGAGCACAGCGGAGCGCCGGACATTGCCCTGCTGGATATTTGTATGCCGGGGATTCTTGGTACCGATGTGGCGCGGGAAATTCGTGCCCGTCACGATAAGACCGAAATTATCTTTCTCACCACCAGCGATGAATATGCGGTGGACGCCTTTGCCCTCAAAGCGGCGCACTATCTGATGAAGCCCTTCACCCAGGCTCAGTTTGACGAGGCCATGGATCGAGCAATGGCGCGCTTCGAAAGCGGAGAGGTCAAAACCATCACCGTAAAGCCGGAGGGCGGCGGGGCACGGATGGTGGACATCGGAGAAATTTTGTACATAGAAAGTCAGGGGCATCTGCTTACCGTTCACACAAAGGGCGGTTCCTGCACCGAGGGGCAGCGCTCCCTCGGACGGTTTGCGGATGAACTGGATAAACTCTCTCCGGGGCAGTTTATCTCTCCCTACAAGGGCTACATTGTCAATCAGAAGGCCATTCAGACCATCCAGCGTGAGGAAATTATTCTGCGCAGCGGCGACCGAATTCCCATACCAAGGCGTGGCTTTCGGGAGCTGCAAAACACATATTTTGACTATATGTTCCGAGAGAAGGCTGCAAAATGAACACCTTTAACCTAATCATTTATATCCTAAAATTTTTTATTCCCGCCTTCTTCTCTGTGCTGTTCCGCGCCTATGGACTGGGCTATCGGAACAAAAAACGGCTTATTATCGGTCTTGGCGTTTTCACGGCCTATGTGGCCGTTGTCCCCGCTATTTTAATTTTGAAGATTGGCTACGGACAGTTTACTCACCTCTCCACGGTGGTCATGACCATAGCCAGTATGTCGGTGCTGATTTTCTCCACGGACAGCGTGGGCAAAACCATCTTTCTTCAGCTGGTGCAGGGCGGCATGACCACCACCATGTCCGTGATTTTGAATCTTGTGCGCACTGTGTTCCACCTGAGTTACCCCATGCTGGTGCTGATGCTGGCCGTGGCCAGCCCGCTGGTCTATCTTCTGGCGCTACGATATTGGGCAAAGCCCCTGCGGTTTATTGCCGACAATCTGCACAGCGATTTAAAGGCCATGATTGCACTGCCCATCGTGACCATGGTGGTGGTCTACTTAATTCCCGTCTATCCGGCGCAGAGTTTTGCCAACCATCCCTACTATTGCACCTTTATGATGTTGGCGGTGGAGGGCGGCTTTTTTCTCTACATCTACACCTTCTACCGCAACCTGCTGAAAATCAGCAGGCTCTTAAAGGACGAGGCCAGAGGAAAGCTGCTGGAATCGGAAATTCTCTCCTATCAAGAGTCGCTCTCGTCGGCCAAGCAGACCCGCCACGATCTGCGCCACCATAACGCACTGATTTTGGACTATTTGGAAACCGGCAATGTGGCGGGGGCCATGGACTATCTCCGCGCCAATGATCTGGCCCTATCCGAAAGCAAGCTGACGGAGTTTTCCGCCAATCCCGCCGCCAACGCCGTGCTTCGGATTTACGCCCGACAGGCGCAGGCGGAGGACATCGCCTTTTTTGCCCATGCCGACCTGCCGGAGAAGATGTCCATGACCGACCCGGAGCTTGGTGCGCTGCTCTCCAACCTTTTGGAAAATGCGGTGGAGGCCTGCCGAAAGGTGGAGCCTGTCCGACGCCAGTTGTCCTTCAGCGCTCAGACCGATGAGGACGGCCTGCGGTTGGAGGTGCGCAACAGCGTATCCGGCACAGTGACCTTTGATGATAACTTTCCCGAGTCCACCAAGCCCGGCGGCGGAACCGGAACAAAAAGCATGGGGCACATCGTGCAAAAGCACGGCGGAATGCTCCGCTTCAAGCAGGAGAGCGACATGTTTTTGACCCAGATTCTTCTCCCTCTGAATCAATAAACCGATATCTTTAACACCTCTTGACAAACTTGTCAAGAGGTGTTTTTTGCGTTTTTATGTCGTTTCGTGCGGAAAAAGCGTCGTTTCGTGCGGGAATTTACGCAGGCAGGCGAAAACATGCTAAGGTGCAGTCAAGAAAAAAACGGCCTAGGAGGGGTCTATATGCATCCAAAAACCGACCACACCCACGAGGTGGAAAAACGAGTTATTGCCATTCCAATTAAGGCAACGGACACCTGCGGATTTTTCAGACTGCGGGAAGCGGCGCTTATCCCGTTAAAAGAGTGCTGGTACTGCGTCCACGGCAATTTTGAGTGCGAAACCGCTGACCCCCATCAGCCAGGGTTTTGCAAATTCAAGAAATAAAGGAGAGAGAATATGAAAAAGAGAGTATTTAGCTTTCTGCTATGTCTGTGTATGGTCATCACATTACTGCCCGCAACGGCATTGGCAGATGAGATAACCACGGAGCCTAAGCCTACGCTAAGCGAGGCGGCCCAGGAGTTTGTGACCGCTGTGGAAACGGCTGTGTCGCAGAAAACGGAAATTTTGACTGCGGCGCAGAACTATGTGTCTGCCTATGAAGCCGTGCTTTCGGCGGAGGGCGAGGAGGCCACCGCAGCGGCGGAGGAAACTCTGTCATCAGCAGAGAACACTTTTTATACCCTGTTTGATTCCGGCGCTCTGCTGGACAGCTACGATGCGCTGTCTCCTAACGACCAGACAGTTGTTGCGGACAGCAAAACCGCGCTGGACGCACTGATAGGTGAGGTGGATGCCATTTTGAACGCCGAGGGCGGCGACAGCGGCGACGAACCTACCAACTACGGCCTCGGTACGCCGTGGGATAGCAGCGCTGTTACCACATGGTACGATGCCGGCAAAAATGACTTTATCCTCACCACCCCGGAAGAGCTGGCGGGTCTTGCAAAGCTGGTCAACGAGGGCAATGATTTTTTTGAAAAGACAGTCAAGCTGGGCGCTGATATTATCCTCAATGCAACGCCCAACGGCACACCAAGCGCAACCGCCCGCCAGTGGACACCCATCGGTACCGCAGGCGGCAACGGCTTTGCCGGAATGTTTGACGGCTGCGGTCATACAATTTCCGGCCTATACATCAACAACAGCGATAACTATCAGGCGCTGTTCGGCTTTGTTTCAGCAAGAAGCGGAACCACAGGCGGGGAGATACGCAATCTGGGTCTTGTTAACAGTTCTGTGACCTGCTCGTCCTTTGCCGGCGGTATTACGGCGGAGGGCAACATCCTTCGCAACTGCTACTCCGATGCAGATGTGACCGCAAAGTCCGGCTATGCGGCGGGCATTGCGGCCGCTCCTGGCAACGGGATTATGGGCTGCTACAACTCGGGCACCATTACCGCTCCTCAGAATGCCGGCGGTATTATGAACGCTTCGGCAGGCATGGGCGTTTACCGCAGCTGCTACGGACTGAAAAGCGCCGTGGCTGGCACCACTGTTGCCAGCAGCTACTCGGCTGCCCTTGGTTACCTGAGCGACATTCCCCAAAGCAAGTCCAGCGGCGCAGGCTTTGACGCTGACGGCAATGTTGACGGCGGCGACACGTTGGTGGGCAGACTGAACACGTGGGTTTATAAGCAAGACAGCAGCGAGTACTACACATGGAAAAATGTGGATGGAGGCTTTCCCACTTTTGATGCACCACTAAACACGCAAAAGGATAATATTTCCGGCACCGTCAGCGTGCCTGAATCGAAATCAGCAAGCGGAATCACGGTAAAGCTCTATTCCGTTTACGATGATACGTTTTCCGACCCCCTTTGTGAAACTACCACGGGCACGGACGGCAGCTTTACAATTGCCTATTACAAGGGCGACTATGTTTTGCGTGTTGCGCCAAGCGCAGGCAACTACGGTGCTGTCACAAAATCTGTGCAGCTCGGCAGCGGCGATGTCACCGGCTGTGATATCGTCCTGCCCGCCGTTGCGGTGGAAAGTATTGCCGTCACCAGCACCAACCATAAAACAGCCTACATTGTTGGAGAGAACCTCAATGTGACCAACCTGAAAATAAAAGTCACCAAAAACGACGGCACAACAGAAACGGTAGATGTAACCAAAGATATGGTCACGGGCTTTGATTCTGCGGCAGTGAACGAAAGCCTGCCCCTGACAATCACCTATCAGGGCACAACTACCACCTACATCATCTCCGTCGACCAATCTCCCTACACCGGCACGCAGGCAAAAGCACCCGCATCCACAAGCGTGACCACAAACAGCGTTACGCTGGCGGCGCAGACCATTACCGGCGAGACGGTGGAATACGCCATGTCGGACAGCTCCGCCGCGCCGAAAGCCGGCTGGTCGGAGACCCGCAGCTTCACCGGCCTGAGCGCCGCCAACGACTATTACTTCTTTGCCCGCGTCAAGGCAACGGACAATCATGCCGCAGGCGTGGCGATGTATACCAGGATCACCACCCTGCGCGGCTCCATCGTCACGCAAGACGTCCGCATCTATCGGGCCGACGTGACGATCAGCGACGCGGGCGGCGGAAAGATCAGAGTGGATACCGGTCTGGGATCAAGTACCTACAATGCCAGCGACGAGCTGGTCATTTCAGGCAGCAGCACCACCAAATATACCATCACGGTGAACACCAGCTGCTATATCACCTTGAGTGGCGTGAGCATTGACCGCAGTGCAGTCAGTGATTCCTGCGCGTTCAAAATTACAAGCGGAACGGTGAGGCTGACCCTGGCCCCTGGCACGACCAACACCCTGAAAAGCGGCGCAAACTGCGCTGGGCTGCAGTGCACCAGCGGTAAGACGGTCATCATCGGCGGCAGCGGCACCTTGACCGCGGTCGGCGGATACCTTGGCGCCGGCATTGGCGGCTGCGCAGGAGCGAACAGAGATGCCGGCACCATCACCATCAACAGCGGCGCCGTGACCGCAAACGGCGGCTATCCTGCCGCTGGCATTGGCGGCGGCAGCTCTACGGATGGCGGCGGTAACGGCGGAACCATCACCATTAACGGCGGCGTTGTGAATGCAATCGGCAGCAGCTACGGGACCGGCATTGGCGGCGGTGGCCTTATATATGAGAGTAACAATACATGGAACGGCGGCGACGGCGGAACCATCACCATCAATGGCGGAAGCGTTACGGCCAAAAGTAGCAACGGGACCGCCATTGGCGGCGGTTCCTCCGTAGCAGGAATGAGTAATTATAGCACTGGTGGCTCGGGGGGCACCATTCGGATCACCGGCGGTACCGTTATCGCAGATGGTAATAACAAGGGCATCGGCCACGGCGACTGGGGCTCCGGCGAAAGCGCAACCGTCACCGGAGGCAATCTTAACAGTGACAGTCCTACGTCCAAGCTGATCAACGGCAGCTCGGCCACAGTCTACAAAGCCACTTTTTATGTGCCCGGTGCCGTCGCAGGCACGCCGGTCACCTTGACAAATGTCAGCCCCAGCTATTATGGCACCACTGACCTTATGACGCTCAACACCAACGCGGTCTATCTCTATCTGCCGGCGGGGGATGCGTCGTTCCTCTATAACGGCGTGCGCTATCACACCACGGTAACAACAGACGGTAAAGCCGTATTTAAAGGACCTCAGGCGATTTCCGCCGCAGTTACCATGACCGGTTATACCTATGGCGAAGCGGTGAGCACGCCCGAGGTTACCGGAAATACCGGCAGCGGTGCGGTGACCTACTATTACAACACCACCAATTCCAACTCCGGCGGCAAGGTTTGGACCACCAGTACCAAGCTGAATGCAGGCGATTATTATCTGTATGCCACCATTGCGGCGGCAGGCGATTATCAGGCCTGCACCACTGAATCGGTCCCCTTTACCGTGGAAAAGGCGAACCTGACCACCCCTGACAAGCCGACGAAAAGCTCAGCTAACAGCAGCAGCATCACTGTGAACAGCACTGCGGGGCAGCTGTACTACATTAAGCTCTCCGACAACACCGCACCCACAGCCGATGCGGCAGGCTGGAAAAAGGCAACCGACACAAGCTACACCTTTGCAAATCTCAGCCCCAATAAGAGCTATGACATCTATACCTGTCTGGAAGGGGACTTAAACCACAACCGCTCCGACGTGTCGGAAAAACTGACCGTTTCCACAGGAATGTCAAAAATCACCGCAGTGGAAGCGCCGACCAATGTTACCCTGACCGACTACTATTCCACCGGCGCGGAAGCCATCGCCGGTCTGCCCGGCTCGGCAGTGGCGACGCTGGATGGCGGCGGAACTCAATCCCTGAATATTACTTGGACAGCGCCCCAAACCTACGACACGGTGCCAAGTCACACCAACACCTACACATGGAGCGTCACCGCCCCGTTAGGCTACGCGTTTGACGGCAATGTCACCGCCACCGGAGAAATCACCGTCACCAACAAGGCACCCACGGCGGTGACCATCACGGCTACCGAGGATTCAAACAAACTCACCCGCACCTATGCGGGCACGACCTTTGATGTCACCGACCTATTTATCATTGACACCAATGCAGGTGCGCAGACCTATTCCGTGACACCCGATTCCGGCGAAGGCGCCATAACCGCAGCGGGTGTTCTCACCGTTACCAAGGCGGGCACCTTCGCCGTCAAGGTGGACACAGCCGCCAAGGGAAACTATGACACGGGAAGTAAGACCGCCACGCTGACCATCGAGAAGGGCACCGGCTCCGGCACGGTCACCCTTGCAGACTGGGTATACGGCGCTACGGAAAGCACGCCTGTTCCCACCAGCACAACCAATGGCATCACCGCCGTAACGTACAGCTATGCCGGTAATGGCGGCACAAGCTACACCGCCAGCGCCGCCGCACCAACCGAGGTGGGCAGCTATAAGGTGACAGCCACCTTTGCCGCCACGGACCTGTACAACCAGTGCACGGCAGATAACACCTTTTCCATTACGCCGGCAGAGCTGAACAAGGATCTGTTCACCTTTACCGCAAACGACGCACTTACATACACCGGCAGCACAAAGCCCGCCACAGTAAAGGCAAAGGCAAACGGCAATTTTGCTGCGCCCACCGGAGATATCACGGTTTTCTATGAGTTGAAAACCGGCGAGGGAGCTTACGGTTCTCGTACCTCCACTGCGCCCACAGACGTTGGAACCTATCGAGTTTCCATTGATGTGACTGCTAACGGCAACTATCAAAAGGTGGAAAACCTCACAGACAGCACCTGGACATTTACCATCGCCAACGCTGAAATTACCAATCACACGGTTTCTCAGTCCGGCACGCTGACCTATAACGGCGCAGAACAGACCGCTGCCGTTTCCAAGACACCCACCACCGCCGGAAGCCAGACTGCAAGCTACACCTACTGCACAACGCAAGACGGCACATACGATGAAGCTGTCCCAGCCTTTACAACCGCCGGAGAGCACACTGTGTATTATAAGGTTACGGCGTCCAACCACAGCGACGCATCCGGCAGCTTTACCATAACCATCGGTGCGCTGGATCTGTCAACACTTGCCGACGGGGCCATCACCGTTATTCCCAACACCAACGTTTACACCGGAGAGGAGTGGAAACCCGCCGTCACTGTCAAGGTGGGGGACAAGACCATCCCGGCAGATGACTACACGGTGTCCTACGAAAACAACATAGAGGCAGGCGACGTTACCGTAACTGCAACTGCAAAGACGACTAACTGCACCAGTGCCAAGTCCGTCACCAGAAGTATTACCGCAGCTGAGCTGACCAAGGACAGCTTCACCTATAACGCCCCTGCCGGCAGCATGGTCTATGATGCCCAAAGTCGCGAGGCGACCTTTACTCCCAAGGCAAACGGGAATTATGCCGCACCCACCGGTGATATCACGGTTTTCTATGAGCTGAAAACCGGCGAGGGAACTTATGGTACCCGTACCTCATCTGCGCCCACAGACGTTGGAACCTATCGGGTTTCCATTGATGTGGCCGCAAACGGCAACTATCAGGCAATCACCAACCTGACAGTGGACGATTGGCACTTTACCATCAAGCAAAGCACCGTCACCGCCCTGTGGAAAAACACGACCAAGGTCTATACCGGCGGCAGCCTGTCCCCCGACTTTGAACTGGTGGGGCTGCAAAACGGCGCCAGTGCGGTAATCGCACAGCTCACGGAGAGCAAGACCGATGCAGGCACCTACACTGTCACGGCGGAGCTGACTGGCGACAAGGCCGCAAACTACACCCTGACCAATCCCAGCGGAACGTTTATCATTCAGAAAGCGCCTGTCAGCTTCACACTTTCCGGCAACAGCGTTAAGAAGGGCGATAGCGTAAACGTCACCGCAGCACCATCGATTTCCGGTGTTGCAGCAACCCTAAGCTACTGGAAGAGCGGCAAGCAGGTGGCAGATCCCACCGATGAGGGCAGCTACGACATTTATGCTGAAATCACAGACAGCAACTACCGTCACGCTGACGGAACGGATGGCACGGCACAAAAAATTGGCGTGCTGACCATTTACCAAACCTCCGCTCCCGCCACCTATACCCTCAGCTTTGACGCAAACAGCGGTACGGGAAGTACCAACGCCATGAGTGCGGCGCAGGCAGGCACCGTGCGCATACTTCCGAAAAACGACTTTAGTAACACTAATAAGACCTTCGCAGGCTGGCAATACGGCGGCAAGACCTATCAGCCCGGCGAACGCTTCACCCAGCCCGCCGCCAACGTCATACTCAAGGCACTGTGGAACAACAAGGTTTATTCCATCGGTGGAACAGTACAGGAAAGCGAAATCCCTGCTGCCAGCGTGGTGGTCACTCTGATGCAGGGCAGTCAGCAGCTTGGGCAGACGGTCACCAATGATAACGGCGAATACAGTTTCGCAAATGTCGTTCCCGGTGTCTACAATCTGGTGGCCAGTAAAAACGGTGTCACTCAGACCATTATGGTGACCGTTATGGACAAAGCCATAGCAGACCAGACCGTCACCATGCCCGCCGGCAAGCTGAACTCCGTGGTGGAGGTCAAGGCCGGCTCTCCCGCTATCGTAGTTGGCAATTTGGAAACCGCCTTTACCGAGCAGGACAAGACTGATGCGCTGACCGAGGCAGTAGAGCTGAAGCTCACCGCCGAAGCCAAGGCCGCCGACAGCACCAACACCGCTCAGCAGGAAATTGAGAAAAAGGCCGGCAGCATGGGTCTGTATCTGGATTTGACCCTGACTAAGACGGTCGGCAAAGGCTCACCCACCACAATGACATCTTCTCCTGTGCTTCTGACGGCGGTAATTACTCTGCCCGCCGAGCTGCAGGGGCAGGGCAGCTACACCGTGTATCGACTGCACAGTGGCGAAGATGGAAAGACCGAAATTCAAGCACTCACTTCCACTAAGAATAAGGAAGGGGAATACATTGAGGTCAGCAATGACAAAACAGCTATCACAGTCTATACTAAGAACTTCTCCACCTATGCGATCAAGGGCGTAACTTATGCAACTACCTACCCCGTTAGCGTTGACACGGACAATATCAAAAACGGTACGATTACGGTTTCTCCCACCGATGCAAGCGCAGGAACCAAGATAACAATTACCGTGAAGCCCGACGAGGGGTATAAGCTTGGAAAGCTTGTCATCACCGTCGAAAACGGCAAGGACATCAGTTTTACTGACAACAAAGACGGCACTTACACCTTCACCATGCCAAGCAGTAAGGTGAACATTTCCGCAAGCTTCGTCAAGGCTGAAAACCCCTTCACCGATGTGAGCGAGGACGCCTATTACTACAATGCAGTCATCTGGGCGGTGAGCAATGGCATCACCGAGGGCACAAACGCTACGACCTTTAGTCCCAACAGCATTTGCACCCGTGGTCAGGCGGTGACCTTCCTGTGGCGTGCCATGGGCAGCCCCGAGCCGACCGCCAAGGCCTGCCCCTTCACAGACGTGAACGCGGACGCTTACTACTACAAGGCAGTTCTGTGGGCAGTGGAAAAGGGTGTCACAGAGGGCACCAGTGCAACTACCTTCAGCCCCAAGGACTCTGTCACCCGTGCCCAGGCTGTCACCTTACAGTGGCGTGCGGCAGGCAAGTCCCAGCAGACTTCGGAAAATCCCTTTGTGGACGTTTCCGCTGATGCTTACTACGCAAACGCAGTCCTGTGGGCACTAAGTCAAAAGATAACCGAGGGCACAACAAGCACCACCTTCTCCCCCGCAGACGGCTGCATGAGAGGGCAAATAGTGACCTTCCTGTACCGTCAATTCGGTAAGTAATTCGGCATCATACGATTTTCACTGACAAAAATAGAACAATAACTTAACGCAGTGACGGCGCAGCGGTTGAAGAAATTCTTCCCGCTGCGCCGTTTTTCTCATTAAGTCTATTAAAAGGGCCGTTGTTGTTTTACTTATCGCAATTCCAATCATGGCATTCTTCTGCCGCGTGTTGGCTTTGGCGTGACTCCGGCCGCTTGGCGGCGTTTTTTTATCGCCATTTTAACCCAAAAAGCGGAGTAATATTGTAATTAGGTTACGTTTAGGCGAAAAGGGGCAAAAATGCCTATAAAAAAATCTTTTCGCATATTATCCAGATAACCAGCCGTAAAACATATGAACGAAAAGAAAAAGTCTGGCCAAGACGAATGTGAAATTAAGATTAGGTTCGGAGCTTCCCATAAACTTCGACAAGGAACAAGAAGTCGGTGTTACCTGCATTTACTATTATGAAAGTGGGATTTTTAGCAGGGTTTATCCGCAAGTGAAAGAAATGTCCGTATCCCGTGGGAGCGGTTCGGATTAGGCCGAGCCGGTCTGTGCTTTTTGTTTGCCGCGGCTGCGGCGAAGGCTCGAGATGTTTTGCTCCCGGTACGGAGCTGTGAACCGCAACACTTTAAATGCGGCTGTCTTAATTGGCAAGAGCAAGGTCATACAATTCCATATTTCACTGCGGATTGAGCTTTGTTATGTACATAGCGGCGCTCTTTTTGCGAGAAATCCACAATGAGGGGATTTGTTTTGGCAAAGGTCGAGGGCATTTTCTCCCTGCGCACGATGCAGACCTACCGCCAAACTGCCAGAGAGTTTTCCCTCTGGGCGCCGGCAAGGGGCTGCAAAAACCCAAACAAGATTATGCGAGAAACCCTCGGCATGTATTTGCAGCAACGGCAGAAAAAGGGAATGAGCCCGTCCACTGTCAGCAAGGACATGGCGGAGCTGAACAAAATTTACGGATTTAAGCATTTCAAAAAACTCATGGGGCCATCAGCTCAATCCCTTGAGATACAAAAAAATTCAGACGACTTATAGTCGTCTGAAGTGTTCGGGTCATTTAATCCGCAAAAATAACAAACCGCGAGCCCAATAAAGTGGGTCGCAGTTTGAAAGGATGAGCAACGAAGTGATACGCAGCTTTCGGCTTTATCCGGAAGCGGAGCGAGCACAGTTTGCTCCGACATGGTGGAGAATAGGGGATTCGAACCCCTGACCCCCAGATTGCGAACCTGGTGCT
>CAZJYY010000060.1:0-12641 GCA_964550315.1 uncultured Oscillospiraceae bacterium | reverse complement strand
TTATGCCGACGCAAGGCGGCGGAATGGATGATTATATAATGGACATTCGTGTTGGCGACATTCTTACCATGAAAAAGGAGCATCCCTGCGGCAGCAAGCGCTGGCTTGTGCTGCGCACGGGCATGGATTTCAAACTCAGGTGTTTAGGCTGCGGGCACGAGGTTATGGGTGCACGCAGTAAGTTCGAGCGAAATATAAAAACAGTTGATAGAAAAGAGGAGCAGGAATAATCCCGCTCCTCTTTATATTGTAATCCCTATTATGAATGCAGCGTTTGGCTGCATTCTTTTTCGGACAGCTCCACAATTGCACTTATCAGGGCGTTGGGCTGAAATGGCTTTTTCATATATCTGTTCATTCCACATTCAAAGCAGTGCTTTATATCCTCTTCCCCGTCCTGTGATGTAAGAGCAATTATAGGCACCAAAAGCGCATCCGGATGCTTTGAACCCCGGATAACCGAAACAGCTTCGTAGCCGTTCATACCCGGCATTTGAATGTCCATAAGCACCGCAGAAAACTCACCCGGAAATGATGATATAAAAAGCTCCACTGCCTCTTTTCCATTTGATGCTGTGATGACAGCTCCCCCATGGTGGCGAATAATCCTTTCAACAATTTTTAAATTGATATCTACATCATCCACCAGAAGAATTTTCTTATTCTTCAAATCGTATGTATTTTTAATTGCAGCACCACACCCTTCAAATATTGATATGGTCTTATGCGCCGATTTAATCGTACGTAATAATTGATTATATACTGTCAAATCGGACATGTCAACCTGTATAGCCTGTATAACCGGACATAATAAAAGCCAATATGCTGTACAATAGTATAAAGCTTTTGCGGTGGTGATAACTATGGATGAACAGTTTGCGCAAAGATTAGCTCAATTACGAATCGAAAAAGGCGTATCCGCTCGGGATATGAGCCTGTCCATCGGGCAGAGTGCCGGTTATATCAACAACATTGAAAACGGAAATAACCTTCCATCTATGGCAGCTTTCTTTTATATCTGCGAGTATCTTAATATACCTCCCCGGGACTTTTTTGATTTTGACTCAAAAACGCCGGCAAGGTTAAATGATATTATTGCGGACTTAAAACAGCTTGAAAGTGAAAAGCTTGAGCATGTTTCCGCAATTATACGGGACATTATACGGTAACGCTCCATCGCTCTAAAGCGTCCTGTGCAGCGGAGGGACTTTTAACCGTGCCTGCACCAAGTTCACTTTCTTGACACCCGACTTTGATTATACCCTCCCTTCTGTGTCGAAACAAAAATCACTCTGACGAATTATCGTCAGAGTGATTTTCTTTTTTATTAAATACTATGATTTGAGCTTTACCCACATGGAGTCATAATAGTCCAATGTATTCTGGGGAAGGTTTATATACGCCTCGCAGTCTGCCAAAACCTTTGCATCCGGGTACATAACGGTTTTTGTAAGTTCATCCATTTCCATGGTGTCCTTAACACTGGCAACGGGACTTGTGTATCCGATGAACTCAGAGTTTGCGGCGCTGGCCTCAGCTCCGGTCATGAAGTTTATAAACTTTTCGGCGTTATCTTTGTTGGCTGCACCCTTAAGCACGCACATTGCATCCACAAAAACGTTGGAGCCTTCCTGAGGTATGCAGAACTTTAAGTCCGGATTATTTTCCAGCATGGTAAGATAGTCACCGGCATAGTAGGGGCCGATAGCCGCCTCGCCGGACTCCAGCTTGTCGAAAATCTGATCCATAACATAACCCTGCAGGATGGGCTTTTGCTCTGCCAAAAGAGCATATGCCTCGTTAAGCTCATTTTCGTCGGTGGTGTTAAGGCTGTAGCCCAAATACTTAAGCGCAATTCCCATTGCGTCACGGCTGTTGTCAAACATAAGTATCTGACCGGCATTCTTTTCGTCAAAGAGCGCACTCCAGCTTGTCACCTCTCCCACCACGTTGGGATCGTAAATAATGCCCACTGTGCCCCACATATAAGGCACGGTATACTGATTGTCCGGGTCATACGCCATGCCCTTAAGACTTTCATCCACTCCGGCATAGTTGGGGATATTGTCATAGTTAAGGGTTTCCAGCATATCCTCGGAAATCAGGCGGGAAATCATATAGTCCGAGGGGATTACCACGTCATAGCTTACACCGCCCTGCTTAAGGACGCTGTACATCTGCTCATTGGACTCAAATGTTTTGTAGTTTACGGAGATACCCGTCTCCTGCTCAAACTGCTTTACAAGGTCCATATCAATGTATTCGCCCCAGTTATATACATTGACAACACCGTTTTCTCCGCCACCGCTGCCTCCGCAGCCGGCAAAAAGAACAACAAGCATAACTGCGCAAAGAACAATCGAAACACTCTTTTTCATTAGCTCGCTCCCTTCAGCATTTTTTCCTTTTTAAGTTCAGCTTTCTGCTGCCTTGCCTCACGCACGTTCACCACCACAAGAAGGATAAGCACCGTGGCAAAAAGCAGGGTTGAAATCGCATTTATTTTTGGGCTTATGCGTTTTCTTGTCATGGCGTAAATCGTCATGGAAAGGGTTTGTACGCTGCTGCCCGCCGTGAAATAGGAAATAACGAAATCGTCCACCGACATGGTAAAGGCAATTAAAAGGCCGTTCACTATGCCGGGCATAATTTCCGGGATAATGACCTTGTAAATGGTTTGAAACCAGGTACACCCCAAATCCTGCGCCGCCTCAAAAAGGTTTCGGTCAAGCTGGTAAAGCTTGGGCATGACGGACAAAATTACGTAAGGGATGTTAAAGGTAATGTGGGCTATAAGAAGCGTTCCAAAGCCCAGCTCGAACCCGAAAATCGCCCCGGAGGACACAAACAAAAGCGAAAGTGACACGCCGGTGATTATGTCCGCATTGACCACGGGAATATTATTTATGGTCAAAAGCGGAGAGCGCCATCTGCGCTTCATATTGTAAAATCCGATAGCCGCAAAGGTACCGATAATGGCAGCAATCAAGGCCGCCGCAACGGACACAAAAAGCGTTGTTCTAAGGGATGACATTATGGTGCTGTCCGTAAAAAGCTCCCTATACCAATCCAGGGTGAAGCCGGTCCACTGGGTGCGGCTTTTGGTGGAGTTGAAGGAGAAAACTATCAGCACAACTATGGGCAGATATAAAAACACGAAGGTAAGCGTGGTTAAAAGCTTGCCGCCAAAATCCTTTCTTTTCATATCATCACCGCCTGTTCCTCGCCCTCGCCGAACTTATTCATGATGCTCATGCACACAACAACTATGACCATCATAATAAGGGAGATTGCGGAGCCCAAATGTGGATTATATGCACTGCCCAGGAACTGCATTTCGATAAGGTCGCCCACCAGCATGTTTGTGCCGCCGCCCAAAAGCTTTGATATTACAAAGGTTGAGACTGACGGAACAAAAACCATGGTAATTCCGCTTATGACACCCGACATGCTTAAGGGAAAAATAACCTTGCGGAAGACCGTCCTTCTGTTGGCGCCCAAATCCTGAGCTGCTTCAACCACAAAGGGGTCGATTTTGATTATAACGCTGTGGATGGGCAAAATCATAAATGGAAGGTAGTTATAAACCATACCCAGCACCACCGCACCATTTGTGTTTATAAGGTTAAGGTGGGTTATTGGAACATATAAGGAGGGGTCTGCCGCATTGGCAAGTCCTATTTTGTTTATAAGGTCAAATAGGCCCAGCTCTCCCAAAAGTCGATTTATAAGTCCTGTATTCTCCAATATGGACATCCACGCATAGGTACGAAGAAGAAAGTTTATCCACATGGGAAGCATAAGAAGCATTAGCACTATGCGCTGGGTGCGTGGCTGCATACGGCTCATGGCAAGGGCCACGGGATAGCCGATGAGAAGGCATACCGCCGTCGCCAAAAACGCCAGCCACAGGCTGCGCCCGAAAACCGCCGCATATTCCGGCATTCCCACAAAGTTGTTTAGGGTAAAGCCGCCGCCCTTTTGTGTAAAGGCGTAAACTGCGATCAGGAGGATAGGGATAACAACAAAAACTGCCATCCAAACAATGTAGGGGTAGGCAAATGCCTTTTTCCGGTTTCTTTCCCAGAAAGCCCTTTGCTTATCCCAAACGGGGCGAAAAAAGCCCTTGATTTTCAAAGAAGCGCCATTAACTGCGCTGCCCTTACTCATCCTCCTGCCCTCCCTCCTCCGGGTCGACGGAAAGCTCGTCGTATTCCTCGGAGTAGGAGCTGTAGTCGCCGAAGGTGCCGGAGTACTCGCTCTTCTTCATAATGTGGAAACCGTCAGGGTCGATTTTAACGCCGATTTTGGAACCCACGGGAGCAAGGTCTGTGGTCTGGATAAGCCACTTAAAGCCTTGAAAATCCACAATTATGTCATACTGCATGCCCTTGAAGGTAACATCCGTAACCGTGCCGACAATCTGTCCCTGCTCCACAGGGACAATGTCGATGTCCTCAGGACGGACAACAACGTCAATAGGCTCATTTTTTGCAAAGCCCTTGTCAAGGCAGGGGAAGTTGTGGCCGTACATGCGCACAACCTCATCCTCCACCATTACACCGTCAATAATATTACTCTCGCCGATAAAGTCCGCAACAAAGGCGTTTTTCGGCTCATTATATATGTCCAGCGGTGTGCCTATCTGCTGAATGCAGCCCTTATCCATAACGACAACCGTGTCGCTCATGGTAAGCGCTTCCTCCTGGTCGTGGGTAACGTATATAAAAGTAATACCCACCTGCTGCTGGATTTGCTTCAACTCTCTCTGCATGTCCTTTCGAAGCTTCAAATCAAGAGCACCCAGCGGTTCGTCTAAAAGAAGAACCTGGGGTCTATTCACCACCGCACGGGCAATGGCAATGCGCTGCTGCTGACCGCCGGAAAGCTGCGTTACGCTGCGCTTCTCAAAGCCCTTGAGCGCAACCAGCTCCAGTGCTTCATGTACGCGGCGGTCAATCTCCTTCTCCGACAGCTTTGGTCGTTGTATTCGAAGGCCGAAAGCCACGTTCTCAAAGACATTCAGATGTGTGAACAGCGCATATTTCTGAAAAACCGTATTTATGCGTCTTTTATGGGGCGGAAGCTCGTTAATCTTCACGCCGTCAAACAAAACGCTTCCGGAATCCGGCTTTAGAAAGCCGCCGATTATGCGCAGAGTTGTAGTTTTTCCGCAGCCCGATGGGCCGAGAAGTGTTAAAAATTCCTTGTCCTTAATGTCAAGACTGATTGAATCCAGTACGACCTCTCCGTCGAACTCCTTGCGGCATTCGACAAGCCGTATCAGCTCTTTTGCCATTGTCGTCCCCCTTGATAGTATTATACCGACGCTTGAGCGGTACATTTTACCCGATTTTTACCGTTTTTCCAAATCTGCCGTACCCCTCAAATAGGCCGGTGCAAAGCAGCTTTCAGACCAAACCGTAAATTTGTGCAAAACTCAATATATATACAAAAATGTCACTTGTCAACGCTAATTTCATAATCGAAATATTTTTTGGCAAAATCCACTTCTTTTACTGCGAAGCTGCGCCCGGAAAGGTAGCTTAAAAGCCCTGCGTCCGTTGAAAAATCAAAGGACAGGCGATAGGAATAAAGTGCCTGCCACTTCTCGCCAAAATCCCTGTTTGTGCGCTCTCTCCCGTATTTGCCGTCTCCCAGCAGCGGGTTTCCCAAATTTGCCATTTGCGCTCTTATTTGGTGTGTACGTCCCGTAAGAAGTCGACACTCCACAAGTGAAAGCCCCTCCTTGGTACAAAGAGTGCGGTATTCGGTTATGGCTTCCTTGGCGCCTGGACAGCTTGTTTTGCGGACATACACCTGGTTTTTTTCCGCATCCTTAAATACCCAATCCCGCAGCGTGCCCTTGTCCGGCTTTGGTTTTCCCACAACGGCGCAGAGATAGTATTTATCAAGCTCTCTATTTTTAATTTTCTCGTTCATTATCCGAAGGGCCTCGGCGTTTTTTGCCGCTATCACTATGCCGCCGGTATTTCGGTCAATACGATTGCAAAGAGCGGGTGCAAAGGAGTTTTCCTCCCTGGGACGCCACTCTCCCTTTTGGCAGCAGTAGGCCTGGATATTGGCGATAAGAGTGTCATAGCTCCAGTCCCCTGCGCTGTGGCAAAGCATCCCCGGCTTTTTATCCGCCAAAAGAATGTTTTCATCCTCATAGACAATACTAAGCTTCGGAGTGGAAACCTTAAGGTATGCGTTTTCCTCCGTGGGCGTCTCAAAAAATTCGTCGTTTATATAAAGCTGAAGTATGTCCCCCTCACGAAGGCGGTCGTCCCGTTTGGCTCCCTTGCCGTTAAGCTTGATTCGCTTTATTCTAATGTATTTTTGTAAAAGCGCCTCAGGAAGCAGCGGCACAACCTTGCCCACAAAGCGGTCAAGGCGTTGATTTGCGTCGTTTTTTTTGACAATAAACTCTTTCATTGGCTATTTTTTCTCCGGTTTTGCTTGATTTTTTGGCATTTAGTAGTATGTTGAGTATAGCACACTAAATATAGAGAAGTACACAATATTTTTGTGTTGACAAGGTATATTTTTTCATTTATAATACTCAAGCAACTGTGCGAGGTGTAGAATGAGAATTAACCTCTGCGAAATCATTGAAATGCCGGGCAAAAGTCTTCCCTTTCAATGTGAGCTTGATACCGAAAGGCTCTTTTGTCCGTCAATAATCGAATTCACAAAATCCCCCGCCGCAAGCGGAAAAATCGTCAATTCTGCTGGTGCTCTTACCCTTATCGGCATCATTGAAGCAGAAATGCGCTGCGTTTGCGACCGGTGCTTCGGTGAATACGAAACCACTCTTAAGCTCCCCCTTGAGGTAAAGCTTGCTGCTGACCTTGAAGTCGACGATGACCCCGATATCTTCGCTTTGGACGGTAACTGGCTGGATCTCAGTGATGTGCTGGAGACCTGCTTCATTTTGAATACCGACGCCAAATTTCTCTGCAAAGAGGGCTGCCTCGGTCTGTGCTCAAAGTGCGGCAAAAACCTTAATGCCGGCCCCTGCGGCTGCAAAAAGGAAGTTGATCCAAGATTGGCTGTATTAGGGCAGCTTTTGGATATAAAGGATGAATAAAAGCTGTCAATTCAGCTGACTAAACAGGAGGTGTCACCATGGCGGTTCCGAAGAGAAAAACTTCTAAGGCGAGAAGAGACAAGAGACGCAACTCTCACTGGAAGCTCGAGGCTCCCGGTATCGTAACCTGCCCCAATTGCGGCGCATACCGTATGCCCCACCGTGTCTGCAAGGATTGCGGATATTATAACGGTCGCAAGGTACTGGACGTTACGAAATAACCAGAAAACGCTCAAGGAGAGGAGGCACCCGCCCCCTCTCTTTTTGCTATTGAAAGGCAAGTTTTTATGGGCTCTGTTATAACTAAAATTGAAAAAAACAGCCCGCTGCTGCACAAGGCTCACATTGGAGACCGGCTTGTGTCCATTAACGGCAATGAAATTATAGACGTTTTGGACTACAAATATTTCTCCTATGACAGCCGCCTTGAGGTGGAGCTTGAGTCAGAGGGCGGTAATCGTCGCACCGTGAAGGTAAAAAAATCCGAGGGCGGCGACCTTGGAGTGGAATTTGAAACCTATCTTATGGACAAGGCCAGAGCCTGCCGCAACCGCTGCCTGTTCTGCTTTGTGGATCAGCTTCCAAGGGGCATGCGAAAAACCCTTTATTTTAAGGACGACGATGCCCGTTTGAGCTTTCTTACGGGAAACTATATTACCCTGACAAATCTTTCCGACAGGGAGCTTCAGCGGATTATTGACCTTCGCATAAGCCCCATAAATGTCTCCGTCCATGCAACGGAGCCGGAGCTGCGGGCAAAGCTTTTGGGCAATCCCAACGGCGCACGGGGCTATGAGCTTATGCAGCGTCTTGCTAAGGGCGGCGTTACCATGAACTGCCAAATTGTCTGCTGCCCCGGCCTTAACGACGGCGAAGCCCTTTCCCGCTCCATGGACGACCTTGAAGTGCTTTACCCCCAGGTCAACTCCGTGTCCATTGTTCCTGTCGGCCTTACAAAGCATCGGGAGGGGCTTTCTAAACTCGTGCCCTTTGAGCGTGACGGCGCCCGGGAAACCATTGCCCGAATCAACGCCTTTGGGGAAAACTGTCTTAAAAAGCATGGCAGCCGCATTTTCTTCCCCTCTGACGAGCTTTACCTTAAGGCTCAGCTTGAAATTCCCGGGGACGAGTATTATGAGGACTACACCCAGCTTGAAAATGGTGTGGGGCTTTTGCGCCTTCTTACCGTTGAATTTAACGCCGCTTTGTCTTTATGTGACGAAAAATCCGACGGAGTCCCCTTTTCTATTGCAACGGGCGTATCAGCGGCGCCATTTTTGGAAAAGCTGTTGATGACAGCGCAGGAAAAGTATGTTAATATGAGCGGAAGAGTGTATGCCATCGTCAACGACTTTTTTGGTCATACTATTGACGTTGCAGGTCTTGTTACCGGCGGCGACCTTATAAATCAGCTTCGTGGTAAGGACTTGGGCAAACGGCTTCTCATTCCCCGAAACATGCTGCGGGACGGTGAAACTGTTTTTCTGGATGACGTAACCATATCCGAGGTGGAACGTGAGCTTTCCGTCTCTGTCAGGATCGTGGAGCAGGATGGCGGTGACCTTATGGACGCCATGCTTGGACTATAACACTCATGCGCAAGGTATATAAAAGAACACATTAAGGAGGCAGTAAGATGAAACCTCTTGTTGCCATAGTGGGTCGCCCCAACGTGGGCAAGTCCCATCTTTTCAACAGAATAGTCGGCCAGCGCCTTTCCATAGTGGAGGACACCCCCGGCGTTACCCGTGACCGCATTTACTCTGAATGTGAGTGGAACGGCGTTAAATTTGACGTGGTGGACACAGGTGGTATTGAGCCAAGAACGGATAACGAGATTCTTTTGTTCATCCGTGAGCAGGCACAGATTGCCATTGACACAGCGGATGTTATCGTTCTTGTCACAGAAATCGGAACAGGCGTTACCGCTGCAGATACAGACGTTGCAAACATGCTTCTGCGCTCCAAAAAGCCAGTGGTGCTGGTGGTCAACAAAATGGACTCCACCGGCGGCATTGACCCCGCCTTTTACGAGTTTTACTCCCTGGGGCTTGGCGACCCCATCTCCGTTTCCGCTGTTCACGGTCACGGTACCGGCGACATGCTGGACGCCTGCGTTGCCGCCTTTCCCAAACTTCCCGAGGAGGACGAGGAGGATGACCGCATCAAGGTTGCCGTTATCGGAAAACCCAATGTTGGCAAATCCTCCCTTATCAATCTTATTTTGGGGGAAAACCGCTGCATAGTATCCAATGTTGCCGGTACGACCCGGGACGCTGTGGACAGCAAGGTCGACAATCAGTACGGTCAATACGTTTTTATAGATACCGCCGGAATCCGCCGCAAGTCCAAGGTAGATGACCGTATCGAGAAGTTTTCTGTTATGCGTGCTCAGCTTGCCATCGAAAGGGCCGATGTGTGCCTTATAATGGTGGACGCCCGTGAAGGTGTCACCGAGCAGGACACAAAGATTGCAGGTCTTGCCCATGAAGCGGGAAAGGCCAGCATTGTTGTGGTCAACAAGTGGGATTTGGTGGATAAGGAAACAGGCACCATGGAGAAAATGCGTAAGGACGTTATGGGGGACCTTTCCTTCATGTCCTATGCACCGGTTCTTTTCATCTCCGCCATGACCGGTCAACGCACCCAGCGAATTTTTGAACTTGTGAACTATGTGAACGATCAAAGCGCTATGCGCATTACAACCGGCATGCTTAACAACGTTCTTGCGGATGCACAGGCAAGGGTACAGCCTCCCTCTGACAAGGGCAAGCGCCTGAAAATCTATTACATGACTCAAACGGGTATACGCCCGCCAACCTTTGTTGTTTTCTGCAACAGTCGCGAGTTATTCCACTTTTCTTACCAAAGATATCTTGAAAACCAGATTCGCAGCGTTTTTGGTCTTGAAGGTACTCCTATTCGAATGCTTATTCGCCAGAAGGGGGACAAAGAAGAATGACAAAAATCACCATTTTTTTGGTGCTTATCGCAGTTGTATCTTATCTGCTGGGCGGTATTAACGGTGCCATTGTCACCTCAATGAACATCTTCCGTAAGGACGTTCGACACTTCGGCAGCGGCAATGCGGGTCTTACGAATTTTACCCGCACCTTCGGCACTGCATCTGCGCCCCTAGTGCTTGTGGTTGACATTTTGAAAACTGTGGTTTCTGTTCTCTTCGGCGGCTGGCTTTTGGGCCTTGTGGGTCTGCCCCTTATCGGAAGGATTTTCGCGGGCTTTTGCGTTGAGCTTGGCCATGTTTATCCTGTTTACTACCGCTTCAAGGGCGGCAAAGCTGCCCTGTGCGGCGGTATTTTGGCATGGATGATAGACTGGCGTATCGGTCTTATCTGCTGGGTCCTTTTTGCCGTAATTGTTATCTTTACAAGATACGTTTCCCTTGGTTCGATTTTGGGTGCGGCCACTCTTCCCGTTTTCATGCTGATTTTTGAGCATGACGGCCTGGAATGCCTTCTGGCGCTGCTTTGCGCTCTGCTTATTATTGTTGCCCACCGTGAAAACATTCTGCGCCTTATAAAGGGCGAGGAAAGCAAGCTGAATATCGGCAACAACTCAAGGCGATAGCCTTTTAAAAAACTACATAAAAATGCTCCCCGCATGAGTGGCTATGCCGCCTGCGGAGAGCATTTTTATTTTTAGCTGCATACTACTTTGTCAAATCGGCTCCGGTCCAATACTTTTCAAGAGGCTTATAGGAAATAAGCGCCACCAAAACAGTGATGATAATTTCGGGGATCATGTACGACGAGTTGTAGGCAATGGAATAAATTGCTGCACTCATGCCCATCTCGTTGGGGAAAAGTGCGTCCCAGATAAGATATCCGCTGAGAAAATGGCATAAAAGGCGCACCGTAAAGGTCACCACAATTCCCACAGCAATTGACATTTTGCGGTCTTTAATAACGCCGTTGAAGCAGGCGCTGCAGCCCACAGCAGAGAAGGCCAAAACATAGTCCAAAAGGACAATGCCCGCTCCCGTTAAGAAGTTTGTTGCGCACTGTACGTTGCTAATGCCCAAGAACATCTGCAATAGACTGTATACCAGTGCCGAGAAAATTCCCCAGGGCGTACCATAGCGTTGGGCAATCATTACAAGCGGCAGCATTGAGCAGACGGTTATTCCGCCGCCAAAGGCCCAGGGGCCTGTAAAGGTGAACAGCGAAAGAACTGTTCCGATGGCGATTAGCATTGCGCTTTCGGCAATGCGCTTGATGGGTGTTTTCATAGCTTTACCTCCAATAAAAAAATCCCGCAGTTGCGGGTAAGGCAACGCGGAACACAAGGCAGCTATCCTGTTGATTCCTACGCCGGCATTACCCGGATCAGGTTCCAGGGTCCCGGGCGGACACGCCCGATCTCAGCCGACTTTCGTCAGCCCCCCTTGTGCCTTTTGGCACAGCCACATTATAGCCCATGGCAAAGCGCAAGTCAATACCCTTTGCCGCCACGTGGATAATTCATATTTTCTTTTAATCCGCAGGCTTTTTTATATGCAAATCTGTTTATTTTATTTCCTCCCCAAAAGCTGCTTTCGTCAAATTGCATTAAAATATACAAATAGGCGCTTGAAAGAGGGATGATGACGTATTATAATGTAATATGTATAGGTTTATCTTTTGCAAAGAGCATTTCCCCGATTTTTACATAACTTTATTATATTGCCACAAGTCAAGGAGAATTAGTAATGGATAATATCATCTTAGGCCTCAGGGACTATGGAGCAGACGTTGACGGCGCTATTGAGCGCTTTGTGGACGACAAGGAGTTTTACGTCAGCAGCGTGAAGGAATACCTTGACGACCCCGGCTTTGACACGCTTAAAAATGCCCTTCATTCAAATGACATAAAGGCCGCCTTTGAAGCAGCCCACACCCTTAAGGGCGTTGTGGGTAACCTTGGCCTCACCCCACTTTACAATGCCGTTTGCGACATTGTTGAACCGCTTAGGGTCGGAACCTGTGCAGGTCTTGACCCGAAGCTTTCAAATATAATGGCCGAAAGGGAAAAAATTAGAGGTATATTTTAATTTTTTCCTTCCATATTCTCCTTCTGCGTTTCTGTACTCTCCCATAGGAGGATGAATTGCCGGTAAATTTTCTCCAGATGAGTGTTTTTGCCCCGTCCCCTTGCAAAACCGTATCGCTCATAAATATTGCGGAGGTATGCCCATGCCCCTTTTCAAAAAGAGGATACTTGTGGTAGATGACAGCACCATTAACAGACAATTGCTTTGTAGAATTTTAGGCAACGATTATATAACTGTTCAAGCTGCAAACGGCGTTCAGGCTTTAGAGATTCTTGAAAGGGAAAACGGTAATTTTTCCCTTATTTTATTGGATATTGTCATGCCCCAAATGGATGGTTATGAGTTTTTGCAGCTTCAGATGAACCATCCGCAATTTTCCATGATTCCCGTAATTGTGGAAACCGCCCAGGACAACATCCATAGCGAGGTAAAGGCGCTGTCCAGCGGCGCTGCGGACTTTGTTACAAAGCCCTACAATCCCGATGTTATCCGCCACCG
>CAZJYY010000059.1:0-12680 GCA_964550315.1 uncultured Oscillospiraceae bacterium | reverse complement strand
ACAAGAGTAACAACCACCGTCACCACTGTCCACTCGCTCATTCTCCCGCCTCCGCCGAAGGATTGTACCCTTCAATATCTCTCCAGCTTTTTTGTCCCGACTCCATGTCCTGCCACTGCAAAAAAGCCTCCATAAGCTCCATCCACAGCGGGAAAAGATATACATACTCAATCTCCAAATGACAGGGCACAATTTGCTCCACCCTCTTTTTAAGTCTCTCCATCTCCTCTGGCACACCACGATTTTTTGGGAATGATACCTGCGCCTTCATAGGCGAGTCCGTCTCCTCGATCTCTGCGTCCAGACCGCAGCCATAAAGGGTGTCGTTTAAATGCAGCTTTGTAAAGCAGCCCTGCCTTATCCGCATAAGCGCCATAATAGATCTACGCTCATCCTCCTGGGTAATATACGCCGGTCTGTAGGGCAAAAGCCCCTCCCTCATGGATATGCCATAGTCCTCCGCCGTGGCGGGCAGCGACTCCCTGCAAAGCTCCTCCAGCGCTGAAAAAACTTCGTCCAGCTGCTGCCCCACAGCCCTCAGCTCATCTGCGCCGACCCCATTTTCAAGGTCATAAACGCCCAAAGGCCGCAAAAGCTGCCTTAAATAATCAAAATAGCTCACATTGCTCAACTCCTCGTAATGGTAATTGTCCCCGCTGCCGGAAGCTGGGTGCTCTCCATCAATACGTCGGTAGCCGGCTGTGTAAGGGTATAATTTCTAACCCCCGGCACATTAAAAATAATGCTTCCCAGCTTGGCTCTCAAAATATCCTTTCCCAAAAGCCTTCCGTCAAAATAAGTCCCCAAGGCCGTTTCTACATCAGTCTGCACTGCATCCCATTCAAAGCCATCTTCAAGCTCAATCGCCGCCGTCACCGCCACTGGAAGCTCCGTTGGTGCCAAAACATCTATGTCCACGCAAATTTCCCGTTGTGCGTTCAGCTCGGCTGAAATGCCCTCCAAAAACTCAGCCGAGGGTATCCCGCCGCTGTCTGCCACAATTATGTCAACCGTTCCCGCACCTCGACTCCTGGGCTTAACCAAAACCGCCGCAACCCCCGGAATGTCCAGCACCACACTTTCGTAATACGCTGCGTTGGAGCCGTTGGGCAGGCTTTCATAGCTCTTTAAAATCCGCCCTCTCAGTCCCTCGTCGTTCTCTGTCTCCAGACCACCGGTAAATCCCTCAGGGTTAAAGCATCTTGCCACGCCCACAGGCGCAAGCGCCATATAGCACACCGTGCCGGCTGCAGCGTTTCCCGCTATGCCCGGATTTCTCGCTTGAGCCTCCGCAAGGCAAAAGCTCTCTCCGGCAGAAATAACGGCCTCCTTTGTTGTAAGAAATTCCGTCCCCCCACTATTTAGGCACACAGTCCCTGCGGGTATGCTAACGCTCTGTGCCGCTGCTTCTCCAGTCTCGAAGCGCAGCATTCCCTCTGCTCTTGTGCCAGACCCCCTTGAAAGTCCCCTCGCCAAACCATGAAGCTCAAGAAATTCTCCCGTGGCCGTCTGGGGAAACACCTGATTTTTCGTCCAGTCCAGCTGTGCCCAAAGGGATTCTATCTGTGCCGCAACCGCTCTAAGACGCAGCGCCATGTCCCCGCCCTCGTTAATAGCAAGCCCACCTTGCTGCTCCATCTGCGCCTTCATTTCCTTATAAATAACATCGCTTTGCTTCACCATGCCACCTCATATTCTGCTCTCTATTTTAAAACCTTCATCGCCGTTATAGCTAAAGCTAAGTAAAAGCTGCCCACCGCCCCGGCCATTCGGTACAAAGGAAAGTCCACCCAGCGAAAGCTCCGTTTCTCCTGCAAGTGCCTCTGCAACAAAACGCCTTGCCTCGCTCTCCACTCGGGATGCGGGAACTCTTGAAAGAGTGTGCAGCCTGCTTCCGAATTCCGGCAAAGGTACAAACTCCCCCCGCCTCGCCGTCAGCTTCATTAAAACCCTTTGCTTAAGCTCCTCCACTCCCGACACCCTCTCAAGTCCGAAATTTGCCCCGTTAACATATCGCCCTTCGTCTAATCTTAATTCCATATAGCTCCCCCTAAGACTCAGAAACGCTCAGCGCATTCCCATTTATGTAAACCTCTCCCTGCACCTGCATTTTCCCGCTTATTAGTATTTCACCCGTGTTTTTTAAACAAATAAAGGCGTTTCCGGTTTTGTTTGTTATGTAAACTTCCCCCGCTTCTGCTCCGTTGGGCACCTGTCCCTCCGGCCTCCCCGCCACGATACATTCGCCGTCCTCCGTCTTAATCAAAAGCACCGTGTCACCGGCAGCGGGAATATAAGCCGAGCCGCAGTTTAACCTCTGCGCATTGCGTATTTCTCCCTCCGTCATCACGCAGGGCGTTTGCCCGCCAATAGTAACTATTCCCGTCTTGCACTCTGACTTTTTTTCCCCGCCCGCCTCAATTGTTTTCTTTGAAAGCCACATTCTTAGCCCATCCTTTTTGTCAAATAGATTTCCGTCCCCGCCGTCTCTCCGGACGCAAAGCACCTGCTCCGCCCCACCAGATAATCTCCGTCAGCGCCAAGCCTATTATCTCGGAGCTCTATAATATCCCCCGGAAAAGCCCCAAACACTCCCGGCAGCCTGACGCTTATAAGAAGCTCCTCCTCGCAGGAACGCTCTATCTGATATCTTCCCGTCATGCGCATGGAATCAAAACCCGTATACCTGGGCACATTTATCACCCGCTGACAGCACCCGCCCCTTTTTATAAGCGGACCGTTTTCAACAGTCTCCTCAATGCCTGCGGCCTTGTTTTTCACAAGGACTCTGGATATCACCCCGTAGCGCCTATTTCTTATTTTTAAAAGCTCCACCGCCGTTTTTTTGTCAATGCACCTTCGCAGTCCCGCTTTTTCTCCAATAACGAGCCTGCCCTTGGGGTCAAAATACGGTCTTAATCCGCTGCCAAACCACAAAAAGTCCTCCAGCACTCGCCAACAGCTCGACCCGCTCTCAACCTTCAAAGGCATCTTATTTGTGTCCGCCAGCTTTTCAACCTCTTTAATACCAAAGGGATACACATATCTTTCCAATATCTGCTCCAAGCCCACAGAATAGAACTCAGCCGCCTCAACCTCGTTGTCCAAAAGAAGTGCCGCAAGACCTCTGCCCCTAACAAAAACTATGCTCCCTCGCTCCGATGCCTCAACTTCAAACTCATCCACCACGCCTGCAAACACCGTCTCCCCCTTGAAGGCGCCCCTAAATCTCATTGCCTCCTCCAGCATTGGCAGCATTCCCTCTGCAAAAAGGAAGCTTATTTCAAATGCGTCGCAGGGCAAAGCTCTCCCGTAAGATAAGTCCCAGCTTAAAAGCACCGGTAAAATTTTTTCCTCGCCCTTAATATTGCTCAAAAATCCCTGCATTTTCCCTCCTACGAAAGATAAACCAAATCACCCGCATAATACACGTTGGGATTCCTTATCTGGGGATTAAGCCTCAAAAGTCTCTCCAGGCTAAGCCCGTTTTCACTTGCAAGCCTCCACAGGGAATCCCCCGTCCGAAGAGTATAGGTTTTTCTCTCCCTCTGCTTCTCCGTGACTCCGCTGCTTTCCCTCTCCACAGTTCTCGGCATCCCTTCATATCCGTCGAAGCACTCCCAAAATTCAAACTCATAGCTCACATAGTCCGCCCTTGGCTCCTGCTTCAGCCTTAGTCCCACAAACCAAGCCGGGGCAACCTGCCAAACGGGATGCACTAAAAGCTGGGGTTTATCCAAATAAAACATGCAGGCCAGTTTCTTGAATTCGTCGTAAGCTCCCGCTCCTACGAATTCGCCTTCTCCTCGCATTATCCGCTGATCCCTTCCCATATCCGAAAGAACATACAGACCAAAAGGCACCTTGTTGCAAGCAATGCGCCTTTTATATTCGATCTCATAGCTTCTTGGGTTGTGCGGCCACTGGTATTCCCCATACCGCATGGGCAAAAGCTCCATCTCTTCCTCCGCTCCCTTCTCTATGTACTAATATCTTTCAAAGCTTCCGTCGTACCTTCTTGCGTCCCTGCAATATAAATCCGAAAGTCTTTGGGGCAGCTCAAAATCCTCCCTGTGCACAGATTTCTCCTGCTCACGGCGGGAATTCTCATTCTGCTCCCCGGCTACTAAAAGTACCTCTTTACCAAATGTGCCTCTACCTTTTTTCCTAAGACGTCCATTTTCAAGAAAGTCCCTTCTACTTCTCCTGGGTACAAAATCTTCCTCAAAATCACGACTAATTTGTCCGCAATTCTTCACCATGTACGGTTCCGTCTCTAAAGAATTCTGCCTGCCCCTGCGTTCTGTAAAAGCGTCCTCCTCTTGATATTCCAAAGGCCGCCCTGCTGTTTTCCCCTCCAGAACTTCAAGAAAAAAGCTTGCCATTTCCTGCAGCTCATTTCGGGCATATCTCTCTTTTTTCAAAATTGTCCCTCCGAAAGCCTTTTAAAACGCTCCTTGTCAAAGCTGCCGTTTTGGCCTTGCTCCCCTATGTCGGCATCAGAATCCCGACTGTCAATAACCATATGTGCAGCACAGCGCAAAATGTCCCAGTCACTTATGCACAGCGCCCGTTTAGAGCCGGGAATTATTCCAAACTCTCTCAAAACCAGCCACCTGAGTCTCTCCATGTGGTCCTTTTCCAAGCTCTCTATAAGCTCTGCGGCGTTCAATTAAGCATCTCCGTTCTGTGACTTGAAATAACTGTGATACGCTCTGCCACCATTTGACTAAGTTCCCCGCTTTCCTCAATGGTACTCCACTGGCAGCCTGTATAAATAACTCTCCTGTCCGGCTTCACAATAACAAGGGAAAAATTCTCCAACTGATGAAAATTAATCCCGTCGTTTATGGCCTCATCTGTGGCATAAAGCCTTGTAAGCTCCAGCTTGTATGTAAGCTGATTGGCAATGGTAGCAACCGGTTCCTTCTCTCCGAACGCTTCAACAATCTGCTCGCTGCGGGATGCCGAAGCCCTGTAGCTCTGTACCACTGCAAGTTTTTTTCCCTCCGCTTCAATGTAAATATCGCTGCTTGTGGGAAATCCGATAATACTCATGGTAATACCTCCTTAAACACTAATGTGGGCCGTAAGCTGTATCCGATTAAGTCCGTGGGCAACGGTAAAATCAAAGCCAACTGCGCAAATCGTGGGATCGCTTTTATCCGGCTCCGCCGTAACTGCGCCAAAGGATTCAATAATCTCCTGAGAAAGCTTCTTTTCAAGCTCAATAATCACCTGGGTGCGAATCGCCCCTCGAGTCTGAGCCGTATTCTTTATTCTCGGAAACATTTTTCTCAAGGATGCCCGAATCGCAGGAATAACGTCGTCCACTACAAGCACCGTTGTAAGCTCTCGCCATGTGATGTCCTCCTCGCCGGCACTTGTTGTTTTGGTGGTCACAGCCCGCACAACACTGGCGCTGCCCCCAACTCCTTCAATGGCCGTCACTCCGCCGCGAACCAGCAAGTTTATATCTGAATCAGATATCATTCCTTCACTAATATCTATTCCCGACAGTTTTGCTCCGTTCATCGGCAGCGCAGGATCACCACCTGCCGCAAGCACACCGGCAAAGGCTGCCGCAGCCGCTCCGCAAATACCCTCGTCACAGGTTTCCCCCGGAAAAACCATTACCATTCGTTCAAAGTTCAGCGTCTTTGCGGCGCTCTCTGCCTGTGCCACTGTTCCAGCGGTTTCAACAACCCCGATTCTGTACTTACAGTTTTCGTCGGCCCCTTCTATGGCCTCCTTTAACGCCTTGTGTACTGTAGCCTCTCGGCTGCCGCACACCATTACCGCCACATCCTTCTTTTTCATAAGCTGGGAAAAAGCCGTCTCAAAGTCGGTGTCGCTTGCCGCCTGTCCCACGGCCGCCGGCACCGCTTCAATAATTCCTGCACCATTTTCCAGCAAAATGCGCACCAACTCTGTAAGCTGGCATTCTCTCCCGTAAAGTCCCGCCGCCTGTCCATAGGAGGTAATCCGTGTGCTCTGCCCCTTGCTTCCGGTTTCGGAAACGCCCACAAGTCCCACAACTCTGCCTGCACTTTTGCCGGCCAGCGAGCTTCTAATTTCTACGGAGGAATAAACCCCCGGTCTTTCATTGTTCACAGTTGATATTTCCTTTCAAAATAAAGTCTGAAAATACGCTCTCATCCTCCTGAACCTCGGCAACAAAATATGCTGTGCACTTCAGTCGGCAAATACACCTGAAGGCGCAAAGCTCTTCATCCTCCGCAATTTCCCTAATTTCCATTTCCTTGGGCTTTATTCCCGGGGGGAATTCAGAAGCCAGTTTAAAAATTCGATCTGCCGTCTCGCTGCATAACCTTGCCCCTGCCGCCCCTTCAAAGGGCGCAAAAATTTCAAGTGCCAGTCCAATTTCCAACCTCTTGCCGTATACATCCGACTCCGCTGAGCCTCCGGCGGCTTTTTTTACACCCAGATAATCTCCCATACCCGGAGAGCAGCAGTCGGCCTTCTCTACGCCCACCACTATTCTCGCCCCTTTTTTTTGCAAAAACGGCGTCTCGGGATACTCGCGGCAGGCGTCAAAACCCGACTCCTTTAAAATTGAAACTACTGCATCTGCCACAGTGTTCATCATTTTTCTTCCCCGCCCCTTCTTAGCAAAATGCACTCTCTATGGGAAATAATGTCTCCATAATATAATTCTTTAATGCGGATTATCTCAAATTCACAATTATCACTGCAAATAAGCCTGTCTCTGCCCCCCGAAAAGCTCTCATCCGGTTCTGCAATAAGTCTAAATTTCTCCGTCTGCACCACTCCGGCCCTGCTTCTTTTCTCCCGCTCTACCGCAGTAAGGTTAAGCGGTTCCAAAAAGCCTCTAAAGGCTCGCTCTTCACCGCTTACCTCATCTCTAATAAACAGCATCCTTCCAAATTGCCAAAGCCCGTCCAGAACCGCCCTCAAGCTCTCACCGCCTTAAACCCAAAACCACTGTCCTTAATATATCCCGTCAGCATGAGCTCCGCCTGTCTCCTAAGAATCTCTGATGCCGTCTTCTCAGTTTTAGATCTCTGAATGGTAACATGTCCTGCGGTAAATCTCTCCGGTGCCCAATTATCCATCTCAAGATACAGCGAAGCCGCCAAAGCCCCCGCCGCCCTTATATACTGCTCGTGGATAACCTCAACGGAAATTTCCTCCTTTAGCCGCAAAAGAAGCTCATAATTTGCCGAAAGACACATTTCATAAAGTAGCTCTGCCTTAACATCGGACAACTCTCCCCGTATAAACAGCCTTGCCTTTTCCATAATTTCCTGTTCAATTGCCATTTCATGACCTCCTAACCTTTACCGGAGGGAGATTTTATCTCCCTCCGAATGCCGGACTAAATAGCAAGCACCTTTGAAGCCTCTGTGTATAGCTTTGCAAAGCCGGAAATGCTTGTAATTGCTGCACGCTCAAGCTGACGGTCAATAAGTCTGTCGTATTCAACCGCCACCTCAGAAGCCTCGATCATCTCCAGAGCATAGTTTCTGTCAATGCCGATCATGCTTCCCTCTGTCACGGCAGCAGTGCGAATAAGCTTTGCTCCAAGGGGATTTCCCAGCTCGCCCGTACCCTGAAAGTTAAGTCCGGTCAAGGGATTCTGGAACTCACTGCACTTTAAAATTGCCAGCATGGCAGTTGGACTAACCAAAAGTGTGTTCATGGTATAAGGATCAAACTCATTCCAAAACTCCAAAAGCTGGGTATAACTAAGCTTGCCCACCGTACCGGAAATCGGTGCCGTGCCAACCTTAAAGCTCTGGGCGCTGTTGGCGTTTCCGTCTCCGTTTACGATAACGTCGATAGCATCGTCAAGATGCATGCGCATTATCTGACCGCCTATTTGGCGCAGCATAACAGAAAAAAGATCTAACTTTTGAAAGCGCACCGCCTCATAGGACGCCACAAGCATTCTTCCCCTTTTGTGCAGTCTCACGAGGTTTTCTCGCACCTTCACCTCAGTCTGGGGAATAGCTGCACCCTCCGCCACATGTCTCAGGCTCTTGTCCTCAGCAGTGGGAACGGAGTATATGCTTCGGTAATCCATCCCGTCGAATTTCGTGACTGTTGCAGTGATAGAAGGCAAAATGTTTTCCTCCTCCATACCCTGTCGTACACTTCGGGAAACATATTCGGGGAAAAGCACAGAGCTTTCAGTGCTGTGGAAAAACTTTTCCACCATATCGCTGCCCGCACCTCTTACCCGAATGTCAAATCGCTTGAGCTGACGCTGATAAGCGTCCAAACCCTCAAAGGCTGTGCCCTTATAGTCCTCAGAAGGGTCAAGCTTTTCTAAAACCTGGGTGAAGCTCTTACCGCTCTCACCGTACATACCCTTGTCCAATTTTATTTCGTTAAATTTATAAGCCATATCTATTTCTCCTCTCAAAATTGCCTAAAGCATAAAGCCGACTTTTTTCGCCGTGGTATCAACGTCTATAACAAGATGCTCTCTTGCGCCGTCGCCTGTGGCGGCAAGCTTAACGCCGCCATCGCCGTCGGCAGTAAGAGACGCAAAGCCCGCAGCGGGTGCGCTTGCTCCCGTGTAAGAAAGTCTTATGTAGCCGCCCGTCTGAACTGCTGCATGTTCGTTGTCCCCATCGATTACCACACCGAAAAATTTTTCTCCGGCTCCTGCCGCCGCCACTTCACCGTTGCCGCCAAGCTTAACCGGCTCTCCGGCCTTTGCGGGTGTCGTCTCGCTGTTATAAAAGCTTATTACCTGTTCGCCTATTCCCTCAAAACTAACGCTCATAAAATATCCTCCCAAATTATATTTGCATCGGCAATCTGCCGTAATGCCTAAACAATGTAGTCTCCGCCGTCAAATACGACCAACTCATTTCTTCCCGGAAGCTGTGTCCTTACGGGAAATTTCTCACTAAGCCTTCCTTCAAAAGCCTTTTTTATGCCCAAAAGCTCCTCCGCCTCCATATGCTTTGCGCTGTGCTCCAGTGCCTCATAGAGCTTCTTGTCGCAAAGAAGCCCCAGACGCATAACCTCATTGCGCAGGGAATCTCTATACTCCCTGCCCAGGGCAGCGTCCTTCTCCAGCGCCTCATACTCCCGTGAAAAGCCGGATTCCCTTGAGCCCTGCACCAAATCCTTAAGGCAGCCGTACTCTGAAAAGCTCTTCACAACTCCTGCGCTCCTTTGGGCGGGCACCGCCACAAAGCTCCATTCATAGGCGTCCCTTGCGTCAAAAAGCTCGTAATAGCAAAGCTTTCCGCCGTACTCTCTGCCGGGAATATGCCCGCAGCCCCCGTGATGCAGTTCCTCTGCACATATGGAGCAAACCCGCCTTTCAACGCTGCAGCCCACGCTGGTTTCTTTTTTTATGCCGGCTTCTATTTCTTGGATAAGCTCCTCATTTTTCTCGCTGCGCAGCATATACGCAAAGCCCTTTAAGCTACACAGCGGCTCACCGATACTGTTATATCTGTGGGCATCCTTGCATATTTCTGTGCGGTAAATTCGTGCCGTCTGGTTTTCAGCTCTCCACTCGTGGTCAAAAATCCCCGTCTTGCCTATGAACAGCTCCCGAAGCTCCTCCAAAGCCCCATCAGAAAACTTCTCAAAGTCCCGATCCACCTCATTGTCACAAAGAATCACCGAGAAAATGTACACCTGTTCTTTTTTAAGCTCCGTCTTTGCGTAAGCATTTACAAGCTCCAGCTCCGACTCTATGTCCATCGGCGCAGCCTGCGCCCCCGATTTATATGTTTTCACTTTTCTACCTCCCCACTATTTGCCTAGCGAAATCTCCGCTTCCATTTTCTCCGCCTGTGCGGAATAAAGAGATGCCTTGGCCTCCTCAACAGCATCCTGAAGATTTACCGGCTCCCAAATCACCTCAAAGCTGCAATTTTTACCGTGCATACGCAGCCACAAATCGCAAATCCGCTCAATAATTGGTGAAAGCGACCGGCGCAGCGCCGTCAACTCGCTGGTCATAAGGTCTGCCTGCTGTGCGGACATACGCTCTGTGGACGACCAGTTAAGCCCCAGCATAAACGGTGGTATTCCAGTGCGTGAAACAAGCTGCTCCAATATCTGCCTCACAGGTACCTCGCTGTCCAGCACTTGATTGTCAGCCCCGATTACCTTAATATCCACATCACCCACAGCAACAAAATCACGCACACTGCCGTTTTTGCCGCTCTGCATGGCAAGGCTCCACTCCTTGGCTATCTGCTCTGAGCGTTCCCTTGCAAAAGCCTTGTCCACAATATCCCCCTGTGGCCTGTACACCACTGAATACCGCACATTGCCTGCCCTCTCCCAGTTAATTCCAATGGATTGATATATTCTAATGAGTATCTCCGTCAAAAACGGCATGCTTCGAAACATGGAAACGCCGTATGGCGCATCTGCCTCAGGATTAAAAGGTGTAAATAATATAAGCTCCTGATACTTGAACGGCTCAAAGCCGCCCCTCTCGTTTTTCCCGCAAAGCACAAAATCCAAGGGCGACGCCCCCTCTTTCACCTGAACATCACACACATTTCCGCATATAACAGCGCTTATATCACGATTTCCATCGGTAACAATTTCGCCCACACCACGCCCGCAGGTAAGCATGGAATCCAAATAGTTGTCTATAAAGGCGTCAATCCCCTGCTGAGAACGTCCCGCATTGACGGTTCGAAGAAAGTTTTCCAGCTCCGCCTCACTTCTTTTGTCGCTGCATTCAACGTGAAACCCTCCCGTCAATCGAATAATCTTCATCACCGCTGCGTCCAAAACAGGCACCGCCTCCCGAATCCCACGATAAAGTCTCACGTCCCCGCCGCCCAGGGGCACATAAGCCTCCAGCATTCCAAATGGGTGCTTGTCCCCGCTGCGTATCTGGGAACACGCCGTGGGGGACTTCCCTCGGGACCGCTTGAAAAAAATCATAAAAGCCTCCAAAAATAAAATTTTCCTTTCCTCCGGGGCGCCTCTTACCGCTCCACGAATGTGGCCGCAAAATGGTCTATGGTTCCCCCGGGTGCAGCCACCGTGGCTGCAAAGTATCTAATGTCATCCATGGCGTGGTCAAATTGCTTCACCACCGCATCCTTGCCCTGCCTCTTTTCGTCCCAGGAATAAAGGGAAAATTCTCGGATTGCATCGGCGCAGTCCCTGCAAATAACCAGCTTTCCGGACTTCAAAAGATCCGCCGTTAGCCTAATACCGCTCAAAACATCGTTGTTTGCCTTTGTAACCGAAAGTCCCTCCCTCCTAAGCGCCTCAATGAAGCTTGCCGCCGAAGGGTCCACCACCACCGTGGAAATCCTTTTCCCTCCACACAGAACCAAAAGCTCCCTAACATATTCCGCATCGGTTTTCTGCGCTCCCTCCGTTCGGGAATCGTAGTAATATTCGCAAAGTCTGTACCAAACGCCCTCCCGCAGTCCCCAAAGCCCGAAGGATGCCGGGTTCGCCGTGCCATAGTCGCAGGAAATTGCGTAGCTCTCCATCTCTCCTTCAGGCGGTGTTCCCACATAGGACTCGTCAAAAAAGTCGTACACTCTCCCCTGTGAAGCCACCCACTCCCCAAGAATAAATCTCCTGTAAAACACCCCCGAGTACATTCTCCGATACCTGGCAATAATTCTCCTCGACAAAGCCGGATTATCCTCAAGCGAGAAATGAACGTACAATGCCCGCCTATCCTTTGCCTTTTTTATCCATTCAAGATAAAACCAATGATTCGGCGACTCTGGATTGCAGTTGAACCAAAGCTTGCTTCCTGGCACTGAGCATCTTGCGCAAGCCTGCTCAACAAAGCTTCTGGGCATAAGTGCCACCTCATCCAGCAAAACCCCCGCCAGCGTAGAGCCTTGAATAAGCGCCTGTGCCCCCTCGTCCTTTCCCCCGAAAAGATAAAATGTGTTGGTTCTTCCCCCGAAGCTCACGGTAAAAAGGTTTTTTGAAATCTTTTCCTGACAGGAAAACCCCAAATCTCTCATAACCGGCAGCAGCACACTAACCACGTTTCTTCTCAGCGACACTATGGTTTTGCCGCACAGACCAAAGCTCATTGCATTAAATCTCCTCATCGCCCAGCAAATAAAGGAAATACCCATGCACAAAGTCTTTCCGCTGCGCACTGCTCCGTCACAAATGATTGCGTCAAGGTCCTCATATGGGGAAGAATCACTCCACCAGCTAAGTGTTAGTGCCTGCTTCTCAGAAAAGCTCTCAAATCTCACGCCTCACCCTCCTCCAGCTTTGCGGCAGCCTTGTCCATGGCGTTAAAAAAGCTCTCCGCCTGATTTTCCTCCGACATTGAAGGCTCCATCAGCTTTGAAAGCAGCTCCAGCAGCGTCACCCTGTTAATAAGCTTCACCTCCACAGCCCCGGTGTTTCCCCGCTTAACCTCTGACACCATGCTTAGGTCAAGTCCGTCCAAAAGCTCCGGCCGCTCCGGGTCAAGGAAAATAAGCTTTACTGCATCGTTTGCTCTGCCAAACGCCAATTCTCCAATACGTTTAATAACGTCAGCATTGCTTAGTTTTTCTGTCAAACAAAATCCCTCCTCACCCGTAGGCCGCAGCATATATGTTTGTGTACGTTTTAGTACAAATAAAAATTTCAAAAAAACTTTTATGTCCCGCTCAACACAAAAGTGCTTGAATATTAGCATCATCACCCCCAAATATTTTGTCGAATTC
>CAZJYY010000058.1:0-12910 GCA_964550315.1 uncultured Oscillospiraceae bacterium | reverse complement strand
ATGATGGCACCTGTGCTATTGCTGTGGATCCGTGGCACTTAACTTCCGTCGCTGACGAGATGGTAAAGCTTGCGCACGAACTTGGTCATTGCGAAACCGGAAGTTTTTACAACCTGTATTCCCCTTTTGACATCCGGCAGAAACACGAAAACCGTGCTGACAAATGGGCAATAAAAAAGCTCATCCCGAAAGATGAGCTGAATTCTGCCGTTTGCTCCGGCCGCACAGAGGTCTGGGAGCTTGCAGAGTATTTTGATGTTACAGAAGAATTTATGGTCAAGGCTATAAAACTATATAGAGAGGTTGAGTAGATATGTCTAAGGCTGTTTATCAATTTATCTTACATCACGACCAAGATACAGCGTTTTCGCTGCTTGAGCAGGCTGCCGCCATGAGCGGAAAGATAATAAAATCAGAGCCAATAGCCGGAAAACTGACTTTTAAAATAAGAGCCCGCACAAGTGATTGGGCAACTAAGTTAGACGCTGTCATAAATTCACAAAATGAGCCTGACACCTTAGTTCGCATTCTCGCAACCGAAGACCAAGCCGTCCTTCATAAATATAAGGCTAATGACCGCGCCATCGGCATTTTAATTGAGAATTTATCGACTACCACAAAATTAGATGTAATCCCCGGGATGCCATATATCGTTAGAGCGGTATACGCCGGTGGGAATACGGTACAGGAATACACCGGACAAGCTCAAGGCGCCAGTCTTGGCGGGGCTGCCCTCGGTGGAGTTCTTTTTGGCGGTGCAGGTGCCGTTGTTGGGGGTATGTCGGGTAGCAAGCGCACTTACGGAGTAACCAAAGAGCGCTTCTCTAACCAGTCCCTTTTTATTGTTGAATACAGTAATGGTAAGATTGAAGAAATTGAAGCAAAAAAGAATAGTAAGTTGTATAACGAGATAATGGTAAAACTGGTTAAGTAAATCTGCTATGTTTAAATTATATAGAGAGGTTGAGTAGATATGTATTGCATTCGCTGCGGGAGTATATTGCCCAACAATTCAGAGTACTGCGTCCACTGCGGTGCGAATCAAGCGCCTCCCCAGTATAGCGCTCCACCTCCGCCGCCACCACAGCAGCCACATATGGGCTTGCGTTGCCCGCGTTGCTATAGCGACAGAGTTGCTGTACAAGCCGTAACTAACGTCAGCGTAAAGAATCGAGGGTGCCTGGGATGGCTGATGTGGATTTTACTTGCCTGCCTTACTTTTGGACTAATACTTATTATTCCCTTAATTACCAACACAAAGTCGAAGTCGGTAACACACTCCGAAGCCGTATGCCAAAATTGCGGGCAGCGCTGGCGAATATAGTAAGCACCACCGTGGTTTGAGGAGACCGCGGTGTTGTAATAAAAAAGAGGAGAAAGAGAAAATGTTTTGCAAAAAATGTGGGCAAGAATTGCCCGACGCATCAACCTTCTGTCCCTCTTGTGGGGCGTCTCAGCAAGAACCCGTTCAATACAATGTTGCAAATTCCACCCCGGCGAAACAACCTAAGGCCAAAAAGCCCTTGCACAAAAAATGGTGGTTTTGGGTAATTATTGGCATTGTAGCAATCGGCATTATAGGAAGTATCGGGGGCGGTGACGACAGTGATAAACCAAGCACGAGCGCTCCTACCAACGAAAGTGCCAATCCATCCGACAGCTCACAGCCAGACGCTACGCCGGAATCCAATCAAGAAGCAGAGAACGAACTATCTAACATTGAAAAAGAGTATACTTTGACCGCTGGATACTACACTGCAGGTGTTGATATTCCCTCTGGAAAATGTGATGTCGAAGCGGTTTCTGGAACCGGCAATCTCAGCAGTTCTAACCTTTATAGGGGCGGCGTAAATGAAATGTTCGGGATAGATGACGGGAACGGTTTCTACACAAGCAGTTTTTCTGGATTGAAACTCCCCGAGGGCACAGTACTATCAACCAATGGAAAACTTGTTATAAAGCTTATATACACAAATATTGAAAGCGGTTTTGCCGGCCGGACTTACGACGAAGGCAAAGCCGTTACCCTTACAAGCGGTAATTTTACTTCTGGCGAAGATTTTGACCCCGGTATCTATAAGATTGTAGCTGTATCAGGAAGAGGCAATCTTAGCAGCTCAAACCTATACGACGGCGGCGTCAATGAGATGTTTGGTATAGATGATGGCACTGGGTTCTATAATAATCAGTTCCTTAATGCCGTTCTTTCTGACGGCGTAGAATTAACCGTAAGCGGCGGACTTACAATAACACTCATACCAGCAAATTAAGCTTAAAACTTATAATTGAATCGTTTAGAGGAGAAAGAGAAGATGAAAAAGATTGTTGCTTTATCCCTTGCACTCGTTATGCTGCTGTCACTTGCAGCTTGCGGGGGGTCGAAGGAGCCTGCAAAGACAGTTGTTGAGAAAGCGATTACCGCCGTCCAGCAGGTTGATACAGAAGACATGAATGCCTATTGGGGAAGCGGCAAATTTGAGGACATCGGCGAGGATGCCGACCCCAAGTCTGTTGAAATTATGAGCGCAGTTGTCGCAAATCTATCCTACAACATAGTGTCATCTGAAGAAGACGTAAAAGCCGGAACGGCAACGGTAGTTGTCGATATTACCAACATCGACATGTCTATCTTAATGGGCAAGTACATGCAGGATGCGTTTTCTCAGCTAATGCAATATGCCCTTCTTCCTGAAGACCAGCGGCCAAGCGATGATGAAATGGATGCTATGGCAAACGATATTATGATGGGGTATCTTGAAAGTGATGATAATGAAACTATAACCACTACCATAACTATTACACTCTCACTGGTTGACAATGTATGGGTTATAAACACCACGCCTGAAGCCATAGATGCAATGCTCGGTGGCATGGTTTCCGTTGGTAACGATATGGACAAAGCATTTAATGGAGCAAATTAGTAAATAGCACCCCTTGGTGTTACCAATATCAGTAACGATTTAGCAGTAAAATAAAAATACATATAGGCGGTGCTTTATGAAAAAAAGACTTGCCCCTTTAGTTTTTCTTGTTTTCGCTCTATTGCTTACCTCTGTTGCTTTCGCACATTCCGGGCGCACTGATTCAAACGGCGGCCACAAGGACAACAAAAATGTCAGTGGCTTGGGTTCTTATCACTATCACCACGGTATGGGACCCCACTTGCATCCAAACGGTGTCTGTCCTTATGCTGCTCCAGTTGAAACCCCTACTCCTACACCAAAACCCACTCCCACTCCTACACCAAAACCCACTCCCACGCCAAAGCCCATTTCTACCCCAAGACCGCTACCTACACAGATAATAACGCCCTCTGAAAGGCCACAAGGTGATACAATCCAGACATCGAAAACGAGCACAGAAAGCAGTACCGCTCCAAGTGGAGACGGTTCTATGCTTGGTGCCGTGGCTGTTGTTGGTCTTGGCGCTGGCGCAGTGGCGTTAGCAAGACGACGTAGGAAAAAATAAAGCGGCATTATGCCAAAATTAATATTAATAAGCGTCCCCAAGCAAATGCAACTTGCAAACGGCCCGTATTTCATACGACCAGCGCTTCGGGCGTTTGATAGTTTATTTTACATTAAATAGCATAAAAAACCGTCTCTGGTGTTGGCGCACCAGAGACGGTCTATGAGGTGGATAAGATTAGACGGCCTATCCACCTCCAATTTACCATATCATTGGAGGTAAATCAAGATGGCAAAATCAACATCAATAACCGTCCCCAAGCCTCGGAAGCTCCCAAGCGGCAGCTGGTTTATACAGCTTAGGCTGGACGGGGAAAGCACCCCCGTGACAGCCAATACAGAAGAAGAGTGTATAAACACTGCTATACAAATTAAAGCTGCACACAAAGCAGGAAAACGTGTTGCAAAGCCCAAGGGCGGGGAAAAGACGTTAACACAGGCCATCGACGATTATATCATTTCCCGAAGCAAGACAATTTCTCCGGCAACAATACGTGGATATCGCACTATACAAAACAACTTTTTTCAATCTGTAATGGATAAAAAGATTGGCAGCATAAAAGATTGGCAAAGCATTGTAAACGCCGATACCCATGCCCCAAAAGGAAAGAAAAATGCATGGCACTTTATTTGTTCTGTGCTTCGCAAAAATAGTATAGAACCGCCAAAAATCACCCTTGAACAGGTAGTGCCAAAGGATCTTCCGTATCTTAGCAATAAGCAAATTAAAGTCTTTGTAAAGGCAGCAAAGGAAAAACCAGTGGAAATTCCAGCGCTCCTTGCTCTTCATTCACTCAGACGTTCTGAAATAATGGCATTAACTTGGGATAAAATTGACCTTGAAAACAAAGTCATTACTGTCCAGGGCGCAGCGGTTTTTGACGAAGACCAAAAGCTGGTGCAGAAGGATGCAAATAAAAACACTTCTTCTACTCGCAAAATAAGAATAATGATACCGGCACTAATTGATGCGCTCAAAGCTGTGCCAGAAGAAGAGCGAGACGGTCTGATTGTGACTTGCAACCCAAACACGATATGGGCACGGGTCAATAGATTGTGCAAGGAAAACGATTTGCCTAATGTGGGCGTGCACGGTCTACGCCGCTCGTTTGCTTCGCTTGGATACCATCTCAAAATGTCAGAGCTTGAAATTATGGAAATGGGCGGTTGGTCTGACTGGCAGACAATGCGTAAGATATACACAAAACTTGAGCAAGATGACAGGATTAAGGGCCAAAACAAAATGGAAAAATTTTTTAAATCGTAAGCTGCTCTATCCATCAATTTTAGCAACAGTGCTAACGATATTGCTAACGAAAATAAAAATCCCAGTGTAATCAACGGGTTTATGGCATACTTGTGTGGGTTCAAGTCCCGCCTCGCGCACCAGCAAAACCCCTGTAACTTCAACGGTTACAGGGGTTTTCTTTTATGTTTTGCTCCGCATGTTTTTGGGCTTCAATGTTCCAAAACACTGTAACCCCCCTTGAGATAACGTCATGTAGGTGTATAGATCTGTCTTAAATTTACCTCGCCCCTCTGTCCCCTGCGCTTATGCAAGAAGAAACCAGCCTTTGGCTGGTTTTTTTCTTTCTCCTATCCACCATTCCTCCTTCAACTCAATTTTGGCTATGCGCCCTTTATATGGCAACCGGCGGTAAATTTAGCTCCGGGTTACATAAAAACTCCATTTTTGACAACCTAACTGCATTTCGTGTCCTGTGAACTACATCTCGTGCACTTAACGGTTTTGGCTCACAAAATCTGCTATAATTTGCGCATGTAAATGGCTGTGTATAGCCACGGTAGTTTTTAGGAGGAAAGTCATGAAAAAGAGAGTCATCAGTATGCTACTTATTATATGTATAGTAGCAACCCTTCTGCCTGTACAGATTTTTGCGGCAGGTACCCAGAGCGAAACCGATACAGTCAGCTTAGAAACAAAGAACCCGTATTCCGATGTAAAGGATAGCGATTGGTTCTATAAAGATGTCATGTACGCCCTAGAAAACGGATTGTTCACCGGCATCAGTGATACGAAGTTCAATCCAAGCGGTGCCATGACAAGAGGAATGTTTGTCACCGTAATAGGACGCATCGCCGGAATCAATGTTGATGATTACAAAGGCGAAACCGGATTTTCGGACGTTGCGCCCAATTCCTGGTATGCCTCCTACATTATTTGGGCCAAGCAAAAGGGCGTTGCCGACGGCGTCGGGGACGGCAAGTTCGACCCCGAGGGTATTTTGACCCGTGAGCAAATGGCAACAATGATTGTTCGCTTTTTCAAAATCTATAACATCACTTTCCCTCAAAAAACAACTGACACCATGTCTAAGGACATTGACACTGCTTCTTCCTGGGCTAAGGAGGCGGTCTCTAAGCTTTGGGGATGCGGTTTGTTCCAAGGTGATACAAACGGCAATGTAAATCCCAAAAATAAAGCTACCCGTGCAGAGGGAGCAGCCTTCCTTGCACGGATTAATGAGCATTTGCTTGAAGTCGGCTTCAAGCAACCTGATAAAAAGCCCGATATCGACAACAACACCGGCACTACCACCTATTATGAGGTAAAGTTTGATCTGGGCGAAGGTGTTATTGCCGAGGGCGTCAGCCTGCCCGAAACCTCAACCTATGCCAGCGGCACAAAAATCAAGTCCCTGCCTACGCCCTTCCTGCAAAGCTGGCTGTTTCTCGGCTGGTTTTATGACAAGGAGATGACCCTTGCCGTGCAGTCGGACGATACCGTCAGCCGAAACATGACGCTCTATGCAAAAATGAGCGGCGGCATGGAGGAGCTAAGCACGCTGGACACGCCGAACTACGTTACCAAAACGGATGCCCCCACCAGCTTCACCTTTGAGGTCAAGGGCACACAGTCGGACATCGAAGCCAGCCTGACAATTAAAAATATCACCGAAGCAAACGCTAAGGTTACATACTCCCTCGCACCAAAGGGCAATGGTGTTTATACCGTCACGCCTGTGGGACTGACCGGCGGTCAAACCTATAAGGTGGAGCTTTCCGAGGACAGCAGCTCTGTTTTTGTGGACGGAGGCGTTTCGCAGCCGTCAAGCGTTCGTGAGCTTAACTTCATCACAGCTAAGAAGGAAACGAACAATCTCAGTCTGGCCGATGGAATTATTTATCTTCCCAACAGCGAGGTAAGCGACATGACGGGTGCGGCGCTGGATGGTCTTTACACCGCATCCATAGGTACTCAAAGCGAGAGTACCCAGCTTGATGAAAACAGAAGCAAGGGCAGCTTCACATACGATGGCGAAAAAGCCCTTAAAATTGGCGATACCGTTGCGATTTACTCCGGTGCGAGCCCGGAGGTTCGCACTCTGGACACAACCGGAACCGAAGCTGACGGCGAAATTGCTTATGTCACAATTACCAAAATCAGCGGCACCAGCTATAGCTACGAATCCGCTGACGGTGAGGACGTGCTATTTACTCCCGATGTGCTGCCTGTCCCAGAGGATGCAGATACTGACACTGTGGAAAACCAGCTAACCCTGCCCCTGTCGGTGCTGGATTTCACCGCGGACAAATATGAAAAAATGGGTCTTAGCTCCCAGACCACAATAGATGTCGGAGACTACATTTCGTTTTATACCGGAACGCTGAGCAGTGACCCTGAAAACGCCACAGGAATTGAAAACACCGGCTATGCCGTTATTACCGGCGTGGAAAAAAACAAAACAGATTATATAATAAGATACAGCACTAATGTGGACGAATCCAAAATTCTTGCGGCAATGGATATTTATAACACCCGTGAGCAGGAATTTGAGTTCTCCGAAAAGGAAATTGAGGAGCTGCAGAACGACATTGAGGAGCAGGCTGTTTCCAGCGGCTTTGTGGAGGGGGCTGTGGATTACCTAGCAAACCTTGCCATTGAAACCGACGGCTTCAGGGAGCTTAGCGACGATATTGACATGGAAATTGCCGACTATTCCATAAAGGGTGCAGACGGCAGCGAGCTTGACTCCGGCAAGGCGTCTCTGTTGGCAGGCGGTAATGTCAATATCACCAAACAGGAAATCCGTGCTGTCGTTGCCGCAGGATATGTTCTCCAACACTTTGACGGCAGCAACGGTGTACGTGTGGAGCTTTCCATAAGCTTCGAAGCAGAAATCGGCTCCGGCGAGAATAAGCTCGTGCTTAGCCTGACTGCGGTTTTTGAGCAGGAAATCCTTATTTCTGTTAACACCAGCGGCGGTGCAATTTGGAAAAAGGCATGGATTTTCCCCTACATCTATGACTACAAGCTAAACGCAAACTTTGACGTTGGCGTATATACCGGCATCGGCATAACTGCAACCGCTAAAACCAAGGGGCCGGACGCTGATGAGTTTGACTGGAAGCCCGTTACCGGCTCCGGCACTGAGCAGAAAATTATCAATATCGGCAAGCAGATTACCGACCTTATGGAGCAAAAGGAAACCTTCCTCGGCGAAAAGCTGGTTGATGAAAACGGCGAGGAAGTAGAGTGGGAAGGCGGCAACGGCGGCGGCCTTGCCGAAAAATACGCCGACATGATAGCCAATGCCGACAACTCCGAGATCGAGCTTTTCCGCAAGGAAATTTTCAACATCGAGGGCAGTGTAGACCCCTTCCATATCCTTGTTTTCGGAATTGGTGCGGATTTTGTTGTTTCCGCAAATATGTATGTAACCCTTGGCATGAGCTTTGAATACGGCAACGCAAAGCGCTATAACTTCTCGCTTTTGCTGTTCCATAGGCAGAGTACCAACGAAACAATTACCCTAGAGGAAGAGCACTACCGCTTCGACTTTTATGTCATGGGCACCATTGGCATAAAAGCGGGCATTGAGCTGGAAGTTGCAGTAGGACTATTCTCCCTGCGGCTGGACAGCATCGGTATAACAGCGGAGGCCGGGGCGTACGCCCAGCTTTGGGGCTATTTCTATTACAGCCTAAGCTGGTCAGAGAGCGGCGGTAAAGACAGCAGCTATTCCGGAGCAATGCTGATTGAAATCGGCATGTACCTGAAAATCACCTTCAAAGCACAGCTTTTCAGCAGCCCCAAGCTTACATATCAGCCCACGCTTTACGAAAATCAGTGGCCCTTCCTAACCATCGGCGAGGTTGAAAATGTTTACGACTTTGCTCCGGCGGAAGAGGATGACCTTGAATACAGCGTGAAAACCATCAAGAACTTTACCCTGCCCACCTCGCTGTTTGAAATGCAGTATATGAACATGAAATCCGGCGAAATCTTCGGCGACGGCGAAGCTCCCGGGATGAATTGCGACGATGCTACCGAAAGCAGGTTCATCATTGAAATGTCGAACCCTGCGTTTAACTATGACGGAAGCAAAAACACTATAACCGTTACGCCCGCCAAGAACAGCGCTAAGGAAACCGGCGAAATGACAATTATCTGGCGTGGCGGAGCACTTGCCATGAGCTCCAAACCCATCACCCGCACCATATCGCTGACCTGGAGCGATCCGGAAAACGAGCGCTATATTGCCTTTGATTCCAAAGGCGGCAGTACGGTTAAGATGATTTCCACCGGCGCTAACGCCGCAATCACATGGCCCGACGCCCCCACCATGACAGGCTATACCTTCCTTGATTGGTATACAGACAGCGCTTGCACCACACTGTATACAGGCTCCAAAACTCAGATGCCCGCATTCACCCAGCAAAACCCGGGCATAACCCTCTATGCAAAGTGGACCGAGGCTCCGAACTCCTACACCGTGCAACGCTACGAGCAGGGGCTTAACGGCCAGTATAGTCTTGTAAAAACCGAGATAGTCAACGAAAACAAGCAAAACACCAACATCAAAACCGGCGGCAGCGCAGCTTTCCACAGCACTAACCCAGCCGAGGGCTTCGTTCTTAACACGAAAAAATCCACACCCGATACCGTAATTGCCGCCAATGGCTCAACGGTGCTGAAGCTCTACTTCGACAGAATAAAGAGCACTCTCATCTTCTCCTATGGTAAGTTTGCAAGCGCAGACACACCTAACATCACCTATCAAAATAAGAAATTCGGCGAGGCCCTCTATGCCCCGTCACTGGCCCTGGGCGGCTATGTCTTTGACGGCTGGTATACAGCGGCGGAGGGCGGCAACATAGTTATCTTTGACAGCAAGGACGAGGGCGGCAATGTTATCCAAACCAAAACCATGGGTGCAAACGACATTACCTATTATGCACATTGGAAGGCAAGCCCCGACACCCCCTATCGTGTTGAATATTACATCCAGCAGACCGAGGGTAACTTCTATGTGCTTCCCGGCGACGGCAGCGCAATCCTGCAGCAAACCGGCGAAACCGGCAGTCTGATCAATCTGGAAAGCTTGAAGCTTACCAATTCTGAGGGATTGAGCTTTAATAAAGCCACCGTTAACGGCGATGCCTTCGCAGCGCATACCATCAGTGCGGACGGAAGCACCGTTATCAAGCTTTATTATGATCGCAGCGAGTACGCCCTTACCCTCATGGATGGCGCAAGCGAAATCAGCAGCACGCTCACTCGCTACGGCAAGACCCTTAGCGAGCCTGCAACTCCCACAAAGGATGGCTATGACTTCGTGGGCTGGTACACCACTGAAAGCTTTGACGAGGGCACAGAGTTTAGCTTTACATCATCAGCCACCATGCCGGCGAAGGCACTGACGCTCTATGCAAAATTCACTGCCGGTGCAAAAAGCTACACCGTGCAGCACTATGTCATGACACCTAGCGGAGACTATGAGTTAAAAACCGATTTGACCGAGACTAAAAACGGCAAAACGGGCGAAGAAATCACCATTGCAAACCTTGTAAATGTCGATCTGCCTGTTGAAAACGGCATAGTCTACGCCAGCGCAAAGGTGAACGGCGCAGCACACACCAACGACACCTACACCCTCCCCGCAAGCGGAGATGTTACCATCGCACTTTACTATGACCGCATGAGCCACGATGCAATTTTTGCAACCGACGGCGGCAACAGCATTACTAATGTATCCTACCGCTATGAGCAGAATATCGCCACACCCACTGCACCCACAAAGACCGGCTTCGACTTTGCCGGCTGGACCTGGGAGGGACAAACCGAACCCACCAAAACCATCAGCGGACTTACCATGGGAACGGCGGATATCACCTTCACTGCCCATTGGACTCCGGCAACAAACACCGCTTACACGGTTAAGCACGTCCGTGAGGATTTAAACGGAAGCTATCCAGAGTCCGGTTCACTGGTGGTAACCGAGACGCTCTATGGAACAACCGGCGAACAAACAGCAGCCAAAGCAAAGGATTACGGTGCAGGCTTCACAGCCGGTGACGTCACCAACACAGTTATTGATGCCAATGGTTCCACTGTTGTAACCATTAAGTACAGCCGCAACAGCTTCAATCTGAATTGGCAGGTGGAGGGCGCTTCCATCACCGACACGAGCTATACCAAGGGCTCTGTGAAATTCGGTGCTAGCATCGACAAGCCCGCAAATCCCATCAAGCCCGGCTACACCTTTGATGGCTGGTACTCCGACAGCGGCTATACCACAAGGGTCACGCCAGGCACCATGCCTGCGGCTGATGTCACCTATTACGGTAGAATGACCACAAACAGCAACACCACCTATAAAGTGGAGCACTATCAGCAGAACCCCAATGATAGCGGTTATACCCTTAAGGACACCGAAAACCTAACCGGCACTACTGACACTGCTGCAACGGCTGTGGCTAAGACCTATACAGGCTTTACTGAAAACACAACTCACGCAAATCGTGTTCCCGGCGGCACTATCACGGGAGACGGAAAGCTTATTCTGAAGCTCTACTATGACCGCAGCACCCACACTATCACCTATAACACAAACGGTGGAAGTGCCATGAGCGAAACCGAAAAGACCTTCAAGTATGGCCAGACCATCGCTCACCCCACCGCCCCCACAAGGGATACCTATACCTTCGCCGGTTGGTTTACTGATGAGCAGACTAAAACTCAGTTTACAGACACAACAATGCCCAATGCTGATGTAGTGCTTTATGCGGGCTGGACCCAGCAGAACACCTACACCGTTGAGCATTACATCATGGGAACAAATGGAAGTTATGCCACAGCAAACCATTCGGAAACAAAATACGGCGCTGCAGGAACAAAGCTGACCCTTTCAGAACTCAAAAACAGTGACTATGAGGTCGAAAACGGAATTGCCTTTGACTCCGTAAAAACAGGTGCGACAGCCACAATTCCCAATGACAACAGCTTGGTTGTGAAGCTCTACTACAAACGCCTGAGCTACACCCTGACATGGAATTTGGGCGGCGGCACAGCATCAAACGATTATACTCCAGCAGGCACCGTTTACTATGACGCGCCAATCACAGCGCCGATTCCTACCAAAACGGGCTATAGCTACGAATGGGATGTAACCCCGGCTGACAAAATGCCCACAAATAGTGTAGCCTACACTGCACAGTGGACAGCAAACAAGTACACTGTCAGCTTCGACGCAAACGAGGGAACTGTTGGCACTGCAAGCATTGAGGTAACCTATGACGGAACCTACGGCGAGCTTCCCACACCCACGAGAGAGGGCTACACCTTCCTTGGTTGGTTCACCAACGCAGTAGACGGCACCAAGGTGGCGAGCAGCACAAAGGTTTCCATCACTGAGGCTCAGACTCTTTATGCCCACTGGAGCACCGCAAGCTACACCCTTACCGTTGTGAGCGGTGGAACGGGCGCAACAGAAAGCGGCAGCTATGAGTTCGGCGCAGGTGTCAGCCTTAACCCTGGCACGAAAGCGGGTAACACCTTCGCAGGCTGGACGAGCACTGATGTAACAATCGACAACGGCAGCTTCACCATGCCCGCAAAGAACGTCACCGTAACGGCTACTTGGACAAAAAAGCAATATACCATTACCTTTGCAGACACCGGTGACTCCGTGATTGAAGACATCACCGCCGAATACGGCGCAGCCATTACAGCACCGGAAAATCCAAGCAAAACAGGTTACACCTTTGCAGGTTGGAACCCGGCACTTCCGGAAACCATGCCGCTAAACGGCGGAACATACACCGCAACGTGGACTGCGAACACCTATCCCATAAGCTTTGATGCCGGAGAAGGCGGGACAGTAGACGGTGAAGCGCCGACACATCATACCTACGGCACGCAGACCATTCTGCCCACCGCTACGAACCCGGGATATACCTTTGATGGATGGAATTACATAGTAGGTATAAATCCATTCAAGGCAACCACGATTGAGGCAACGGATAGCTGGGATGGCACAAGAGAGTTCACGGCCAGTTGGATACCAAAGAGGATCAGTATTACCTATAATGGCGAGGGCACGGCTGCACTGGGCAACCCCGCAGAGCTAGTCACCGGTACATCTAACGCAGGCAAAAAGCTCAATAACCCTGCACCACGTAACGGCTACACCTTCCTC
>CAZJYY010000057.1:0-13386 GCA_964550315.1 uncultured Oscillospiraceae bacterium | reverse complement strand
AGTTTGGCTTCACGGCACAAAACGTCGCCGCTGCCGCCATGGCTCTGTAGAAAATAGTTACTAATTTTGTTTTGTAGGTGAGATAGTTGAGCAAGAAAGACGATAGAATTCGCAAGCTGGTGGATACACTTCAGCAGCGGCAGGGGATGACCATAAGGGAGCTATCAGTGCTTTTTGATGTGTCGGAAATGACAATAAGAAGGGATTTGGAGCTTTTAAAGCAGGATAATCTTATTTTAGATATCCCCGGGGCCGCAATTTACAATACCAACTGCGTTAATTCAGAGCACTACTCAATTAAGGCTGCGTCAGACACAAGAGCTGCCGAAAAAGAAAGAATCGGTCAAAAAGCCGCCAGTCTTATAGAAGAAAATGACTGTGTGATAATCGACAACGGAACAACGACTGAATGGATGGCAGCCTGTATTTCCCCTGCGGTGTCGGCCACGATCCTTACAAGTAATCTTAACATAGTAAATGAGCTGGCAACTAAGCCTGACATTAAAATTATCTGCGGCGGTGGCTACTACCATGCGGATACCGGACTTTTCGAAAGTCCGGAGAGTATATCTCTTATACAAAAGTCCAGAGCTACCAAGGTTTTTTGCTCTGCGGCGGGTATACATGATGCAATGGGCATAACCTGCATGAATAGCTATGAGGTCGCAACCAAAAGGGCCATAATGGCCTCTGGTGCGAAAAAGATTTTACTTGCCGACTCCAGCAAGTTTGGCGTTGTGAAATCCTGCTATGTTACAAACCTTTCAAGCTTCGATTTAATTATTTCAGATAATGAATTGAGCGAAGAGTGGAGAAATATTATTACGGAAAACCATGTGGCGCTGATAACGGTTTAAAAAATAATCCTTTTCCATAATCCACACAAATGTCCCTCGAAAAAGCCGCGATGCTTGAGTGTTTGCCATAAAGCATCGGCGCCTGCATGAGCTAATAACTCCATAAAAAACAAGGATGACAATGCCTGCAATCTGCAGCTTGTCATCCTTGTTTTTTGTTTTAAAATGCTTATACGTTTTCAGGGAAGGGCATAGCGCATGTCATGAGGATTTTACCTGCTTAAGATAGCGGTACATGCTTGATTCTGACATGTTCAAGGCGAGAGCCACTTTGGAAACAGCGCCTTTTAATAGAAAAACACCCTCCGCATTCATTGTGGCAATTATATCTTCCTTCTCCGCAATGGACAAACTATTCTCCCGCCCTGCATATTTTGAGAGGGCGCGTTCAATGGAGGAATTTATTATTTCGTTTATTGATTGTCCAAGGTTTTCACTGGCGTGCTCCGTGTCGTGCTTTGACGTAGTCTCCACAAAGCCGTTTAAAAAGGAGTAAAGGTAATCCTGCACAGACAAGAGCCCTTCAATGTTCGAATTTAAGCACAGCATTCCAACAATTTTGTTGCTGCTATCCCTTATATAAAAAGAAGCACTTTTTAAATGCTTTTTATTCTTAGAAGCGCTTTTATAATTGCAAACATAGGGCTCTGAGGCATTGTTGTTTAGAATTTTCATAACCAGGTCTGTGGCCGGATCACCTTCCTTGCGTCCGCTGATATGGCCGTTTCTGATTTTGACAACAGAATGCTCCAAATCGGTTAAATCGTGCAGCACTACCTCGGTAGTGTCGCCTAAAAAGTCGGCAAGAAAATCCACCAAAATGTAATATTGTGCAAGCATCTCACATCGCATAACATCAGTCCTTTCGTTGGTTTATGATAACATTTTTTTAATTTAGTTGCAACTAATAATAATTTATTATTATAAATGCTGAATATGATAAAAACACATTGTGCAAAGCACCAAAAATTGGGTATATATGCATATAAACCATTGCACAAAGCACAACGCGGTGATAAAATATTATCAGATAGTAAAAAATTATTAGACTATACTGTCGACGGAGGTGAAAAATTGATCAAGGAAATTTCCACAAATGCTGCACCGGCAGCAATAGGCCCCTATTCCCAGGCTATTGTTGGAGAAAGCATAATGTGCGTTTCGGGACAACTGCCTGTGAACCCTGCAAATAACACCATGCCCGAAGATATCGGGGAGCAGACACGCCAATCGCTTAATAACCTTAAAGCAGTTATCCAAGCGGCAGGCTGCAAAATGTCTAACGTGATGAAAACAACGGTATATCTATCCAACATTGAACATTTTGCAGAGGTAAACGAGATTTATAGCGAGTTTTTTGAAAGCCCATATCCCGCACGGGCGGCGTTTCAGGTTGCGGCTCTACCAAAGGGAGCAAAGATTGAGATTGAGGCAATCGTACATATTGATATCTAAAAAATGCGCATTACAGGAGAACTGATAAGAAAAAATTAAAAATGATGGGGGATAAAACATGGATAATGAGAATCGTACGTTAGAGTTTAGGGGAAGCAGTTTCCTTGCTCTTATTCCTTTTGTAATTTTTATTGTAATAACCATTACACTTTCATTTTTCAATGCAGCAGATCTTAACATGATGATAGGCGCCGGAGTTATCGGCCTTTTGGTGGGTATGCTTCTTGTAAAAGATGTTTCCTATTACTGGGACGTTGTTCTGGAAGGACTTGGCTCAAAGGTGGGCATGACAGCGGTTATGCTGTGGCTTGTAGTTGGTATATACGGCAATGTCTTAAAAAGCGGACAAATTGCAGAAGGTCTTGTTTGGCTTGGTGTAAAGCTTAACGTTAGCGGCGCTGCATTTACCGTTGCAGCCTTCGTATTCGCAGCGATATTTGCAATGGCTACCGGCTCGGGCTTCGGAACAATCAGTACCATGAGCTTTGTTTTGTATCCTGCGGGCATCCTATTAGGTTCAAATCCAGCTGTGCTGGCCGGCGCTATTCTTTCGGGTGCGGCCTTCGGCGATAACCTTGCCCCGGTATCAGATACTACCATTATTGCCGCAACCAGTCAGGAATACGTATATAAAGGCGGTACGGCGGACATTGGCGGCACGGTAAAGACCAGAACAAAATATGTTCTTATTGCGGCGGCAGTTTCAATTGTGCTGTTCTTCATCTTTGGCGGTTCTGGCGCAGCAACAGACTCTGCACAGGCAACAACTCTCCTTGCACAATATCAAAACCCCAAGGGGCTCTTGCTCCTTATCCCCACAGTGCTGGTTATACTTCTTGCGGTTAAGGGCGTTAATATATTCGCATCTTTGTCCCTTGGTATAGTCACCGCTATAATTATCGGCCTTGTAAGCGGTCTATTCACCTTTGACGCTATCTTCGCAATTGAAGGCGGCAAAATTTCCGGCGCAGTCGCCGATGGCGTTGCGGGTATGACCACCGTTTCAATACTTCTTGTAATTGTTGTTGCCATGGGCAACGTTCTTGTGAAAAGTGGCTGCATGGGCAAAACCGTTGATTGGCTTAACGATAAGGTCATCAAATCTCCGAGAGGCGCCGAGCTTGCTATATTCTCATTGTCCACAATCTTCGGCATACTTATCGCTGCCATAAACACCATTGCAAACATCTGCGTAGCTCCCTTCGTAAATGCTATCGGCCGCAAAAATCAGCTGCACCCATATAGAAGTGCAAACATCCTTGCAACCTGCATCTGCTCGTTCCCGTTCTTCCTCCCGTTTGGCGGATGCGTACTTCTTTTGTTGGGCGGACTTTCTTCTCTGCAGGGCGCATACTCATTCCTTCCTGTTCTTGCACCAACGGACATGCTGTTTACGGCATTCTATAGCTGGGCAATATGGCTTGTAATGCTGGTTGCCTGCATTACCGGCTTTGGCAGATCCTTTGAAGGCAAAAACGGCGAAGAAGTTGCACAGCCGCTTGAACCCATAGAAAAATAAGAATTTATAATTTGCACAGGCAGTCAATCTGCCTGTGCAAATGACAAGAGGTCGTTTTTTAGATAAAGTGCATGAATGGAGGCATATAAAATGCATGAACTTACAAAACTTATAAAGACGGACATGAAGCCGGCTTTAGGCGTAACGGAACCCGGTGCCATCGCGTTTGCGGTTGCAAAGGCTCGCAGCTACACAAAGGGTGACGTTGAAAATGTGCTGATGGAGCTTAACTCCGGCATGTACAAAAACGCCTTCACCTGCGGAATCCCCAATTCCAATGAGGTGGGAAACGTTTTCTCTGCGGCGCTGGGCGTTGTAGCCGGAAAATGGGAAAAAGAGCTTGAAGCCCTTGCGGATGTAACTCCAGAGGACAACAAAACCGCACAAAAATTGGTGGATGAGGGCCGAATCAGCGTAAAGCTAAGCGGCATTTCCTCCGATATTTTCATTAGGGCAACAGTCAAAACCGCAACAGACACCGCCACCATAACCATTAAGCACTCCCACACCAATATCGTTAAAATCGAAGTGAACGGTGCTGTGATGCTGGACAATGACGTTGAAAAGGCTGAGGAGGGTACAGCACCGGAAGTACCCCTTGTACACACCTATACACTGTGCCAGCTTGTGGAGTACGTCAAAACGGTGGACATTTCCGAGCTTGAGTTTATACGTGAGGCATACAAGGTCAACATGGAGCTCTTTGAAGAAGGACTCAGAAATCCAAAAACCACCTTTGCCCGTCAGCTTCTCGCCATGAATGGCGGGGAAGTATTTTCAAAGGACGAGCTTTCCACAGCTCAGCTTCTTTGCAACGGAGCAATTGAAGCCCGTGTAATCGGTCTTGATAAGCCGGCAATGAGCATAACAGGCTCCGGTGCACACGGAATTATTGCAACAATGCCACTCTACGCGGTGTACAAGGTGAGAGCACTTTCTGAGGAGACACTCCTTCGTGCCACGGCACTTAGTTATCTTGTGTGCATGTACATAAAAGAGTATTCCGGCCGACTTTCGGCATTCTGCGGCTGCGCAATAGCGGCAGGAACGGGCATGGCCTGCGCAATGGTATATATGCGGGGCGGCTCGGTGGAGGATATGGAAAGAACCATTAACAACATGGCCTCCAGTATTACCGGCATGATTTGCGACGGCGGAAATCAGGGCTGTACCATGAAGGGCGTTGTGGCAACTGACGCCGCATTCCGGTCCGTAAATCTTGCAATGAGCGGCTCTTTCATTGCCAATGCCCATGGCATAAACGGGAAAACTCCCGAGGACACCATGAGGCAGATGGGACTTATCGCCTCACCGGGCATGGTGGGCACCGAAAAGACCATTGTGGAAATATTTGAGGACAAGCTTAAATAGACGGCAAACTACCATCTTGCCGATGGTGATACTAAGAAATTATTTGCCACATACTAAAGGCACGGCTAATGCCGTGCCTTTTTATATTCACTTTTTTTCGATGCGTATTTGAACTTCGGTTATATATTCATCGGGGGTTTGTGACGTAAGACTATCCAAAACGTAAAATTCATATGAGGAGCTGACGGGACGGTAGCCTTGGACGCTAATTTCATCAAGGAGAGAGCGGTATGTTTTATCAAGCTCTACATAAGGGCCTCGGTGGTGCTTGTGAGCATATAGGCCTGCGGGCTTCACAAGAACATTATCCGCAGCGAAGAAGCGGTATAGGGGTAAAAAACCAAATTCGTATTTAAAAAAGTCACCCTGCTTCATACTTTCAAGGGAAACCATGCCTCCGATTTGATAGAAATGAGGGTGCTTGTCTCGGGTGGCAATTTGAAGAAGCGCTTTTAGGGCAATGTCTAAATCTAAAAGACCTTTGGCACCCTTTACCGGAACGGTGCTGATATAATCCTCGCTGCATTTCATTATAAAATTACTGGGAGGGCCGGAATAATAAGCATTAATGCTGTCAATTTTGCGCTGCAGACGTTCCTGTACGCTGTTAAGACTATTGATTTTTTCGCGAACAGCTAGCAATTGCTCGTTCAAGGTATCCAAGGCGTTAACTCCGCTGCGGGATTGTATATGCATTTTTATTTCTTTAAGGGACATTCCGGTGTCGCGCAGGATAAGAATACTGTCAAGAACATCAAGCTGGTCGGAGGTGTAATAGCGATAGCCGTTGTTGAGGTCAACATATTTCGGACAAAACACGCCCTCCCGGTCATAAAAAATAAGCATTTGCTTTGTAATTCCGTGCAGCTTGGCCATTTCGCCTACGGTAAATTTAACTTCCACGTGAGACATTTCCTCCTAAAAATCCCTTGACACTATAGCTACTATATCCTTTAGACTAGGCTGTGTCAAGAAGAGGAGGATGTTTTAATGACAAGAACTGCGAGAATCCGCAAATGCTTTAGCCATTACGGATTGTTGCTCTTAGGCAGCTTAATTCTTACTTTTGGGCTTTTTAATGTGCATAGTCAATGCGAAATAACAGAAGGTGGAGTGCTGGGGATGACATTGCTCCTGCATCACTGGTTTGATATCTCTCCTGGAATTTCGGGACCATGCATGGATATGCTGTGTTATATCGTTGGCTTCAGTATACTTGGAAAACAATTTATAAAAAATTCTGTGTTTTCAAGTGTATGTTTCTTTCTGCTGTATGGCGGATTTGAAAGACTGGGATATGTGCTTCCAAACTTGAGCGAATATCCTTTAGCAGCCGCTATTCTTGGCGGCATTTTCGTGGGCATGGGCGTTGGTATCATAGTGAGAGAGGGGGGCGCTTCCGGGGGTGATGATGCGCTTGGACTGGTTATATCAAAGCTGACACGTCTAAGTCTAGGAAAATCGTATTTTATAACTGATTTTACAGTTTTAGCTTTGTCGCTTTCGTATATCCCTGTCAAGAATATTGTGTTTTCCTTAATTACAGTTACCATATCTTCATTTATAATCGGAAAATTGCATGGTATTGGGCCAATAGTGAAAAAAGCTACAAACAAATGCGAAGAACAGACATCTCTATAATGTCTGTTCTTCGCATTTAGAAAACTATTTTTAAATAATTTTTTAGGGAGATTTGGGAATCTGCGGACTGCAAAAAAACTCTACATTATAGTCTATGACCTTGAAAGGCCATCCACATGCAAAACGTCTCCGGTGATATAGCTTGCCTTGTCACTGGCAAGGAATACAAAGGCGTTGGCAACATCTGTGGGTGTGCCGATGCGTCCCAGGGGAATAGACTTTTCCAGAGCGGTAATATATTCCTTGGGAACTGCACGCATCATGTCCGTATCGGTAACTCCGGGAGCAACAGCGTTCACACGGATGCCGTCTGGGCCAAGCTCACGGGCAAGGGAAAGTGTAAGACCGTTAACGGCAAATTTGCTGGTGGGGTAAGCTGCACCCCTGGGCTGACCGGTAATGGAAACCATTGAGCTGGTGTTAAGGATAACGCCGCTTTTTTGAGCCTTCATGTAGGGGACAACGGCGTTGCAGCAGTTAAACACCGCCGTAACATTGAGATCCATAACCTTGCCGAAGCTCTCGGAGGTGTAAGCGTCGATGGGAGTTGCGTCCGAAACGCCGGCATTGTTAACAAGAATATCAATCCTGCCGTATTTTTCAACTATTTCCGCCATTGCAGACTTTACGGCATCAAGGTCGATTAGGTTGGGTGACATGCCCTCAACCAATGCACTTGGATTCTCGCTTTTGATTTGCTCAACAGCCTTTTGCGCGGTTTCGCTTCTGGAACCGAAAAGAATTACCCTTGCGCCCTCTTTAAGAAATTCGGAAACAACGGCAAAACCAATGCCCCTTGTTCCGCCGGTGACACATGCAATTTTGTTTTCTAATAGCATTTTTTATCTCCAATCATTTGATTTATGGCACGGTATTATTATACCGGCACGATAGAAAAGTATATAAAAGAACAGAGCCCTTTGGCTGATGACTATATCATAGCACCAAAATTTACAAATGCAACAGCTTTGTTATAAAATTGGCAAACTTTTTAAGGGAGTTCACACTACTTATAATTTATGAAACATTTGACCATGTAAAAGGGGAGATGAAGCCTCGTGTGAGGGCATCTCCCAATTTTTCGTGTACGTCTTTAAAAGCTGCAATGCTACACCATGACTGCCGGCTCCTTTTCCAGCGGCAGCGCCAGCCGCAGTGTGAAAACGCCGCCTTCGGTACGGAAGGTGAAAAAGCCGTTTCGCTTTTTGGCAATGGAGCGCATGCTGCGACAGCCGTACCCATGGCCGTTTTCTGAGGCGGCGGGCAAGCCATCTATTATCTGCAAGGCTCCTGCGTAGGCGTTCTCAATCTCTAAAAGCAGCATGTTCCGCTCCACGCAGCAATCCACAAAGACCCGCCGCAGAGCGCTGTCCTCCAGCTTGCTTACTGCATGAAGGGCATTTTCAAGCCCGTTGGACAGCACCGAGCAAAGCTCCGTGTCCAAAATGCCCAGCTCCTTCGGAAGCTCTGCCTTAACGGACAGCGACGCCCCTTCATTTTCCGCCTTGCTTTGGAAGGCGGAAAGGATAAGGTTTACCGTCTCATTTTCACAAAAGTTCAGGGGAGTGATGGCGGTCAGCTCCTGCTGCACATTAGATAAATAGTCCTTAATTTTGGCAAGCTCACCTTGCTGAGCGAAGCTGTCCAGCATGGACAGGTGGTGGCGCATATCGTGGCGGTAGACCACGGCCTGCTCCTGGGCGGTGCGAAGGGCGTTCATTTGCCCCTTTGCCGTCTCCATCTGCAAATTCAATGCCGCCTGCTCTGCCTGCATCCGCTCTACCTCACGGCTGCGGCGAAAAACACGGAGCAAAAGGGAATAGACCCCCATGGCGCTGAGAAACAGCACAATGCGAACAGGCTGAGTGGTGGCACTGTAGTCATATCTTCCCAGGGCGTAGACCATAACATTATAGCCAATGGGAACAAGACAAAATCTTGCGGTTTCCCCGGTGGAAAGCTGCTGCATTACATAGGAGAAGTCCGCCTGCATGAATTTCCAAAGGAACAGCAGTGTAAGGGTGCAGGACAGCACCAGCACCAGCATTTCCGGCACCGGAGCGATTGAAAGCCGCTCCACCAAAATTCCGTCCACAAGAGCCGGAGGATAGCTTAGAAAAATCATGGTCAGAAGTGCAAAAAGCACCTTTGCAAAACCCCGACGTGACACCATGCAGAAAATTACCACAAGGGGCAGATGCACAAAAACCGGATAAAGCGCCACAAAGGGCTTGCCAATTTGCAGCATCAAAGCAATGCTCACCGCAATAATCGCAGGCATGGACACAAAATACAAAATTCTCCTGCCACGGGGCAGACTTAGGGGGTGCAAATCCAGAAGCAGGGTCATGCCGATGATGGCGAAAATCAAAATCACGGTGGCGTAAATCATTTTTATGAGCATGGTGGGCATCCTCTCCTTGCAAAATGGCTCCTGGAAACAGGTAAGACACGGTGACAAATTGGGAGCATTTTACCAAATCCTATTTTTAATGTAACACAAATTTTGGTTTTTTTCCAGCCGAAATTTACCACTCATGTCGAAAAACACTACCACTCATGCAGAAAACGGTTTTTTTGTAAAATGTATGCTATATATAGATACATAAAAATTTTGGCGGAGGGGGCGGCGATTGCTTGGGAAATAAAATAATTTGGCTAATAGCCGTTGTCAATGCAGCAGCATTCGTGACCCTGTGGTTTTGGGTGGTGCGCCGTGAGCTTTATGAAAAGCAAAAGGCGGTTAAGGCCGCCCGCTGTCAGCTTGCCGCCGCCCGTCAGGCGTATCTTCGTGCCAGAGACGGCCCCGAGGAGCAGGATGCCGGGGAGATTTTTATACGAAGCCAAAGCGTTTACCGGCAAGCGGCGGCGTTTTATAACCGGGCAAGAAGCCGTCCGTGGAACATAGTTCCGGCCCTAGTTCTGGGCTTTAATGTGGAAGACAATGTAAAAAAGCCCCTTGGATTTTGAAGAAACATATTTTAATGGAGGAAAAGGAACATGAATAAAAAATTGCTTAGTATGGCGCTGATTCTGTGCATGGTACTCACCCTGCTGCCCACCATGGCGCTGGCGGAGGGTGTTACTATTAGCGGCAACACTACCTTTGCAGAAAACGCAGAAATCAAAACCGCAACCACCATACAGGGCAGCGATAACGCAAATGCGCCGCTTGTCATCACAATCAACGAGGGCGTAACGGTGACAGCGACCGCAGCAATCACCATCACAGGCAACGTCAAGCTCACAGGCGGCGGCACACTGCAAGGGAGCAGCACCAACACCAGCTCCCTCATCACCGTCAGCAGCGGTGCCAACCTCACCATGGACGGCGTGACCATCACCGGCAACACTGCCACAATCCACGGCGGCGGCGTGTATGTGGGCGACGGCAGCACCTTCACCATGAACAGCGGCAATATCACCGAAAACACCGCCCACAGCGGCAGCGGCGGCGGCGTGTATGTGAGGGGCACCTTTAACATGACCGGCGGCAGCATTAGCGGCAACACGGCCGACTCCGGCGGCGGCGTGTATGTGTACGCCGGCACCATGAAGGTCTCCGGCTCCGCCTGCGTCACGGATAACGTCAAGGGCGGAACGATTACAGAGGGCGTTCTCTCCGGCGGAACCCCCAACAACGTCTATCTGAATGGCTCCAATACCATGACCGTCACCGGCAAGCTCACCGGCGCCATCGGCATGACAAAGACCGTAAATAGTTCGCCCGTGGACATCGCCCTGGGCAGTGACGACCCGGCCTACACCCTCCAACCCACAGATGCGGCGAACATCTTCCTCGACACGCTGATTGACGCAGACGGCACCAGCGGTTATGTGGTGGAGCTTGTAAGCGATAAGCTCCAGCTTGCCAAAAAGACCGACCTCGTGAAAACCGTTGTGGCGACCGGCGGCGACAGCACCGGCACAAGCGGCAAGTTTGATACCCTCACAAACGCCATCACGGAGCTAAACAAGACCAACGGCGGCTGGATCATCGACGTGCAGGCGGAGCAGATGATTACCGCTGAAATTCCCGCCATCATCAAGCCCGTTACTATTACCAGCACCAACGGCAGCAAAATCGTCAGGGGCGGCAGTTATGGTGGAATCCTTCTTAAAATAAACAGCAACGTCACCACTACAAATATTACCATAGATGGTGATAACCGCGAAGTAAGCTCCGAAGCTGTTTTGGTGCAAAACGCTGGTACCACTCTCCATATTGGCAGCGGTACGGTCATTCAAAACTGCAAGCGAAGAGGTGGTAATGGCGCAGCGGTCTTTGTGGACAGAGCCGTTGCCCACATGACCGGCGGATCCATCACAGGCAACACGGCTGTCAGTGATGGCGGCGCAGCCGTGTATTGCGGAGGCAACTTCATCATGAGCGGCGGATCCATCACAGGCAACACGGCTGTCAACGGCAGCGGCGTGCTGGTAGACGCTACGTCTCCAGACGGCTTTACCATGAACGGCGGCAGCATCACAAACAATACAGCGAGCGGCAACGGCGGCGGCGTGTGTGTGAGTAACGGTAGCATGACCGTCGGAAACACTGCAAGCATCACCGGCAACAGCAAAGGCGGCGTAGCCAACAACGTCTACCTGACCGACGGAAAGACCATCATGGTCACTGCCCCCTTCACCGGCTCCATCGGCGTGAACAGTAGCAAAACTATTTCAGCAGGCTCGCCTGTTGCCATCACCGGCACGAACTCCACGGATTACAGCGCCAACTTCTTTAGCGACAGCACCGACTATGTGATTCAAAATAGCGGTACAGGCAGTACACAGGTAGTGCAGCTCACCACACTTCTCAAGTCCGACACTCCCACGGTTGCGACAGAAAACGCCACCGTAGCCAGAGACTCCGCCACCGCCAAGAGCGTGGAATTCACTCTCGAAACCGCACCTGCGGGGACTTATAAGGTCTACGACGACTCAAACACCACCACCGTACACAAAACTGTGGATGTGTCCGTATCGGGAACAAAGCTGACACTGACCAGCGTAAGAAATGATACTGAAACAGAAAAATACCCGATTGTCCCCGACAACTACTATATCACCGTCACCGAGCCGGACAAGGCGGAATCTGACGGGCTAAAGCTCACCGTAACCAAAGCGGCAACACACAGTCTGGCCTGGCAGGACGAAAACCCTGTTATTGCGAATAACGTCACCGCGAATCCGGCCCCCATTCCCACGCCGGTTGGCGACACAAACGGCCCAGAGGTCGGCGAAACTGTCACCGTCTCCCTCAAGCTCTCCGGCACCCCCGAAGTTACCGCCACCCACGAGGTGGGGGTTGACAGCGAGCAGGTGAAGATTGAGAAGCAGACCCTGTCTGTTACAGCCGGCGAAGCTATTGCGGGGGGCACCAGCAAAGACTTCACCTTCATCATGCCCGACACAGATGTGAAGCTCTCCATCACCAACACCTTCAACGTTCCTGTCCCCCCTGCCCCGGACATTAACATCTACACCATCACCGCCACTGCCGGCGAAAACGGCACAATCTCCCCCAGCGGCGCCACCGGCGTATATGAAAACGGCAGCGCCACCTATACCATCACCCCCAACACGAGCTACGTGATTGACGACGTGCTGGTGGACGGCGTTAGCGTGGGTGCGGTGGATAGCTACACCTTCAAAAACGTGACAAAGGCGCACACGATTTCCGCAAGCTTCAAGTCCCTGTGGGTCAACGCCTTTAAGGACGTGAAGGAGACCGACTGGTTCTACGGCGCGGTGAAATTCGCCGGCGAGAATAAGCTCTTTGAGGGCACCTCCGCCGACACCTTCTCCCCCGACGAACCCATGACCCGTCAGATGTTTTGGACTGTGCTGGGACGTTTGGACGGGCAGTCTCTCTCCGGAGTCGGCGCTTATGAGGCGGCAAGAGAATGGGGCATGAAAAAGGGTGTGACCGACGGCACCAATCCCCGAGTTGAGATTACCCGTGAGCAGCTTATCACCACCCTGTGGCGCTACGCAGGCTCTCCTGCACCAAAGGGAAGCCTTGATAAGTTTGCCGACGCAGGCAGAGTGTCTGACTACGCAAAGCAGGCCATGATTTGGGCAGTTGAAAACGGCCTTATCCAGGGCGATGCCGGAAGGCTCAACCCCCGTGAAAGTGCAACACGTGCCCAGGCGGCAGCCATATTCATGCGCTACGGCAAAAGCCTTGAAAAATAAGACAATGAAGGCAGAAGAAGTTTAATAGACCCAAAACAAGAAGGCGGCAGGAGGACAATATCCTCCTGCCGCCTATTTTGCGCTGTAAGCAACAGTATGAAATAAGAAATTACCAAAAGAAAAAGCATCCGGAGACGATTTGCCTACAGCTGCTATGAATGCCCTGAACCGTCTTTCAGACGAAAGCCCAGCGCTGCGGGTACGGGGAAAAGGGGGGCATGGAGCGGACAAGACAAATGACCAGTCTTTTGACTGGTCATTTGTTGCGGGAGCGCAAAGCATCCCAATTTGGTCGGAGTGTGGGGATTCGAACCCCAGGCCTCTTGGTCCCGAACCAAGCGC
>CAZJYY010000056.1:0-13427 GCA_964550315.1 uncultured Oscillospiraceae bacterium | reverse complement strand
CGCAAAGCTCGGTAATCCCCGACAAACGCTCCATAAGCTCCTGCCTAACCGCCGTTAGGTCAAGGCTGCGCTGCTCGATTTTAAACTGCCTTGCCACAGCCTGGGCGTCCGCCATATCCCCCTCGAAATTGCGCTTTGAGGCGCAGGGCATTGCTATACCCACGGTGTCACTACAGGCAGCCTTGCACAATATACCCACCAGCGCACTGTCCTTGCCGCCGCTGTTTCCGTACACTATGCCCCCGGCTCCGCTTTCAAGCAGCGTTTGCCTTATAAAGGCGACTCTTTTTTCGTACTCATCCTTATAATTTCTCATTTAAAAGTCCCCTCCGTATAGGTAGACAACGCTTATTCCCATTCCACCGTGGCCGGGGGCTTTGAGGTGATGTCGTACACAACTCGGTTAACATGTTGTACCTCGTTGGTTATGCGGCTGCTAACCTTGTCCAACAGCTCATAAGGAAGTCTCGCCCAGTCCGCAGTCATAAAGTCGCTGGTGGTAACAGCTCTTAGAGCCACGGTGTAGTCATAGGTTCTTGCATCTCCCATAACTCCCACGCTTCTATCACCCGTAAGCACGGCGAAATACTGGTTTGCCTCCCGTTCAAGCCCTGCATCGGCAATTTCCTCACGGAAAATAGCGTCGGCCTCCTGAAGGATTGAAAGCTTTTCCCGGGTTATCTCCCCCATAATGCGGATTGCCAGTCCCGGCCCCGGAAATGGCTGACGCCAAACCAGCTCATAGGGTATGCCCAGCTCGATTCCCGCCTGCCTTACCTCGTCCTTAAAAAGATCTCTCAGTGGCTCCACTATCTCGTCAAAATCAATCACGCTGGGCAGACCACCCACGTTATGATGGCTTTTTATGACCTGAGCATCTCCTGCGCCGCTTTCGATAACGTCCGGGTAGATGGTGCCCTGAACAAGATAGTTTACACGGCCTATCTCCCGAGCCTGCTCCTCAAAAATGCGTATAAATTCCTCGCCTATTATCTTACGCTTTTCCTCCGGCTCGGAAACACCCTTCAGGCGGCTCAAAAACCGCTCCTGAGCATTTATGCGTATTATTTTCATGTCAAACTTTTCTTTGAAGGTGCGTTCCACAAGGTCGCCCTCGTTCTTCCGAAGAAGGCCATGGTCAACAAACACACAGGTAAGCTTATCGCCAATCGCCTTGTGCAGCATTACGGCAGCAACCGAGGAATCCACCCCGCCGCTCAGGGCGCAAAGCACCTTTTTCCCCGCAAGCCTGTGGCGGTATCCCTCCACCGCCTGTTCAACGAAGTCATCCATCTTCCAATCGCCTCTGCATGCGCAGATGTCGAAGAGGAAATTTGAAATAAGCTGCTGACCGAAAGCAGTATGCGTCACCTCGGGATGGAACTGAACCCCGTATATTTTGCGCTTCGAGTTTGCCATTGCAGCGCAGGCGCAGCCGTCGGTTGAGGCTATTATTTTAAAATCCTTGGGCGGCGTTTTTACATAATCCGTATGGCTCATCCAGCAAATGCTTTTAGGGGGAATATTTTTAAAAAGAGGGTCATCCTCATGTCTAAGCTCTTTTTTGCCGTACTCACTGGTGCTCTCGGCACTGCATATTTCACCGCCGCCCATCCATGCCAAAAGCTGATGACCATAGCAAATTCCCAAAATGGGTATGCCGATGTCAATTATGCCCTTGTCAAAATGGGGTGACGCCTCATCATAAACGCTGTTGGGCCCGCCGGTGAAAATTATGCCCTTGTAGCCCTCCGCCTTTATTTTTTCAAGGCTTATTTTATTGTACGGCTTTATCTCGGCATAGACATGATTTTCCCGCACTCTGCGGGCTATCAACTGGTTATACTGTCCGCCGAAATCCATAACAAGGATTTTCTCGTTCATATACGCTCTCCTAAAATCAAACTGTGCAGCGCTTCGTTCTGCTTTGCACCTATATATAGCATTTTACCCTTATTCGGCTTTATTTGCACGATTTTTTTCATACAAACATGCGGCCGCAACAAAGCCCGAAAACAGTGGATGTGCACGGTTTGGGCGGCTTTTAAACTCCGGATGAAACTGAACGCCCACAAACCAGGGGTGTTCTTTAAGCTCCACTATCTCCGTAAGCTTTCCATCGGGGGATTGTCCTGTTACCTTTAATCCTTTATCCTCCAGAGTCTTTCTAAAACCGTTGTTCATCTCATATCTGTGGCGGTGTCTCTCCCAAACCTCCGGCATGCCATAGTGCTCACGGGCTTTGCTTCCCACCTCAAGACAGCAGGGATATTTTCCAAGCCGCATTGTTCCGCCTTTTTCCGTAATACCTCTTTGCTCCGGCATAAGGTCAATTACCGGATATGGTCCGCCGGGGAAAAATTCCGAGGACTGCGCCTGCTCCAGTTCGGCGGCATGACGGGCAAATTCCACCACCGCCATCTGCATTCCAAGGCAAATGCCAAAATACGGAACTTCATTTTCCCGTGCATAGCACACGGCAGATATCATCCCCTCGATTCCCCTGTCACCAAAGCCGCCGGGCACTAAAACGCCGTGGCAATCCCCCAGATATTCTTCGGTGTTTTCATCAGTTATAAGCTGAGAGTCCACCCACTTTATTTCCACACTGACCCCGTTTTCCATTCCTGCATGGTGAAGTGCCTCCACAACGCTGAGATAGGCGTCATGAAGCTCCGTATACTTACCCACAAGGGCAATTTTCACGCTGCCCTCCGCTGCCATCTCCTTCAGGGTCATGGCCTTCCATTCGGTAAGGTCCGGCTCTTTGTCCCCCAAGCCCAGCTTTCGGCACACCACCTTGTCAAGTCCCTCCTTTGCAAGATAAAGGGGCACTTGATAAAGGGACGGCGCTGTAAGATTTTGTATAACGCAGTCCGGCTCCACATTGCAAAACAGCGCAATTTTTTGCCTTATGTCCTGAGTTATAGGCTCGTCCGTGCGGCAGACAAGGATATCCGGCTGTATCCCAAGGGACAAAAGCTCCTTAACCGAGTGCTGAACCGGCTTTGATTTAAGCTCATCGGAGCCGGGCACACGCACAATAAGCGGCACGTGGATAAAAATCACATTCTCCCGTCCCTGCTCGTTTGCAACCTGCCGAATGCTTTCAAGGAAGGGCTGGCTTTCAATATCACCCACGGTACCGCCGATTTCCGATATCACCACGTCTGTTTCCGGCCCCGCAAGGGCATAAACATGAGACTTTATTTCGTTTGTCATATGGGGAATAATTTGAACTGTTGCGCCAAGGTAATCGCCGCTGCGCTCACGGTTTAAAACATTCCAATATATCTTACCGGAGCTTACGCTGGAGCGTCCCGTAAGGCTTTCGTCCACAAAGCGCTCATAATGTCCCAAATCAAGATCAGTTTCCGCCCCGTCGTCGGTTACGAAAACCTCTCCGTGCTGATAGGGGCTCATTGTCCCGGGATCAACATTAAGATATGGGTCAAATTTTTGCAGTGTTATCCGCAGTCCCCGCTGCTTTAAAAGCCGCCCAAGAGAAGCGGCGCATATCCCCTTACCAAGGCCGGAGACAACGCCGCCTGTGATGAAAATAAATTTTGACATAATGCTCCCTCCCTTATTTGCCGCTCGAGCCGTAGTTTGCAAGAATTCGTGCCGACGGGTCGTTTACATTGCAGCCCGGCCAATCCTTGTTGGGCATCCAAAAATCACTTACCATTTTCGATTGCCCGGGATAGTATTTCTCAAAAATCTCCCTGTACAAAAGACTTTCCTTTGTGAAGGGTCGGGCGTGGTCATATTCTTTGCATTTTTCTTCAAATTCCCTGTCGGTGTATAGTTTTTGGGCATAATCCTTTAAATCGTCCACCATAGAATGCCCCACCGCATCGGAAAAAGCTGCCTTTTCCCGCCATAAAATCTCGGGCGGCAGCCAATCGCCCTCCTCAAATGCCCGTCTGAGGAGATATTTTCCCTTACCGTGGTTATTCATTTTTATCTCCGGGCATAGGGACATTACATATTTTGCAAAAAAGATATCGCCAAAGGGCACTCTTGCCTCCAATGAGTTCACGGAAATGCAGCGGTCCGCACGCAGAACATCATACATGTAAAGCTCGTCAACCCGCTTTTTAGACTCCCTTTGAAACTCCTGTGGTGAGGGCGCAAAGTCCGTGTACTTATAACCGAAAAGCTCGTCGCTTATTTCTCCCGTCATAAGCACCCGAACGTCAGTTTTCTCGTGGATATACTTGCAGCAAAGGTACATGCCCATGCTGGCACGGATGGTTGTTATATCATATGTGCCCAACGCCGCAATCACGGTTTCCAAATTCTCAATAACCTCGTCGCGGGTCATAATAACCTCCGTGTGCTGTGTTCCTATATGCTTTGCCGCAATGCGGGCATATTTAAGGTCAATCGCGTCCTTATCCATGCCGATTGCAAAGGTGCGGATTGGTTTTTGCAAAAGCCTTGCTGCAACGGCACAAACAATACTTGAATCCAGACCTCCGGAAAGAAGAAAACCCAGGGGGGCGTCCGAATCAAGGCGCTTCTCAATGCCCTGAACCAAAAGACTGCGAATATTGCGGCTTGCCTCCTCCTCACTGTCACAGCAGGGCTTCTCCACCCTTGTCACATCGGCATATCGGGTAAAAACCCCGTTTTTCCAGTAGCAGCCGGGGGGAAAGGGCATAATATGCTCACATAGTCCCACAAGGTTTTTTGCCTCGCTGGCAAAGGCAGCGCTTCCATCGTCCAGCCTTCCGTAAAAAAGCGGGCGTATCCCTATGGGGTCCCTTGCAGCAACAAGGCCACCGGCTTTTTCATCATAGAGAATAAGGGCAAACTCGGCATCCAGCATGGCGAACATTTCCACACCATACTCATGGTACATGGGCAGAAGTATCTCGCAGTCGCTGCCGCTTTGAAACTTGCAGCCCATTGCGATAAGCTCGGTTTTTATGGGACGAAAGCCATATATTTCACCGTTGCACACAAGGGCGTCACCCTCCCTGTGAAAGGGCTGCATCCCCTCTGGGGAAAGTCCCATAATGGCAAGACGATGAAAGCCCAGCCAGCCGTCACCCACCTCTTCAAAACGAGTCATGTCCGGTCCTCTTGACCGGGTTTTATCAAAGCAGGCCTGCACATTGTTTGCGCAAACGCTCCTTTTCTCAAAGCCAATTATAGAACACATATAATGCAAACCTCCTTAAAGCAATAAAAAAAGAGAGCAGCCCAGCGCCCTCCCAATTGAGAACGCAAGCTGCCCATCCGCGGTGCCACTTATTAACATGTTTGGCATTTTAGCACTGTGAAAAAACCTTGTCAAGCCCGCTTGAAAATTTTTCTAAAAACTATCTTGACAAGGAAAAAGCAAGAACTTATAATACATCCATTGATGAGCGAGGGTGCTTCCAACCGTGGGGCACTCTCGCCTTTTTAATTATGTAATTTCATCCCGAAAGGAGAACGAAAATATGAGTAAGTATACAAGAGAGGATATTATAAAGCTGGTAACCACTGAGGATGTTGAGTTCATTCGAATGCAGTTCACCGATATATTCGGTCAACTTAAAAACGTGGCCATCACCCGTTCTCAGATTGAAAAGGCAGTCAATAATCAAATTATGATAGACGGCAGCTCCATTGAGGGCTTTACACGGATCCATGAGTCCGACCAGTATCTATATCCCGATCTTGACACCTTTACAATTCTACCCTGGCGCCCTCAACATGGAAAGGTGGCTCGTCTCATCTGCGACGTTCACAATCCCGATGGAACAGCCTTTGTGGGTGACCCCCGCCATGTGCTTAAATCCGTTCTTGAGCGTGCCGCAAAAATGGGCTACTCCTTCAATGTCGGCCCGGAGTGCGAATTTTTCCTTTTTGAAACCGACGAGCGGGGCAAACCCACCACCCATACCGGAGATGAGGCGGGTTATTTTGACCTTGCCCCCTTGGATCACGGCAGCAACACCCGCCGTGAAATCTGCCTTGCACTGGAGGCAATGGGCTTTGAAATTGAAGCCAGCCATCACGAGGTTGCCGCCGGACAGCACGAAATTGACTTCAAGTACGCTGAGGCCCTGCGTGCTGCCGACAATATTATGACCTTTAAGCTTGCCGTAAAGACCATTGCTCAAAAAAACGGGCTTCATGCCACCTTTATGCCAAAGCCTCTTTACGGCGTAAACGGCTCGGGAATGCACACCAACATGTCCCTTTTTAAGGACGGGAAAAACATTTTTGCCGACAATTCCGACCCCCGGGGGCTTTCCAAGGAGGCCTATAGCTTTATTGCCGGTCTTTTAACCCACATTAAGGGTATGGCTGCCATAACAAATCCTCTGGTAAACTCCTATAAGCGGCTTGTTCCCGGTTATGAAGCGCCCTGCTACCTTGCCTGGAGTGCCTCCAACCGTTCCGCCCTTATCCGCATTCCCGCCGCAAGAGGACAGTCCACTCGTGTGGAGCTTCGCTGCCCCGATCCCGCCTGCAATCCTTACCTTGCCTTGGCCGTGTGCCTTGCCGCCGGGCTTGACGGTATCGAACGGGGACTTACACCCCCTGCAGAAGTTACAGAGAACATCTTTGTTATGGACGAAGCCACCCGTGCGGAAAACGGAATCGACAGTCTGCCCGGCACTCTGGCCGAGGCCGTGAAGCTGATGGGGGAGGATACCCTAATTACGGACACCTTGGGAGGGCATGTAACCGCCCAGTACACCGCAGGAAAGCTTTCAGAGTGGAATGAGTACCGCACCCGTGTTTCCGACTGGGAAATTTCCAAGTATATGGTCATCTATTGATAATGTGGGCAATTCACCCGTAAACTGATTGAAAGGAGGTGCGGCAATGATAAGAACTGTTGTGGCCTTTGCCACCGAGGATGCGAGAAACACAATTTCAGGGCTTTTGGAAAAAAGCGGCATATCCGTCCGTTTTTCTTGCCGCACCGGCCTTGAAGCGGTTCGTGCAATTAAAAAGATGGGCGGCGGCGTGGTGGTCTGCGGCAGCAGACTTCCGGATATGACCGCCGACGAGCTGTGCTTTGAGCTTTACGAATCTGCCTTTTTCCTTGTTGTGGGTAAACCCTCCCAACTGCAGCTTTGCGAAAGCGAGGACATTTTTAAGCTCTCCACACCCCTTCGGGGCGGTGAGCTGGCAGGCTCGGTAAACATGCTTCTTCAAATGGATGAGCGGCGCTCCCGGTCGTCTCTTCCAAAGCGCAGCGACATGGATAAGGACCTTGTTATGCGGGCAAAAAGCTTTGTTATGGAGAAAAACGGCATGAGCGAGGATGCCGCTTACCGCTTTATACAGCGGCGCAGCATGGAAACCTCCACGCCTATGACCGAAATTGCCCGCCTTATTTTAAACGCACTTGACTAACCCAAAAGGATTGGAGGATTCTCCTATATGAATCGGCAAGAAACGGGACTTTATTGTCCCCAGTTGGAACACGATTCCTGCGGAATCGGTGCCGTGGTGGACATACACGGCAGGAAAACCCACAAAACAGTGGATGACGCCCTTTCCATTGTGGAAAAGCTGGAGCACCGTGCAGGACAGGATGCTTCAGGCAAAACCGGCGATGGTGTCGGAATATTGATTCAAATTCCCCACGCCTACTTTATTGAAGCCGTTCCGGAGCTACAACGCAAAAATCCGGGAATGTGTGAGTACGGCGTAGGGATGTTTTTCTATCCCAAGGAGCGCCTTGCACGAATACGTTCCCAGCGGCTCTTTGAAACAATTGCCGCCCGCTCGGGCATGGACATAATATGCTGGCGTGACGTTCCCACAAGGCCCGAGATACTAAGCCCCCTTGCCGCAGACAGTATGCCTTATATCTGCCAGTGCTTTATTGCCGCACCCACGACGGGCATGCCCGCAGTGGACTTTGACAGAAGACTTTATATCCTCCGTCGTGAATTTGAGCAGTCCGCACCGGATACATATGTTTGCTCCCTTTCCTGCCGTACCATAGTCTATAAGGGCATGCTGCTTGTAAGTCAGCTTCGCCGCTTTTTCCCCGAGCTTGACGACAAACGCTGTACTTCGGCACTGGCCTTGGTGCATTCCCGCTTTTCCACCAACACCCAGCCAAGCTGGGAGCGTGCTCACCCCAACCGTCTTCTTTGTCACAACGGCGAAATTAACACCATTCGGGGAAATATTGACCGTATGATAGCCCGGGAAGAGACCATGGCCTCGCCGCTTTTGGACGACAGCCTTAAAAAGCTTATGCCGGTGGTTTGCCCCGGCGGCTCGGACTCCGCCGCCCTTGACAACACCTTGGAATTTCTTATGTTCTGCGGCATGGAGCTTCCAAAAGCGGCCATGGTAACTGTGCCGGAGCCTTGGAAGCGCAGGAGCGATTTATCCCGTGCCAAGCGTGATATGTACCACTATTACGCCACCATGATGGAGCCTTGGGACGGACCTGCCGCCCTTCTTTTCTCCGATGGCGAGCTGGTTGGCGCAGCACTGGATAGAAACGGGCTTCGCCCCATGCGGGTTTATGAAACCAACGACGGCTATCTTATTATCTCCTCGGAGGTGGGCGTTTTGGACATCCCGCCTGAGAACATCAAAAAAAGAAGCCGAATAGCTCCCGGTGGAATGCTTGTTGCCGACCTTACCGGCGGCTGCATTTATGACGATGATCAGATAAAGTCTGCCTACGCCTCCCAGTACCCCTATGGCGAATGGCTTGACAGAGAGCTTGTGCATTTATCATCTCTGCCCGTGCCCATGGGAAGATCCCCGGAGTTCACCTGTGAGCAGCGTACCCAACAGTGCCTTGCCTTCGGCTATCACTACGAGGATCTTAAAGACACGATTCTCCCCATGGCCACCATGGGGATAGAGCCAACGGCGGCAATGGGTGCTGACATTCCTCTTGCCGTTCTATCGGAAAATCATCAGCCCTTGTTCCGTTATTTCCGACAGCAATTTGCCCAGGTAACCAATCCGCCCATTGACGCCATCCGTGAGGAAATTGTTACGGACACCACGGTATACGCAGGTTCTGATGGCAACCTTTTGGAGGACAAAGCGGAAAACTGCCATGTGCTGCAAATCGAAAGTCCCATCCTTACCGGCAGCGACATGATGAAGATTCGTACCCTTGATATGCCGGGGCTTAAAAGCGGCACAGTTTCCCTTCTTTATTACAAGTACACCTCCCTTGAAAAAGCGTTGGAACAGCTTTTCGTGGACTGTGACAAGGCTTGGCGGCGGGGCTGCACCATTATAATTTTGTCTGACCGCGGGGTGGATGAAAACCACATGGCAATTCCCTCCCTTTTGGCGGTTTCGGCAGTGGAACAGTATTTAATTCGCACAAAAAAGCGCACGGCGGTTTCCGTTATCCTTGAAAGCGGCGAGCCCCGCAGCGCTCATGACTTTGCCGTGCTTTTGGGCTATGGTGCAAGAGCCGTGCATCCATACCTTGCCCACAACTGCATTACGGGTCTTATTGACGACGGCCTTCTTGACAGGGATGCCCACTTCGCCATTGAGCAGTACAACAGCGCCGTTGTTCACGGCATTGTGAAAATTGCCTCCAAAATGGGTATCTCCTCACTACAGTCCTACCAAAGCGCCCAGATATTTGAAGCGCTGGGAATATGCAGGAACGTAATTGATAAGTATTTTACCAACACCCTGAGCCGTGTAGGTGGTATAGGTCTGGAGGAAATCGGGCAGGCCGTGCTTTTCAACCACAACAAGGCCTTTGACCCTCTGGCACTGCCCACCGAGCTTTCCCTTTCAAGCAGCGGAATGCACAAGCTGCGCAGCGGCAAGGGCGCAGAGGATCACATGTATTGCCCGTCCACCATTTTGTCCCTTCAAAAGGCAGTGCAAAAAGGAAGCTATGAAGATTTTTGCAAATACTCTGCCCTTGTGGATGACGAAGCGCTGCCCCACACCCTTCGGGGACTTCTTGAATTTACCTTCGATAGCACAAGTCCCATTTCCCTTGACGAGGTCGAGTCGGTGGACTCCATCGTAAAGCGTTTTAAAACCGGAGCCATGTCCTACGGCTCCATTTCTCAGGAGGCCCATGAATGCCTTGCCGAAGCCATGAATATTCTTGGCGGCAAATCAAACTCCGGTGAGGGCGGCGAAGACCCTCAGCGCTTGGGTACGAACAAAGGCTCCGCCATAAAGCAGGTGGCCTCCGGCCGCTTCGGGGTCACCAGCGAATACCTTGTAAGCGCAAAGGAAATTCAAATCAAAATGGCTCAGGGCGCAAAACCCGGCGAAGGCGGGCATCTTCCCGGCAGCAAGGTTTGGCCGTGGATTGCAAAAACAAGGCTGTCCACCCCAGGGGTGGCGCTAATTTCCCCCCCTCCCCACCACGACATATATTCAATTGAGGATCTTGCTCAGCTAATTTTTGACCTTAAGTGTGCAAATCCCAGCGCCAATATCTCCGTAAAGCTGGTAAGCGAGGCGGGTGTGGGCACAATTGCCTCCGGCGTTGCAAAGGCCGGAGCAGGAACAATTTTAATCTCCGGCAGCGATGGCGGCACCGGCGCTGCCCCCGAAAGCTCCATACATAACGCCGGGATGCCTTGGGAGCTGGGTCTTGCCGAAGCCCATCAGACGCTTATAAAAAACGGGCTTCGTCATATGGTTCGTTTAGAGGCTGACGGAAAACTTATGACCGGAAGGGATGTTGCCATTGCCTGCATGCTGGGCGCAGAGGAATTTGGCTTTGCAAGTGCTCCGCTGGTTTCCATGGGCTGCATGATGATGCGTGTGTGCAATCTGGACACCTGCCCCGTGGGTATCGCCACTCAGGATCCGGCTCTCCGCAAAAATTTCAAGGGGAAGCCGGAGTATGTGGTCAATTTTATGAGATTTGTGGCTCAGCAGCTTCGTGAAATCATGGCAAAGCTGGGCGTGTGCACCGTTGACGAGCTTGTTGGGCACACGGAATATCTTCGTGTGAAGAAAAAGCAAATCACCCACCGTGCGCAAATGGTGGACCTTTCGGCACTTCTTGCCCGGGGGACCGCCCCCCGTGACAAAAGTCCTCAGCCGGGCGTGGCGTGCTTTAACCCCGCCGCAAAGCTTATTCCCCAAGACTTAGACCGGCTTCTTTTCTGCGAAATGACCCCCTGCTTTAAAATCTCCTGCACCGACCGTGCCTTTGGAACGCTACTGGGCTCGGAAATTACCAAGCGCTTTGGTTCGTCCCTTGAGCCTAACGCTATTCATATCAAGGCCATAGGCGGTGCGGGGCAGTCCTTCGGCGCTTTTATTCCTCGGGGACTGTCCCTTGAGCTTCAGGGCGATGCCAACGACTATTTGGGCAAGGGGCTTTCCGGGGGCTGCATTGCGGTATACCCCCCCAAGGGCTGCCGTGAGGATGATATAATAATCGGAAACGTGGCTCTGTACGGTGCTACCTCCGGTGAGGCCTATATCTGCGGCCGTGCCGGAGAGCGCTTCGCCGTGCGCAATTCCGGTGCTTGGGGCGTTGTGGAAGGCGTTGGCGACCACGGCTGCGAGTACATGACCGGGGGTCGCATTGCGGTGCTTGGCCCCACCGGACGTAACTTTGCCGCAGGAATGTCTGGCGGCATGGCCTATGTACTTGATCGGGAGCACGACCTTTATAGACGGGTAAATAAAGAACTTGTTGCCATTGAGCCTTTAAGTGAGCCACAACACAAAAAAGAACTATATGACATGCTTTGCGCTCATTTGAAGGCCACTGGCTCTGCCTGCGCCGTGGAGCTTTTAAAGGATTTTGATGCGCAAATATGCAACTTTAAGCTGGTTGTGCCACGGGCATACAGCGCAATACTCAAGCGCATCGCCGAATATGAAGCAGCGGGGCTTTCCCGTGCTCAGGCCGAGCTTGAAGCATTTATGGAGGGGAGAAAATAAATATGGGAAAACCAACAGGCTTTATGGAATTTGAAAGAATTCAGTGCAGCACCCTGCCCCCCTCCCAAAGGGTAGAGAGCTTCGAGGAATTTCACCGCCACCTAAGCGAAGAGACTCGCCGTTGTCAGGGAGGACGATGCATGGACTGCGGCACGCCCCTGTGCCAGAGCGGCATATCCCTTGACGGCAGGCTTTTGGGCTGTCCACTCCATAACCTAATTCCCGAGTGGAACGATCTTCTTTGGCGTAATCACCCCGAGCTTGCCCTTGCGCGGCTTTTAAAAACCAACTGCTTCCCAGAATTTACCGGCCGTATTTGTCCCGCACCTTGCGAACGCGCCTGCACCCTTGGATATATCGGTGATCCGGTAACCGTGCGGGAAAACGAGCTTTACATTATTGAAGCCGCCTTTGAAAAAGGGCTTATGCGTCCCGCTCCCCCCACCTCACGCTCCGGAAGATCCGTTGCCGTTGTTGGCTCGGGTCCCGCCGGGCTGTCAGCCGCATGGTGGCTTAATCGCAGCGGACACAGCGTAACAGTATTTGAGCGAGATTCGGAACCTGGCGGCCTTCTTCGCTACGGCATTCCCCCAATGAAGCTCCCAAAGGACATTGTCAACCGAAGGGTGGCCCTTGCAGAGGCAGAGGGAATTGTTTTCAAAACCGGTGTAAATGTGGGCAGTGACATAAGCGTCAGCGAGCTTCATGCCGCCTATGATTGCATAATTTTCTGCTGCGGCGCTCAAAAGCCTCGTACTGTCAGCTTCGAGGGTGAGGCGGCGGGCATTGGTTTTGCCCTTGACTATCTGCGCAAGCCCGATGGAAAGCTGTTCGCAAATGGCAAGGCCGTTGCCGTAATAGGAGCAGGGGACAGCGCCTCGGACTGCATTGCAACCGCCATCCGTCAGGGGGCTTCAAGTATTGCCCAGATTATTCGCAAGCCGTCATCATTTTACACCGAGCCTGCCGACTATGCCCACGAGGAGGCGCTGGCAGTGCTTGGGCGGGACATCCGCATTTTTGAATCCCGGCTTTCCTCCGTGCATAGCGACGAGAATGGAGAGCTGTGCGCTATAACTGTGTCCTCTCCCGAAGGTGATATGCGTCTTCCTGCACAGCGGCTTTATATTGCCTCCGGTTTTTCCGGAAGCAACGCCGGCTTTGAGGTTCCCGCCACTTCCGGTATTTTCACGGCGGGTGATATGAGGAACGGCGCCTCCCTTGTGGTGCTAGCCATTGCCGATGGCAAACGTGCCGCCGCTGAAGCGGAGCAGTATATGCTTGGATATACTAAAATATGATTATTTTATATTGACAGCCTAATTTTAATTTGAAACCCCACTTTATAGCCTTATCAGATTTTGTGGCTTTTTATGTCTTTTTTTGGAAATTAGCCGAAAGTTTGGACAATTTTTGCCTATAGAAAAATATACATGACGAATTCCCTTGACATCCCGTGCTCCGTGTGCTACTCTCATGGTGGCTGCGGTGTGAATCGATACCGCAGTATTTTTTTTAAAGAGGTAGTCTATGTTCAAAGA
>CAZJYY010000055.1:0-13539 GCA_964550315.1 uncultured Oscillospiraceae bacterium | reverse complement strand
CCTCTAAAAATGCAATGCCCGGAGCATTTCGCTTATGTCCGGGCATGTGCATTGCGGCAGCATTACCTGCGCAGTAGCACTGAAGGCGCTGCAGCAGTGTTTCGTATTGCTCCATTTGCAGCTCCTTGGTTTTTTGATTAGCTCAGTTAAGGTTAAAAAGATCAAGCTTATAAAGGATGATACTCTCCAGCTTGGATGTAAATTGATTTTCTCCGATTTTTGAGGTAACCTGCACGCTAAGTCGCAGCGGCCCGTCGCCATTTAGGAAATGGGAGGTGACGCTGACGGTGCTGTCCTGATTTTTAAGCACCCGCAGAATGTCGTCAAGCCGTATATAGTATGTGCGGCCTGATAGCAGATTGTCAGCATTATCAAGTTTTTTATTGGTTTCCGACTCGTAAATGCTGACGCCGGCTGAGCTTATGGGCAGCGAGCCTTGGAAGGTGGGATTGCCGCTTGTGTCAACCTTACCCGTATAGGCGTAGGTGAAGTCGGCGTGCATGGTCTTACTGCTGCCGATATTGGTGTCATTGACGGTGAAGAAAATCTTTCTGGAGTCGTCCACGGTATCGGTGGCAGCGTATGTTTTTTCAATAATGTTCCCCTTATCGCTGGGCATGAAGAAGCTATCTACCTCGTAAAGCCCCTTTGAGTCGGTAAACTGAACAACAGGATCCTGCTGGCTCATGCGGTAAGCCGCAATCATGGTGTTAACAAATAGCTTGGCTTCGTTTTCGTTAACGGGTGAAGTGGTGTGGCCAAAACCGGTGTATGTAACATTGCTCTTTGAGTAGATGTAGTAATCATTTACAACATCGTTGGGCAGGTAGTTCAGCGTCCCTGCACTTCCACCCGCAAGGCAGTACCACACAACAACATCGTCGGTGTTCATGTTTAGCTGCTGATACTGGAAGTGAGTGGTGGCAATGGGGATTCTGTTGCCGGTGTAGGCAGAGCCTGCATTAAAGGCGTCGGTGTTAATGTCAAAGGGATAGGTGGTAAGCTGACCCTTGTTCACCTGAGAAACTTGGCCGATGGTTTCAAACTGGTTGGTCTCGTACCAGTTTGTGCCGGGATAAGAATCGTTGGTGGGGGTGCCGCCGTTTTTGAAATACCGGATGAGCGCACCCTTTGTAAGTCCCTGGGTTTCGGGCACGGTTGCGGTTTTGTTGCTGTTTGCCTTGTAGGCAACGCTGTAACCGGCGTTCTCAAGGGCGAGAAGTCCGGCCGCCCCGGCGTTTTTGTAGCCACTTGCTACCCAGCCGCCGGAGACATTTTCATTTTTAATTTCGCTAACAACAGCAGATGCCGTTCCCGTCCAATTATCTCCCCGCAGACCGGTGGGGGCGAATTTAGAGATGCCGTATTGGGGGTCGGCAATGCCGTAGCGGTCAAGGCCCACGGCGTTTCTGATTGCCATGTTGAAGTTGTATCCGAAGGAGGAATAGTTGTTAAGCAAGTCGTTAACTGTTCCGCTGTTTCCCGTAGCATAAACAAAGTCTCTTATCCAGCCTGAGCCCTCGTTTTCAGTGTGGTAGTCAATAACAGGCAGGGAGAAGAAGGAGCTGTTGTCATGGGAGAATAGAGTTGCCTTTCCGGAGTCGATAAAGGAAACGATTGCCTTGGCGGAGGTGGCGCTGAGCTCCTGATAGCAGTCATCAAAGCCCATTATAAGCATGTCAAAGGAATTGAGATAATCGCTTAAACTGGTGTAGGTTTTGGTTTCGCTTGTCTCGTTTCCGGTGGCGGGGTCTACGGTTAAAATCGTATGAGTCCAGGTGGAATCTTTGTCCACCGCATCCGCTTTAATGGTGGTTACATTTACACGGATGTCATTTTTGATTTTGTTAAATAGCTGCCCGAAAACGCCGCCTGTTGATATGTTTTCCTGCAGATTCAAACCACCAACAGCAGTAGTACCGCCCCACCACGTCCTTGTGGTACGGCTGGTGTTTATTTGCAGAATTTCAATGACCTCCGCCTGATTTTCGGCAGGGGCAATGTGGGTGTAATCTGTTACGGAGCTTCGTGCTACTGGGCTACCTTCGTTTCCGGCAGAGTAGTTTTTAACAACTTCAAGCTTCCAGGGAAGAATGCCTACCTTGTCCGCAGGCATGCGGCGGGAGGCCACATACTCAACATTAAGCTTAAGGGCAGAATAGTCCACCACAGAGCCGGGGCGGTTTAGCTGCGTGTCCCATTCACGGAAAACGGTGTCATTCAGCCACTCGGCATCCGCATATCGGCCGTCTGCATTGGCATCGATATAAAGCTTCCCCGTAAAGCTGGTTTGTGTGGGGGTGGGGTCGGTGGGGCGCTGGATTTTAAAGCGGTATTCAAGGTAATAAGCGTCCCTGCCGTCGGTTTTTGCAAGGGAGGTCATGACGCCGTTTGCATCCATGCTGTAGGGCGTGGGGTAAAGAAGCTTTTGCCCCTGAGCGTTTGTGGTGAAAGCAATTTCCGGCTTTGAAATATTGACCCGATCCAAAAGTTCCGTCTGATTGGCAAGAACCTTTGCTTTAGCCGCTGCCGACAGGGTGTCCTTGTTTAAAACCTCCCAGGTGGATTTTACATTTGCCTTGCCGTAGATACCCTTCAAAAGCTCATACATGTGCGAGCAGTTGTCAACACGGGTGGGATTAGCGTCGTTTGTAACAAGGGCAAGTTGGGAAATTGAATGAGATTCAATATTTCCAGAGTTGATTACATCATAGTTGGAAGCGCCCACTTCCAGAGGAATTACCTCACAGTAAAACATTCCTTCGGAATAACCTAAATCTCTTACATTAATCGTTGCGGCATCTACAACGGCGTTGTCCTGAAAAACACCGGCAACGCCGGAGATGTCTTTTGCAAATACTTCAGTAACCGTACCGTCCGGAGCAAGATGGTTCCATATAAATCTGGCCTTTTTTACTCTGGTTATCACGCCGCCGCCATCGATTCTGGTAATTCTTGCTGTAAGAGTACTGCCGTCGGAGCTGTGATTGATATTAACCTGGAAGTAGCCGTTATATTCAACCCACTCTAAGGAGGAAATGTAGTATCTGAAATGTCCGTTTTTTGCTTGCGTCCAATCAGAGTTGTCGAACTTTTTGTTACCCACGGAAATGCCAGTTGTAAGACCGTCAGCCACAACTACGGGCAGTCCGGAATTTGCAAAGTCCGTAATCTGCTCCACAACGTTTTCGGTAATATCGTTACCGCTGTAACGGAAGGTGCGGGTGGTGTTGTTATATGCGGTGGTGTGGCCAACCATCAAGGGGTAATAGGTGTTTTTGTCCTTTGCGGATGTAAAGGTCTTGCCGGTGAAAAAATCCCTGTCCAAAAGACCGCTCAGGCTCCAGCCGCTTTCGCCGCCGGACACCACAGTATCGCCGATATTTGTATATACCAGCCCATCCATATTACTGTCCGCATAGTCGGTGAAGGTTTCGCCATTGACAGTTTGTGTTTTATAGGGGGAAATGTTGTTTCCAATGTAAATTAGGTCATATTTTTCACGGATATCATCTATTTTTCCTACCAGCTCCGCAGTGGAGATGCTGGTGATGTTTATATCCGCTGCAGTCATCCCGTTGGGATTTCCAAGCCAGCCCAGAACCTTATCTGCGGTTAAGTTTGTGCCTCGATTCAAAGCGGAGCTGTATGCAGGCTCAACATCCAAAACCTTTACAGAGGTTTTATTTTCCGTTGTTCTGGAGCCGGCGATGATATGACGAATACAGCGGGCTGTGTTGACCTTTTCCTCCAGCTTTTTAATGCCCTCGGTTTCACGAAGGAAGTTTTCATGCTGAATGTTTTTCAGCACCTCGTTATACGCAGAGCCGGCGGCGGAATACAATGCGCTGTCATAAGCCACGGCAAAATACTTGCTTGCAAGGTGCAGTCTTTGAGTATCAGCGGCAAAGAAGAAAAGATTACCGGAAACAAAGCTGTTTTTTGCATTGCCACCCTTAAGGGACACCGCAAGATTTTTAAGGCTTTCCGAGGCGCAGCCGGTAAGGGCATTGTCAACCACGATAGCTTTTTTTGCCGCATTTGCGGCACTTATTGCGGCAGCGGCTTCGGCAGATATGGTGTCGGTGCTCTTATAGGATGAGTTTGCCCCCGGCTCAAAGCTCATTCCCGAGGACAAAACGATCATGCTGCTGCCCTCCACCATTTCCTTTGTAAGCTGATCGGGGGTTACAGAGCTTACGCTTAGCACAATGGTAGGCTTGGTATCAGTGGTGCCGGGGCCGTCCCAGTCAAAAACGTTGCGGTAGAACCACTCGTTATTTATAAAACCGCCCTTATAGAAAACGCTGGAGTATTTAATTTTCACAGAAACTGTTCCGCTGCCGGTTCCGGCAACAAAATTAAAGTCTCCGCCGGTTCCTACATAGGAATAGGAAATATCCTCGGCCTTGAACCATGTGGGCTCAGGGTCATTACCCACCGGCCGTGAATAGGGCTGCCGGAATTCCGTGCCTTGGGCGCAATAGGGGTGCTGTGCATCCTTTTGGGCGGACACGCCGGTTATTTCAACAACAAAGTTCCTTTGAAGGGTGCTCATGCCGGGGAAGCTGTCGTCACCCTTGGTGCCGATATATCCGAGATTGGTCGATATGCTTGTGCCGTCAAGAGCCGTGGCACTAACGCCCACAAGGTCAGCGCCGTCAGCGCTTTCTTTCAAAACGCAGACCAAGGTGCCGTCCGGAACATTACTTTCCGGGGCAATTTCTTTAAAATTCATGCCATAGTAATAGTAGGTGCTTCCTGCCTCCTCAGGCAAGTCCCTGCTGGTGAGATAAGTAATCATCTGCACCCAACCGCCGCTCTCAGCGGGAGAAAATGCAGCACCGAACTGATATTGGCCACGCAAATCCTCCGCAGCGGTAAGTGTGCCGGAAATGGTGGAGGATTCATAGTGATTGAGGCTCATTTCAGAATAGCCCAAGGTGTCTTCCCAAGGCTTTACCTCGCTGTAGGGTTCACCGTATTTCAATGGTGTGTCCGTAGAGCTGCCGATAAGACCCAATGCAGCAAGACTGCCGCCTGTACCGAAAACAGAGTTAAAGTAGGCTTGTCTTTCGGCAGCGCCGTTTTTGCCCCCTGCGGTAATTGTCCAATTTTGGCAAGGCTCCTGCCCGTCAATATAATACCCGATGCTGCCATGCCCCTTAGCGGGAACAACTTCAAGGATACTGAAGGCTCCGCCCTGTACGCCCAGCGCCTCGATTTGAGGAAGGCTTACAGTGGCGCTGTCCGCAGCCATGGCGGTGCTGCCGCTGCCCATTATCCCAACAAAGAAGGACAAAACTACAGCAAAGCTGAGAGCGGCGGCTAATATTTTTTTCATTGACGGACTGATAGTTCTCATAAGAATTCCTTTCGACGGAGGAAAATAGAATCAAAATTACTGGGGAGAAGCCGCCCCGCCTACCTCAATGGTAAAAAGCGAGGGCTTATTGCGCAGGGCAACGGTCTTATTGACTGTATATTTTGCGCTTCTCTTTTCAAGACCGATTTGAAGGGTAAGGGTGTTTATGCTGCCGCTCTCCTCCGGTGAATTTACGGTGGCTGAAAAGGCGGTTACATGGTCAGAAAGAAGGGCGCTGGGTGCAATTGAAAATTCGATTACGCCGTTTTTCATGACGGCATTTTCCACCTGGCCATACAATATTTCGCCGCTTTCCTGTATGTATTTAAAGGCGCTTACGGAAAATTTTCCGGGAGCGGTCTCATTTATAATGTAAAGGGTGGTGGCGTCCTGAGCAATTCCCGTGTTGCAGTCGATAATAAATTCGGAGGCTTGGTTTGCGGCAAGCTGCGCTTGAAGCTGAACATCAAGCCGGTCATTTATCTTGTTGTAAGAGTTGCTGCTGGCAAGCATAAAGCCGAAAATTGATGCCAAAACCACACCGAAAATCACAACGCAGACCAAAAGCTCCGAAAGGGTAAAGCCCCTGTTGTCTTTTTTCATGGCTTGCCCCCTATTCCACAAAATGGCTGCCCGTAAGGGCGTAAATCGTGACGGTGAAGCTTCTGCCGCCGCCGGTGACGGTAATGCTTATGTCCTCATAAGCCTCTGACCAGCTATTGTCAGCGCCGTACAGCCGGGGCATCCCCGTGCTGCGCTCGAAGGATAGCCGCAGACCGGCGGTATCAAGCTGGGAGGGATCTCCGCCAAGGTCATAAGAAACCTCAACCCCACGGCCCAATTCAGTTGTGTCAACAAGGGTGTCATTTTCATAGTACTGACCCACAATGTCGCTTCCGTCGGACTTTATAATAATGTACGGCCCGCCTGCTTTAGACAGGCACTTGGTTCTTGCAATGGAGATGAAGGAGTCTATTTCCTCGGCGCACTTTCGTGCCTTTGAGGAGCTTGCCGCCGAGACGGAAACCCCGATTGCGGCAACAAGTATTCCGATTATGGTGATAACCACCACCAGCTCCACGAGAGTAAAGCCGCTGTTTTTCTTTTTCATGGCAGCCTCCTTGGGGGCTTAGTTTTTCGCCCAGTTATTGTAGACCACAAGCTTATCCGGATCCCAGCCGTTATACTTTCCGCCAGTGGAGCCGGAGCTTATGCCGGTGCCTATAAAGTCCGAAAGAACCCTTCCGCCGGGCTCGGTGACGGAAAAGATGCTTTGGTCAAGGCCGCCTGTGGGCGACGTTACGCCGGAGTTCACAGTTACCGTTCCGCCGGCCATTATAATGCCGGTGTAAGCGGAGTTAACGCTGACATTTCCAGTGGCAACGATAAGCTTTGCCGCTTCATTTGCTGTTATTTCGGCGTTTCCGTTGTAGACCTTGGCGGAAAGCTCGCCGCTTCCAAAGCTAAGGCCGCTATTTTCAGGGATGTATGCCTGTATTGCAGCGGTGTTAACGGTGCTGAAGGGGGAAACGGTGGCATTGAAGCGCTCCGAAGTGATGTGAGACCAGCCGGAGGTGTCCCCGGAAACCACCTGCATTTTGCCGTCCTGCATGAAAAAGCTGTTTCCGTTGGTTCTTATTTGACCGCTTTTTCCCGTAAGCGAGACATAGTCGCTTATGTACTGCTCAATGCTGGAGCCGTGATTTATAAAGTAATCCCGGAAATATTCATTTGCCTTGTCCTGATTGAGGAAGTTCATGTAAACATAGGTTACCTTTATCCCCTGCCCGCCTTGAAGGCTTACAGTGATGTTTTTCACACCTGCCGCCCCGGTATAGTCCCGAATAGTTTTTTTGTCCCAAAGGACATAGTCTAAATCCGTTTCCGGGTCAACGCTGCCCTGGGTGCGAACGCAAGGGTTGCTGGTATAATTTCTAATTGCATCCGGTGGAACAAGGTAAATTAGCTGGTTACTTTTTATGGACACGGATTCGCCCATGGAAAGGGAGGCACTTACATTTGCCCCACCGTTATTGGCAATAACATCAATAAAGCTGACGCCGGCAAGGCTGAGCTTATTAAGACCGGAAAGGTCCAGAGCAACGCCCTTGCCGTTAACAATGATGGCGCTGCTTTCAGCAGCGGTTTTTCCGGCGCCGAAGCCAAAGTAGGAGCCGGACAGCTTTGCAGCCGACTGATTGTCCGCAGCAATGCCGGTTTTGTCGCCGTCTATAGTCAAATCGTCCGCCACATATACCTTGCCGTTTAGGGCAACCGAGCCACGGGTGGTCGGGCCGCCGATGTCAATTCCGTTTGCCCAAAGCTCGCTATTTGTGCTGTCAAAGGTGAGCCTTGCGCCGTTATTTACAAGAATATTGCCCTTGCAAAAAACATTGCCGTCGGAAAACGCCATAGTAGTTCCGCCGGTGTTTACCGAAATACCGTTTGCACCGACAAAAACGTCACCCTTTACCAAAACGCTGTGGTTTCCCGTAAGTGCGGTGTTGGCAACAATGGCGTAGCTTGCCATGTCCGAGGGAACAACGGAGCTTGCATAAAACTCCGGCGTGTGTATGGTAATGTCTGTGCTGATGCGGGACTCGTAGCCATCCACCACAAGGCTAACGCTTACGCCTTTTAGGGTGATGGTGTCGTTAATATTGTCCAAAACCACGCTCTCGGCGCTGTCCGCCAAGGAGGGTGAAATTCCCTCCGGCGGGTTCATATAAAACGCCAGAGAGGTCGGGGAATAGGTGTATTTAATTCCGTCATAATCCTTGATAAAAAGGGATTTAGCAGGGGAATCTGCATTTTTTGCCAGCAAAAGACTTTCCCTGTAGGCATCCACAAAAGCGCCCTGGGGGGTATAGCCCTCCTCATGAGGGCTCATATATCCGGTTATAACGGTGGTATAGGCGTCTGCAAGGGCCTCGGAGGCCATATTTTGCACACCGGCACGAATTTCGTTCATGGCGGTTTCGGCGGTGTAAAAGGATTCCTTATCCTTACGCTCTGCCGCCTTTACCATATAGCCCACATAGGCAGAGTAAAGAAGGGCGGTGCCTAAAGCTACCACAAACACCATGGCCACAACAACAGATACAAGCGCACTGCCGGCGTTGCCTATTTTATTTTTCAAGGCATAATTTTTTGTCATGTTGCTTGTTCTCCGTTAGAAGAGTTTTCAGTTTAGCTTAGTGCCGGTAATAACAAGGTCCTTGTTCCCGCCGGATCTGCCAATTTTTATTTCAATGTCGAAATAGCGGTTGTCCTTTTGCATTTCCGCAAGCCTGCCGTCCAGCTCAATGGGCTTGTCGTACCATGCGCCGTCGGTAAGAGCTTTATAGCTGCCGTTTACAATGTTTGAAAACACACGGCTGACATTCTTGTTCTTCTGATACCAATAGGCAATCTCGGTTTGGCTGCCCGCCAGGGGCACGGAAACTTGATTATCCACAAGAAAAACGTTAAAGTCCGTGGAGGTGTTATTCGTTATCTTAACGGTGCGGATAAGGGGACTTGCGGGATTAAAATAAGCATCGTAAAAAAGGAAAAGCGAAAATGCAGGAGCCTGAGGCTTGGGCGCAGCAACGGTCACCTCAGGCGGGGTGATCCTGTGGCTGAACACATAGGTTTTCGTTTTTCCGGCATCGTCCTTATACTCCACTGTGGCACTGTAGCCGAACTGAACCTTAATAACAGCAGCGCCGTTCACAGTGTTTACCTCAATAGTGATGCTGTTGCGGGCAAGTCGGGCTTCGTTAAGCTCTGCGCCCAGCATTGCACATTCTGATGCAAAGGCAAGCATGGCTTCGGAATCGGCGGCGGTCATGTCCACAACTGCGTCCATGGCGTTGGCAAAGGCCACCTTAACATTGTTGGGATTGCGGGGGTCGGGGGTGGCGCCCACAGCAAGAGGGGCGTCAGCACGTGGGGTAAGGGTAAGAAGTGCGTCAAAGGAGGAGGTACCCACCTTAAGCCCGCTTAAGGTAAAGCCGTCGCCAAGACCGCCGGAAACGCTGAAGCCGTCTGCTTCCGTGCCAAGCACGGAAAGCTTGCTGCCCAGCTCCTCGACCTTGTTGCCCTGCACAATCTCCATAATATTTTCCGCAGCGGTGGTGGCTTCGCCATACTCCCGAGACTTACGCTCGGTGTTTGCCCCCGTTACAAAAGCGTGCAGCAGGGGGGTTATGATGATGGCAAGTATGGTAACGCCCACAATAAGCTCAACCAGGGTAAGACCACGGTTGTCGGCGCTGTATTTAGCCTTTGCTTTTCTAACGTTCACCCTAAAATTCCCCTTAATGCTAATTGAGTAATATAGTCCATAATGCTGCCACTCCCGCCACGAAAATCGTGGCGGGATGGTTTAATGTATCAGTTTGAACCGGAACCCTCGCCGCCGCCGGAGGGCGTGGTGGAGGGCTTCGGTGATGTTGTTGGGTTGTTGGAGGGCAGCGGGCTTAGGGAGGGACTGGGACTCTCCACAATTTCCGCAACCTTATCGGTTGTTCCGAAGGGGTTGTTTGTGCCCTGCTTTATGTTGGGAATAACGGTGGCCTCATAGACATAGTCCTGACCGCTCATAAAGAACTTTGCAAGGGAGGCGCTGCCGGTAAGGCCGGCAGTCTCGGCGTTATAGCTTACAGACAGGCTCTCCAGTGTTGTACGCTGGGGGGTGCTGTAAATGTAATTTATAAGCTTTTTCATGCGGCCGTAGTCCAGCTCGCAGCTAATGCTCATGCCGGTGCGAAGTGCGGCATAGGGAACAAGCATAATGCCCTCGTCGCCCTCCACGGGAATGCTGAACTGGGAAACCATTTCCGCAGGCATGAAGGCCATGCTGCCAACCTCAATGCCCAGGGCTTTTTCGAGTCCTGCGCCGTACATTATCATGTCCTCGGTGCGAACATCCCCGGGAAATTTCTTAAGCTCAGCGGTAACATCCTCGGCAATGGCGTTTATGCCCGCCTGATATTCCGGCAGCTTTGCCTCGTGCTCCCGAAGCTCCGTAAGGCGGGGCTCAAGGCCGGCAATCTCGGAAAGGACGCCGTCAGCCTTGGACTGGTAGCTGTTGTGAACACCTAACCAGCAGGCGATGAAAATAACCAGACCAAGCAGAATCAAAAGAAGCTTTTGGTCACGCTTTGAAATATTCATGTGTCCTCCTCCTTTCCTTTATTGAGCCGGCTGGGTCTGTTCCGGCGGAGTAATCAAGTCGCTGTAAGGATTTATTCCGTTTATGTAGGGATTTGCGCCATATGTGCAGTTAAGTGAGAAGGAAACACGCTCAATGCCAGCTTCGTTTGCGCTTCGGGCGATGCTGCTCATCTCCACAGCGGAAAGGCTGTCAAAGCTGCGGAACTGACGAAGAACATAGGCTGTGTCCTCATAGCTGCCCACGGTGACGTTCATGGAAACGCCGTCGTTTGTGCACACGGCGGACAAAAGAAGTATGCTTTCGGGCATCTTTGCTTCAAGCTCCTCGAAAAAGTCCACAAGCATGGAGTTGGGAAGCTCGGATTCCGCCGTTACAAGGTCCAGCGCCGCCTTGCCCTGTTCATAGGCAAGATAGGTGAAATATGTATCCTCAGCAGGTTGAAGCTGGGCAATTTCCGCCTGCACGGCGGCAAGCTGCTTTTTGCTGGACACATAGTTTAAAACAGGAAAGATGGAAACGCCGATGGCGGCAACGATCAAAAGGCCGCAGATGAAAACGCCGGGCATAATGCTTTCGTTCTTATTCTGAACCTTGCCCTTGGAGAGAAAACGCTCCGGCATAAGATCCAGCGGGGCAATGGAGCAGCCCGCAGCGCCGATATAGGTGGGGGCATCGGGGGAATCGCCGATAATGCCTTTTATGGCGCCAATTTCCTCAAGATACAGGGTTTCAAGTCCCGTGGACTCAGCCACAAGCTCGCAAAGCCCCACAAGGTGGCGGTTGGAGCCCATGAGCACAATGCGCTCAGCCTGAGTTTCCCACTGGCTTGAGTTAAAGTAGTCCACGCTTCTGGCGATGCTGCCCACAAGGCGGCCAAGGTCTGCCTGCACATCCTCGGTGTGAAGAACCTCGGTAGCACGGAAGTCGGGATTTCTGGTGTCCAGCTCCGAAAGAGCCTTCAAAAATTCCTTTTCCTCCCGTCCGGTGGCGGTGATGTAATGTGCAATAAGCTCGCTTCCGCCGAAGGCGAAGGTGCGCTGCAAAAGAAGCTTATCCTCCAGCATAAAGGTGATAAGGCTTGCGGTGCTGCCAACGTCAACATAAATGGTGACACCCTTGGTACCCATTTGCTTCAAAATCTGGAATTCCGCATTGCCTGCGGTGTCGATGGAAACAATGTTAAGCCCCGCCATATCCGCAAGCTTGAAATATCCCTCCAGCATTTGGATGGGCACAGCCATAACCAGCACACGGCTGAAAGGCTCAGCACCGGTGACTACCTCCAAAAGGGAATGGGCAATGTGGTAATTTTTAAGGTCAACGGGGAAATATTCCTCCACATTGGTGGCGATAATGGCGGCAAGCTGCTTTTCCTTCACCGGGGGCAGCTTTACCTCACGAACGGCAATCTTGCCGGAGGACAGGGAAAAGCACACATCAGTGGTCTTTTCAATTCCGTGGGCGGCAAGCTGATCCTTCAGCAAAAGCGCCAGAGCCTGGGGGTTATCAATGACCCCGTCGGCAACGCTGTTTGGCGGCGTATGGAACATAAAGGAATCCGAGACCTCCATGGCCTTTCCCTTTTTTGTAACACGGCAAACCTTAATAAGCTGGTCGCCGATTTCGATGTTCAGAGTTTTCTTTGCGGCCATAAGCCTTCTCCCCTCTGCTACCTCAGATTTATATAAAAACGCAAAAACGCTTTAGAATACAGGTTTAGTTAACCCCCCCGGGGGGATGGTTTTCGGGCAAGACGAAAGCGCCCGAAGCAGGACTTATCCTAAAAACAGTCCCAGATACCAAGTGATAAGCTTATCGCCCCAAAGCATGGCAAGCACCATGCCCACGGCGAGATACGGCCCGAAGGCCAAGGTGCGGGAGGCTTTTTTCCCTGCCATAAGGCAAAGATGGACTATCGTTCCGATTACGCAGCCAAGGAAAAAGCCCAAAACAACAAGCTTCCAGCCCAGGAAAAGGCCGCAGCCGGCCATTAGCTTAATGTCGCCGCCGCCAATACCCCGACCACGGGTTATGAGGTAAACCAGGTAAAGGGGTAAAGAAACGGCAAAAAGCCCAACGATGTGGGCGGTCAAATTTTCATGATCCAAAGCGGCGGCAAGACCGCCGAGGATGAGAATAGTAATACTCATCCCCAGCGGAATTTCCATAGTCCTCCAGTCAATGACAAAGACAATAATCAGTGCCGAGACTAAAAGACAGGCAAGCACCGTGTGGGGCGCAAAGCCCAGCACGGCAGAGCATAAAACCCACAGAACACCGTTCAATGCCTCAATTAGGGGATATTGGGCAGAAATGGCGCCCTTACAGCCGCTGCATTTCCCGCCGAGGGCAAGGAAGCTGAAAACGGGTACAAGCTCGTACCACTTCAGCCTCCTTCCGCACTTCGGGCAATGGGACGGCCCTGTGACGATACTCTCATGCGCGGGTATCCGCAGTATGCAGACGTTTAAAAAGCTGCCTACCACTGCGCCGAACAGAAATATTATTATGTATAGCACAATCGGCGCCACGATCGAGTCCATTCACCGGCGTCCTTTCTATGGGTTAGTTTTTGTTAGGGGTTATTGGCCGTTGCCAGCGGGGGCGGGGGCGATTGATCCCGCAACAGTAGAGCTTCCGATAGTTAGTATAGAGCCATTTGCCCACAGAACCTTGTCTGTGCCTACGTTTATTGTTGCCGAGAAGCTCTGCCCTGCCGTAGATTTGATAGTGGCTTCACCAGACGGGAATATTGAAGACAAAGCATTTCCTGTGTTTATGTTTGAAGTCGTTATAGTATAAGTTAGTTTTCCTTCAACAACACTAACTGCGATTGTTCCAGCCGTTAAATTTTCGGTTGATGCTGCTGTAATTTCAACAGCATGGAAGAGTTCACTGATAGCATTAGCATCAGTTGCCTGTCTGGACTTGTCAACATACTGGATGTACTGGGGTACGAGAACTGCCATCAAAACGCCGAGGATGGCGATGACAACGATCAGCTCTACGAGGG
>CAZJYY010000054.1:0-13556 GCA_964550315.1 uncultured Oscillospiraceae bacterium | reverse complement strand
TTGTGCCTTGAAGAGCTGGGCTGGAAAAAATCAACCACCTATACGGTTTTGAAGCGTCTTTGCGAAAAGGCGTATCTTAAAAACGAAAACACACTGGTGTCCGCCCTTAAAAAGCGGGAGGAGGTACAGCAGGCGCAAAGCCGTGAGGTGGTGGAGCAGGGCTTTGGGGGAAGTCTGCCGAAATTTATTGCCGCCTTTGCGGGAAATAGGGGGCTTAGCCCCAAGGAAGCGGAGGAAATTAAGCGTATCATCGACAAATTTGAGGAGGAAGGGAAATGAGCCTGGTTTCAATTTTTGAAGTCCTGCTTTCCATGGTTCCGGCAATCGGCATAACGCTTATTGCAGTTGTGGTGTTTATTTTAATTTTCAACGTACTTCATGTACCTAAAAAGCTGCACATATTCCTATGGGCAGTGCTTATTTTCCGCATGCTTTGTCCGGCGTCAATCATTAGCGGATTTAGCCTGCACGGGCTTGAATTGTTTTCCGCAAACCAAGAGAAATACGAAAGCCTTGGGAGCAATCCAAGCGGCGATTATGAGATCGCTTTGGAGGGAACAAGCGAGTTTGCGGCTGCCGCCGCAGCGGGCATAGAAAGCGACACCGTGCTTTTCGGCGGAAAAGACGGCAGTGAACGAAAAGTGGTTTATTACACAAGGGGGGAGAATGAGGAGATTCTCCCTGCTATGCAAAACAGCACAGCGCTGTTCCCTACGCTGAGCGTTATTTGGCTTTTGGGTGCAATGGCAATGGCGCTGTATGGCGTGGTGTCCTATCTTTACTTGAAGCACAAGGTGCGGGAAGCAGTGCGGTGTGAGGGGGATGTTTACGAAACGGACATGATAAAAAGCCCCTTTGTTCTGGGCTTTTTGAAGCCGAAAATATACCTTCCCCTGGGTCTTGAAGGACGGGACAGAGACTTTGTCCTTGCCCATGAGCGGGCGCATATAAAACGTTTTGACTACTTGGTAAGATGGATTTTTTATCTTTCGCTGTGCATTCATTGGTACAATCCCGTTGTATGGGCAGCGTTTTTGTTCTTTGTGGAGGACACGGAGTCCGCAACAGATGAAAAGGTGCTCGAAATGCTTGGCGGAGAGGAAAAGGTACCATACAGCAGCACACTTTTTAAGCTTGCGGGTGGATGGAGAATACTTGCCGCAAGCCCCATTTCATACAGTGAGAACACCACCAAAAGTCGCATAAAATCGGTGCTGCGATATAAAAAGCCTACCCGCTTTGTAAGCATTATTGCTGTGATTTTGTCCCTTGCGGTGCTGGTTGCCTGCGGTACAGACCCTCTTTCAAAAAAGAAAAGCAGCGCCTATGACCCTGACGACCCCATTTTGCGCTATGCGGACTACGGGATAAGCATGGACGAAAACCGCAGCATAAGGGACACATATGCCTATCTCATGAGCTTGACCGAGGAAAATGAACCCTCGGGAACATATGACCCCGAAGTCGGCGGATATTCATTAAATAACTGGTGGTACTTTAGCGACGACGAGGTTACGGAGCATTTTTACCCCAAGCCTGTAAGTGTGCAGCGGGGCGGGGAGGAATTTAAGGTTTCCGTTCAAAGACGGGACAACAGTGAAATGAAGGAGCTGGCGGTATCCTGGCAAAGCGAAAATCGTGAGGTCATTATTATGAGCTTTTACGACGGCGAGCTTAAGTATATGAGTATCCGTGACAGCGAAAAGGACATTTCCCTTGGCTTTGGCTATGAGCAAAAACAGTGCGCATATAATGATCGTGCCGTGCCGAGCTTTACAAACAATCGGGCGGTATATTCCCTTCCAAAGGAAATGTACTTCCCTGATATGGAAATTCCAGAGATTACTACGAGCTATACGGTGGAGCGCTACAAGGATGGTATCTTGGAAAAAGAGCGCACGGATTTTTCGCCGGAGGAAGTAGGCGTGCTGCAAAACTGCATGTACACCCCGCTTCTTAGCAGTCAGGCACTGCAGGGGTTGGCGCTTAATGAGCTTTCTGATTACTACCGCATAAGCATTGACTATGCAAAGGAATATACCACAAGGTTTTATATTTACCTAAAAGACGGGAATATCCTTTTGGACAGCAAGAATGGAATTATGGGCTCAGACGGCAGTGCAGGACTTTGTTCGCCTATGGGAAGTGAGTATTATGAAGAGCTTGTTAAGCTTATGAATTAGCATAAAAAAGGACGCAGCGGGGAGGCGCTGCGTCCTTTTTCGACTAATATTAGAGAAACTAAATCATGTTGTACTTTTTAAGGAGATCTGTAACCACGTTGTTTTCGATCTTATCCTTCACAAGGGCGAGGACGGGAAGAAGCGTGGGTAGGAGGTATTCGAGGGGCTTTTGTCCGTCAAGAAGCTTTAAGGTGGATTCCATTAGCACACGAACGTCATAAACAGAGGCGAAAACCTCAGGAACGCCGCGGTCAATATCCAAAAGGGTGTAAGCGGCTTCCATACCGGTACGAACCGCAAGCTCGGTGGTGAAGGCAACGTCTCTGGGAGTCTCGACGTGCTCGCCAACAAAGGCGAAGTTTACAGCGCCCTGTGGAACAACAGCGGGACGGTCCCCTTCGGCTCTGGGCATAAAGTAGGTGGTGACATAGGGCATGATGCACGGTACGGTGTTTGCGTGCTTTTCGGCGTATTCCGCAATATGCTCCTGGGGAACACCCATGTGGTACAGCCATTCCTCGCAAATCTCTATACCTGTGCATTCCTTAATGGGCTTTTTGATGTAGTCGCCGGGAACGTCGCAGTTAAGGGCGTAAATCCAGCCTACAAGCTGATCCTTGGTCTGCTCCTTGAAGTGGGGCTGACGGTTGAAGGTGAAGCTCATAAGCCAGCTTGAATCCTTAACGGTGACTATGCCGCCGGTGACAACCTTGCCGGAGAAAGGATCACGCTTGGTGATTTTTGCAACATAGGGGGGAATCTTATCATCAAGGGTGGTGACGGTTGCCGAGCACCAAAGAGTATCGTGAATGTTGGAGCAGAATTTCTCGGGACGGCCAAAAGCGGGATCTTGGGCGGCGATTTTCTTCCAAAGTTCCCAGGAGGGGCCGCTGCCCGGCTCGTCAAGTATGGCGGGAACTGTGGTGTTGGTGCCGATGGTGGCGTTGTCCACATTTGAGCCCAGAGTGGTGATGACATAATCGTTTTCGGTGAGACTTATGGTTTCATCCTTGCCGGCACGTTCAAGAACGATTTTCTTTGCAACCTTCTTTTCGGGAGTGCATTCAAATTCAATGTCCTTCACAATGCAGCTAAACTCAAAGCTTACGCCGTTTGCTTCAAGATACTTTTTCAGCGGGAGAATGAGGGAGTCATACTGATTGTACTTTGTGAATTTGAGAGCCTTGAAATCGGGCAGACCGCCGATGTGGTGGATGAAGCGCTGAATGTAAAGCTTCATCTCAAGGGCGCTGTGCCACTTTTGGAAGGCGAACATGGTCTGCCAGTAGAGCCAGAAGTTGGTTTTGAAGAAGTCCTCGTCAAAATAATCGGTGATTTTCTTGTCCTCAAGTTCTCTATTCGGGGTCATAAAGATTTTAAGAATCTGCATTCCGGCTTCGGGGGGGACATCGAACTTTCCGTCGGTGTGGGCACTTTCACCGCCGCTGAAAATGGCGCGCTCAAGGGAAAAGTTGGGGTCGTGCTTGTTCAGCCAATAGTATTCGTCTAAAACAGAGACGCCTTCCGTCTCAATGGAGGGGACAGAGCGGAACAAATCCCACAGGCATTCAAAATGGTTTTCCATTTCACGTCCGCCACGGCACAGAAAACCGTACTTTTCGATAAAAGCACCGTCGCATGCACCGCCTGCAACGGGGTCTTTTTCGAAAATGTGGATGTTCTTTCCGGGCATTTGAGCATCTCTGACGAGGAAGGCCGCTGCTGCAAGGCCGGCAAGTCCCGAACCGACTATGTATGCCGACTTGCGTTCAACACCTTCAGGCTTTTCGGGGCGTGCGAAGGCTTCGTAGTTACCGTTGCTGTAATACATAAATGACTCCTCCTTAGTTTTTAGTTAAGCTGAGAAGATGGGCTTTTCCGCCAGCTTCTCTATATAACTAATAATAAGGAAGAGTCACACTTTTTTGAACGGTTAATCATCATACCGTGTTCGAATTGTTGGCAGGGAAATTAAATTGACCGTATTTCAAACAGTAAGCCGTCACACGGTCAAAATCCAGACAGCGCATGCAAGGGGGAGCGCTTTTTGTTCAAAGAGCCGTAAGTGTCTGAAATGCTGCGACACTATTCGACACCTCCGGGCTTGCGGACACTTCTTGTGAGAACATCATAAATACTGCCGTTGAGCATGCGCCCCATAAGCTCAATAAAATCCTCCGGGGTCTGCTGCATACCGCCTCGAATCCAATCCAAAAAGATGCCAACAAAGGCATGGGAATAGAAATCAGCGATAAAGCAAATTTCTGCTTTTGGAGCGCTTCGCTCGCTTGTGACCTTTTCGGAAAAGGTGATAAGAAGGGAGTGGGCGACTCGAAAAATGTACGCCTTTATGGTTTCGAGCTTAATGGAGTTAAAGACGTTTTGGATTATCATGGAATGCTCCTGAAGGTAGTGCATAGACTGCAAACAGCCCTCCTGCCAATGGCCATGGACAGGGTTCTGGGAAATTACCTTATAGGTTTCCGTGTTAAAAATGTCGTCAATCAGGTCGTAAATATCTTTGTAGTGGTAGTAAAAGGTGTTGCGGTTTATACCGCACTCCTCCACAATACTTTTAACCGTGATTTTAGACAGCGGCTTTTGCTCCAGTAGTCGGAAGAAGGCCGCAATTATTTCCTTTTTCGTAAAACATGTCATAAAAATCAGTCCTATTCCCGGTATTCAACCTTTATCAATCGTGCAGCAATATTACGCCGAGCTGATATTTGCAAGTCTAAATATCCCGATTATGCTGAGTTTTCATGTTCTGCTTTTTTCTTTAGCTTAACACATCATAATAAAAAAGTAAATGAACAGGGTAAATAAGACAAAATTTATTTGTATACGGCGGAAAGCAGGCTAATTAGTAAAGCAAAAGTTAAGCTGCTTCCCGGGAATCGGGTGCGTTTTCGATGTATTCAATTATGGGCAGGGAGAAGTCGGGAAACTGCCAAAGCCCGTCCACCCTTTGAGCGGTATAGTCCAAAAGGAGAAGATAGCCCAGGCTGTTGTCTCCATAGGGGTCAGCGCTCAGCTCCAGGGTAAATGCTGCGTTGTCTCCATCAATTTTTATGTCGGTAAAGCTGCGCTCGCCCTCGTCGTAGGACACCTGACCAATGTAGCCGTCAAGATTATAAAGCTTACCGTCCTCCTCGGAAAATATTTGAAGTCCCTCGGAAGTTGTGCTTTCCATAAGCTCGTCTGCTTTTTTATCGCCGAAAAGAGAGCACAGGTAAGCGGAAAGCTCGCTGCGGGTCTGAAGTTTTTCGTCCTCTACACGATAATATTGGTTCTGGTCAATTTTAAGACCATCACTTCTGTCTGTTTTCACAAGGGCGTGACCGGTGAACCAGCCATAGGCCATTTCAGCCTCCTCAAAGCGGGCGATAAGAGTTTCCCGCTCTGAAGCAACAGGTGAGATATCGGGAGAAATGTCAGGAGAAACCGTTGGATTTCCGGTGACAATGCTACAGGCGCATAAGGCAAGAGCAAGGGAAATAAAAACGGCACTTGCAATAAATGCTTTATATGTTTTCATAATCATCCTCCTGTCAGAAATTTTATGGTACTTTTGTGAGACGTATTTTCAGAAAGAATGTTCCACAAATGAGTTAGGCCGTACCCTGTGTGCTTGGGGAGCCATGTAGGGTCTTTTTATTAAGCTTGCTAATATAAGGCACGCATACTAACAGTATAAGGCGTCGACGTTTAAAAAACGGCGGCGCCTTATACTGTTTCGATTTACAAACTGATAGGAGTTTTTTATAAACCTCAGCCCTCTCGCCAGCGGGGACAGCCGGCCTTTGTGCAGCGCTTTTTCCAGCCAAGGGATATGCAAAGAAAAGCGATGAGCAAGAGTACCAGCATGGTTACGAGAACACCGGTATAATTTTTCGCAGCGTCGTAGAAAAAACCATAGGCGGGTATGAGAAGAATGGACGCAAGGGGTGCACCCATGGACACCTTTGAGTATATTTTTTCGTAGTCTGTTTTCCCGTAAAACTTAAGGGTGAGAATGGGGGACAGTACCATTATTCCGGAACTTGCAAGCCCGTGAAGGAAGGTGGAAATTGCCAAAACCGCAAACCCTCGGGAGCTTGCAAAAAAGCCGATTATGGCTATCATTCCGATGGCAATCATGCCATAGCAGGTTTTAAGACTGCCGATGCGGTCGCTTATTAGCCCGATTGCAACAGAGCCAACGGCGCTTCCGATGGCAATAAGCGCCATGGCTGTGCCTGTCTGCTGAAGGGAGTAGCCCAATAGCCGGCCATAGGTGGGGATGTGCTGGGTGAACACGGCAACGCCGGTGATTGCTATCATGAAAAAAAGCAGCAGATAAAATGAAGCGGAGTGTACGGCAGTAGTTTCCGGCACCTCCACGGCTTCCTCCTGCTTTTCGGGAGATGGTGTGTGGGAGTCCTCCTTGTGGCCGTAGGGAGAAAGCCCTTTGTCCTTAGGACTGTTGCGAAGGAAAATTAGGGTGGCGGCAAACATAACCCCGAAGGCAAGAAGACCCAAAATAATATAGGCGCTGCGCCAGCCACGCTGTGCAATAAGACCCGAGGTGAAAGGCTGCAGCACGGCGCCGAAAATTCCCACGCAGGCCATTTGTATACCCAAAATAAAGCCGGAATTCTTGGAAAACCAGCGGTTGACCATTATGGGGCCAAGTAAATTCGCGGTTACGGCGGCGCCCATGGCTTGGGGAATGGCAAGAAGATACCAGCCGTACACGTTTTTCATAAGACCGAAGGCGGCAAAGGACAGCGCCTGCAAAACCACCGCCACGAGAGTAATTATACGGACATCAAATCGGTTAATTAGCTTTCCGGCAATGGGTAAAAATAAAACAAGTGCAATGGAGATAATGCTGAAGTATAAAGAAAGGTTTCCAATGCCCACCCCTAAATCCTCAGATACGGGGGCGAGAAAAAGGCCGGAGGTCAGGTTAATGCCGCCGCCGGCAAACCCTCGTATAAGGATAAGGCCGATTAAAACCAGCCAGGCGGGATGAAATTTCGGTTTAGCCATAGTATCAACGCCGCTTACAGCTTGCCGATAAGCTCAAGGCCGGGAGAAAGGGTTTTCGCCCCGGGCTTCCATTTTGCGGGGCACACCTGGTCGCCGTGCTGGGCGACAAATTGGGCAGCCTGAACCTTGCGCAGCAGCTCCTCGGCATTGCGGCCGATGCTGTTGTCGTTCACCTCACAGCCCTTTATTACACCCTCGGGATTTACGATAAATGTTCCACGAAGAGCCATGCCCTCGTCCTCAATAAGAACGTCAAACATTCTTGAAAGTCTTCCGGTGGGGTCGGCAAGCATGGGATACTGTATTGCTTTTATGGTTTGGGAGGTGTCCGCCCATGCCTTGTGGACAAAATGTGTGTCGGTGGATACGGAGTATATTTCGCAGTCTATTTTCTTGAACTCCTCATAGGTTTGCGCCAAATCCTCAAGCTCCGTGGGACACACAAAGGTGAAATCAGCAGGGTAAAATACAAAAACAGACCAGTGTCCCTGGGTGTTTTCACGGGAAATGGTTTCAAATGCGCCCTTATGGTAGGCCTGCACCGTGAAATCTTCAATTTTTCTTCCAATCAATGGCATAGAAATTCCTCCTTATGGAATGTTGTGCTCTTAGTCTTTTCAAAATCCTTCGCAATATGCGCAGCAGTGCAAATGCCTATATTATGCCGATTCACAAAGTGTTAACAATAATACTGTTGACAGAAGCAACTGTATATGGTAATAATACAGTTACCAAACGTAATCAAACAAGTTACAGTTAAAGGGCTTGGAGGCAGAAAGGCGATAAAATGAACAGTGATTTTTGCGTTGCGGTGCATGCGCTGGTGTACCTTGAGCATAAGAAATCTCAGGTGTCCAGTGAGGAGCTTGCGGAAAACATCTGCACAAATTCCGCAAGAGTGCGAAAGGTGCTTTCAAAGCTGAAAAAGGCAGGCATTGTAAGTACACGTGAAGGTGCGGAAGGCGGCTACAGGCTGGAGCGGGAGGCTCAAAAGCTTAGCCTCAGTATGGTGGCAGCGGCACTAGACGTAAGTTTTGTGGAAATGAACTGGCGCAGTGGGGCTTACGATAAGCCTTGTCTGATAGCTTCGGGTATGGCCGACGTTATGGATGACATGGTGCAGAATTTGAATGATTTATGCAAAAAACAGCTTGATAATATGACTGTCAGCCAAATTGTTGACCGTCTTTTTAAAGACGGAGCAAAAACTTGATTTAAGGAGATTTTTATGGGCTTTAATGTTGAAACCGGCGTTTCTGTGCTTACGGTGTTTGTGCAGGGACTTCTAAGCTTCTTTTCCCCCTGCGTTTTTCCCCTGGTGCCGCTGTATGTCAGCTATTTCGCCGGTGGGGCGAAAACCGTGGATGAAAACGGACAAATACACTATCCCCGGAAAAAGATTTTGCTGCACACTTTGTTTTTCGTTTTAGGCGTCAGTGCGACCTTCTTCCTTTTGGGCTTCGGCTTTACGGCGCTGGGGAAATTTTTCAGCGATAACCGCCTTTGGTTTGCACGCATAAGCGGCATAATCATGATTGTTTTCGGTCTTTATCAGTTCGGAATTTTGGGCCGTTCGATGACGATGGAGCGGGAGCACAGGCTGCCCTTCCGCCTTGAGCGCTGGGCAATGGGGCCTTTGGCGGCATTTCTTTTGGGCTTTACCTTCAGCTTTGCATGGACACCCTGCGTTGGGCCGACACTTGGAAGTGTCCTTCTCATGGCGGGCTCCTCCGGAACATCGACAAAGGCATTTTTGCTGATCGGTGTTTACACCTTGGGCTTTATTGTACCCTTTCTGGCCGTGGGACTTTTTACAGGAACGGTATTGGAATTTTTCAAAAAGCATCAAAATGTTGTCCGTTATACTGTTAAAATCGGGGCGGCGCTGCTTGTACTCATGGGCATAATGACACTTACGGGCTTTATGAACGGCATAACAGGCTACCTTTCCAATGCCGGAGGCACGGCATCCACTCCGCCCACAGAGGAAACCCAAACGATTCCCGCTGAAACGCCAAAGGCGACCCCGGAGCGGGAGGAAATTCCCGCACCTGACTTTACACTGACGGATCAGTACGGGAATACCCACACACTTTCAGACTACAAGGGCAAAACCGTGTTCCTTAATTTCTGGGCTACCTGGTGCGGACCCTGCAAGATGGAGATTCCCGACATCCAAAAAATGTACGAAAGCTATGGCGGAAATGCCCAGGAGCTTGTGGTGCTGGGTGTTGCCGGGCCGAACATCGGACGTGAGGGCAGCGTGGAGGATATAAAGGCCTTTTTGGATGACAATGGATATACCTTCCCGGTGGTAATGGACGAGGGCGGCGACGTATTCTCCCAGTACGGCATTCGAGCTTTCCCCACCACCTTCATGATAGATGCAAAGGGCAATGTGTATGGATATATCGAAAGCGCCCTAACGGCGGATATAATGGAGAGCATTGTAAAGGAAACCATGGAAAGCGTAAGCAAGGCAAAATAAAAACAGGGCTGCCTTGTGGGGCTACCCTCGTATATGGATATTATTATGGCATCACAGCTTTTAAAGCTGTGATGCCATAGCATTTACTTTCAATTTTACTCACGGCCTTAAAGGGGAGCGGAGCGGGGCGTCACTTCATCCAGCACACCAAAGAAGCATGTTATTTTCAAAATACGCATTGAGTTTGCCGCTATCCTTAAGCCAGGAAAGGTAGGATCGCACCGTGCTGCCCACGAGAACATACTGCTCAAAGCTCATGTTGAGCCCGTAGTCCTCAAAGAGCTTTTGTAAAATTTGCTCAAAGCAAAGGGGGGCTGTACAGATTTCCGTAATTTTCTCCGCGATCTCATTGACCTTGTCAATGTTAAACTGTGCCAGGGGGACAATATCATCAGTTACCTCTGCATGGGCGGGGATGAACATTTTCGCCTCCAACTTTTTTACAGCCTCAAGGGTATTAAGATAGGCTGCAACATCATAGATAAAGGAAATCTGATATTTTTCAAGGGTTTCCTTGCTTGCAAGGCAGTCTGCAAGATACACAACATTGTCTCGGCTGCGAAAGCCTACCATGTCAAAAAAGTGTCCCGGCAAAGGGATTAGCTCGAGTCCCTCCGGCAGTGCGCCGTCGGTGAGATATTCAGCATTGCTCTCCTGCGCCATAAGGAATTTGTGTCTTAAATCCTTGGGCGGAAAGCCTCCGTAAAGAAAGCTTGGCTCCAAAACAGTGTGTCGGGTGAAGGCGCAGTCCACGCCGGGGGCAAAAACCCGGCATCCGGTCTGCTTTTGCAAGTACTGATTGCCGCCGATGTGGTCGGCATTTGAGTGGGTGTTGTATATGGCAGAAAGCCGCCAGTTATTTGCGTCCAGATGCTGCCGCACACGCCTGCCAGCGTCCTTGTCACTTCCGCTGTCAATAAGGCAAACGTCGCTGTCACTGAGCTTTATAAGCCCGATTTTTGCGGGGCTTTGGATGTAGTAGCTGTTATCCGCAATTTGTATCAATTCGTACATAAAGCATACCTTCATATTTTTGTATATTCTTATCTTCAGCTATATAAAAGCCCTAATTGACGCCATTATATCACTATAAAGATCTTGTAACAATAAAATCTTGAAGGACGCAAAATTCGGTTTTTAGTGGATGCTAAGATTTATTTCAAGCCCAAAAGTCTTGCGGCAGCGGTAAAACCAATGCAGATAATTATTCCCATAAATGTGGGCAGGGCTGCGGCGAGGACGGTCCATTTCCAGCTTCCTGTTTCTTTTTTTACTGTTAGAAGTGCCGTGGAGCAGGGCCAGTGCATAAGAGAAAAAAGCATCGTGCTTATGGCGGTAACAACGGTCCAGCCGTTGGAGACGAAAAGCTCCCGCAGGGCTGAAAGGCTGTCAAGCTCTAAAATGCTGCCCTCGGCCATATAGGTCATTATGATAATGGGCACAACTATCTCGTTGGCGGGAAAGCCAAGAATAAAGGCCATAAGTATAATGCCGTCAAGCCCCATAAGCTTTGCAAAGGGGTCCAAAAAGGCGGCGCAGTGGTTAAGAAGGCTGACCCCGTCCACGAGATGATTGGCCATGAACCAAATAAGCATACCGGCGGGCGCTGCAACAACTATGGCACGGCCAAGGACGAAAAGCGTTCTGTCGAACACCGAGCGTACTATCACCTTGCCGATTTGGGGACGGCGATACGGGGGCAGCTCCAAGGTGAAGGAGGAGGGCATACCCCGAAGAACGGTTTTGGAAAGAAGCTTTGTTGCGCCAAAGGTCATAAGAATTCCAAAAAGGATAAGAAGGGTAAGCAGCACCGCTGAAAGCAGGGTTGAAAAACCGCCCCCCGCCGTTCCAACTATGAACATTGTCAGTATGGCAATAAGTGTTGGAAACCTTCCGTTACAGGGCACAAAGCTGTTTGTAAGAATGGCTAAAAGTCGCTCCCTCGGGGAGTCGATGGTGCGGCAGCCCACGATGCCGGCGGCGTTACAGCCAAAGCCCATGCACATGGTGAGCGCCTGTTTTCCGCAGGCACTGCAGCGCTTGAAGGGCCTATCAAGATTATAGGCAATGCGGGGCAGGTAGCCTAAGTCCTCAAGAAGGGTGAAAAGCGGAAAGAAAATTGCCATAGGCGGCAGCATAACTGACACCACCCAGGCTAAAACCCGATACATACCCAGAACCAAAATACCGTGGAGCCAATCGGGGGCGTTTAGAAGGGCGAAAAGTGCCGTCAGCTTATCCTGCATCCAGAAAAGGCCCTGAGACAAAAGCTGGGAGGGATAATTTGCACCGCTTATAGTAAGCCAGAAAATGAGCGCCAGCAGCGCAAGCATTATAGGATAGCCGGTAAATTTACTTGTGAGAATGCGGTCGATTTTTCGGTCTGTTTCGTTATAACCCTCCCTTACGCAGTGAACTGCCCGACGGCATATTTCCTCCGCAGTGGAGACAATGGAGGAAACGGTGATGTCCTTGAGCTTCTCGTCATCAATGCCGTGAAGGGAAAGGTGAACTTTTGCAATGGAAAGGGCCTGTGAAAGCTCTGTGTCCTCAAAAAGTGCGGGGCCTAAAAATTCCGAAAGCTCCCTGCATAAGGCTTTGTCTCCCTCCAGCAGCTTTAAGGCAAGCCAGCGGGGGCTGATGAGATTTTCGAACCTTTCTGCCAAAAGAGGTTCAAGGAGGGCGATGGCGGATTCCACAACCTCGGGATATGTTATTTTCAGCGGGGTATTCCCGTGCTTTTTTGACGCCGTAACGCCGTCTAAGCCGTGCATAAGTACACAAAGGGTTTTCTTTTTTCGGGCAATGGTACTAACCACCGGCACGCCCAGGCTTTTGGATAAAATGGAAAGGTCGATTTTTATGCCCTTTCGGCGGGCTTCGTCCATAAGATTTACGCATACCAAAACATTGGGGGAAATTTCAAGGGTTTGCAGAACAAGGTTCAAATTCCGCTCAAGACAGGTTGCGTCGCAAACCACAGCCACGGCGTCGGGGGCACCGAAGCAAATGAAGTTTCGGGCAACTTCCTCCTCGGCGGAGTGAGCCATAAGGGAGTAGGTTCCCGGAAGATCCACCATTACATAGTTGTGGGCTCTTGTGGAGCAGTAGCCTTGGGCGGAGGCAACGGTTTTACCCGGCCAGTTGCCTGTGTGCTGCTTCATGCCCGTAAGACCATTGAAAACGGTGCTTTTGCCCACGTTAGGATTACCGGCCAGGGCAATTACCCTGTCGCCGGAGCTGCGCTTTTTAATTTGAAAATCGGAGTCTACGGCCTTTATGCCCGTGGAACTGCTTGTTAAGCCCATGTAGCACCGCCAAGTCAAATGCGCACAAGAATGCCTGTGCAGTCCTCGGAGCGAATGGCGATAACAGCTCCCCGAATAAGATAGGCGCAGGGGTCACCGCCCGGACTTTGCCCCACACATTCTACCGTTGTATTTTCAATAAGTCCGATATCCAGCAGGCGGCGGCGCATACTGCCGGTGGTCAAAAGCTTTGTGACAACGGCAAATTGCCCCGGCCTGATGTCCTTCAGGCAAAGCTGCTTACTCATAGAAACCGCACCTTTCGTGTAAATTTGCGTGCTTACAGCATCTATTAACAGCCTATTCCCGCAGGACCGGATTGGTTACGGAATATTGGAGTTAAGATTGATTTTGTTCTTTTTACTTCTCAAATTTGGTTAAGCGGATTTAAAGTGTAGCGGTTTGTGCAAGCTGCGCTTTATGCTCACTCACCTTTAAATAATTTTTCAAAATCAAGCTCGCCGCTTGCTATCAATTTTTGAACTATAGAAGCCAGCTCGTTTTTTGTGGCTTCACGGTCTTGCTTTAAGCCTGCATTTTCCA
>CAZJYY010000053.1:0-13578 GCA_964550315.1 uncultured Oscillospiraceae bacterium | reverse complement strand
TTGTTTTTCAACCGGGGTGCAAAGGAAAACCTCGGGGCATTTTGACGAAAGCGCCTCCCGTGCGGCCTCTGCGCTTTGTAGGCTTTGAAATACTCCGAAAACAGCAGAGCCTGTGCCGGTCATTATGGCGCCGAGGGCGCCCGCTTCCAAAAGAAGACTCTTTAAAACAGGAACCTCACTGCAGCTTTTGGGGAGCACGTCCTCAAATACATTGTACATTCTTGTGCACATGGCACGGAGGTCCCCTTCCTGAATGCTTCGGATTATCCCGGGGGTGTCGGGTCTGAATTTCACGGTAGCCGCATCAATCCGCTCAAAAAGCCTGGGTGTTGAAACAGACACCCTTGGCTTGCACAAAACAATGTGGCAGGGGGGGATGCGCCCTATGTCCGTAAGCTTTTCTCCACGACCCTCGGCAAGCGCTGTACCGCCCTCAATACAAAAGGGAATGTCCGAGCCGCAGCTAAGACCGATTTCTTCGAGCTGGAAAGAGGTGAAGGGATTGTCGCACAGAGTGTTGAGCCCCCGAAGCACGGCTGCACCGTCGGAGGAACCGCCTCCTGTGCCTGCGCACACGGGGATGTGCTTTTTGATTGTAATGTCGGCGCCCAAGTCGTTTCGGCCAAGGGCGGTAAAAAAGGCACGGGCCGCTTTATAAGCAATATTTCTCTGGTCGCAGGGAAGATAGTGAAGGTTGCTGCGTACGGTAATGCTTCCGTCTCTGCGTGGGGAAATGTCCAGCTCGTCATAAAGGGACACCGTCTGCATGACCATGCGCATATCATGATAGCCGTCGCTGCGTTTTGAAAGCACATCAAGTGAGAGATTAAGCTTGGCGTAAGCACGCTCAGAAATTTTTTTCAAGGCAAAATCTCCTTTCAAAGGTGAGGTGTTTTTCATGAAAGCTCAAAAAGTCTTGGCATAAGGGCTGTTCCCGCCGGAAGCGAGGGACCACTAAGGCCGCTTTGCTCTGTGTATGTAAGGCCGCTGTGCGTATTTTTGCGGCTGTCATATAAAAGATAGGGTACGCTGTCGCCGTCGTGACCACGGGTTGCGGTAAGAGTTTTGTGATCGGAGATAAATAGAAGTCTGTAGTCAAAGGGCTTTTCATCCAGCTTTGAGCACAGGGGAGAAAGCACGCGGCTATCCAGCCACTCTATGGCCTGAAGCTTTCCCGGAAGGTCGCCGTTATGGGTGCACTCATCCGGAGCTTCCACATGGATGGCGGCAAAATCGTAGCGGTCAAGGGCATTTACAGCAGCGTTTACTTTTCCCTCAAGGTTTGTTTCAAGCTCGCCCGTTGCGCCCTCCACCAGGGTTACGTCAAGTCCCGAGAGCTTTGCAATTCCATGGCACAGCGGCACGGCGGAAATAACCGTTCCTGTTTTGCGGTATTTATCATAAAAGGACTCAAGCGCAACTCCCGTGCCCTCCGCCCAGAACCAAATGCCGTTTGCGGGAAGTTTTCCTTCACTGCGGCGCTTTTGGTTTATTGGATGGCAGTCAAGAACGTGGTGGGCCTTTTCCATAAGCTCGCTGAGAACCGCGGCATTTTCGCAGCCGGAGGGGAGCAGGGCAGAAATAGTCTCACCCAAATGGTCGTGTGGAGGAATAAGAGAAATGCCCTTTATGTCAGCGCCCTTTTGCACGGCGATGTGACGGAAGGAGGGGGCGGGATTTATGCTCATTCTGGCTTTTTCGGCAAGTGGCTTAAACTCCGGGGAGTCAAAAAGGAAACGGATAAGCTCCATAGACTGTTCGCCCTCGATAGAGCCGCCGCTGTGGGAAAGGATTTTCTTTTCTTCAAAGGGCAGGCTGCCGTCCTCCAAAGCTACCATATTACAGCGGTAGGATACGTCGCCGGGGGCAAGCTTTATTCCGTTTGCAGCGGCCTCCAGCGGGGAACGGCCGGTGTAGCATTCCAGGGGGGCGGCGCCGAAAATGGATAAAATGGCGGTGTCGCTTCCGGGGGGCAGCCCCTTCGGACAGTTCCGTACATTGCCAATCTCACTTTTTGCGGCAAGGCCGTCTATAAAAGGGGTGGCAGCGTATTCAAGGGGCGTTTTTCCGCCCAGCTCCGGCACGGGATTGTCGGCCATTCCGTCGCCGATAACAAGAATGTATTTCATGGAAAGCTATCCTTTCGTTGCAGTTATTGTGACCCATTATACATCAAAATTTTGCCCTTGCATATCACAAGGCTGCATTTTTGGCATCAGAGCTGTATTTCGTGGAGCAATAACCAAAATATTTCGTGCTAATTAACATACTTTTTGTTGTTTTTCCATTTGAAAAATAATATTAAAGTGCTATGATGAGGTGCAGATATTATAGGGAGAGGGGAAGGAATATGACTCCTATTGATACCCTACACAGAATTGTTGAAACCGAGGCCAAGGCGCGCAGCGTTTATTCTGAAGCTGTGTCCCTTCGCGAGAGCTTTGACGACTACGTTAAAGTTCATATCGAGGAGCTTAAACGGGAGCACAAGGCCATGGCAGACGCAGAAATAGAAAGGTACAGAATAAGCGAAAAAGAGCGGGCCGACGGTGAAATTACCCGGCTTGACGAGCAGCTTAGGCATGACCTTGAAGCGGCGGCGGCTCGCTACCAGTCCGAAAAGGAAATGGTGGTTGAAAAGCTGTTCCGTCTTGCGGTAAACATAGATGCTTAGCGCCTCTATGAAATACGGCGCCCTGCGTACAAAGGTGCTGTCAATGTACGGCAGGCTTTTAAGCCGTGAGGAGCTTATGCGACTTTGCCAATGCAGAAGCGTGGGGGAGGTCTGTGCCTTTTTGAAAGGGCGTGGGGACTGGGAACAGTATCTTTCAGATCTATCCATTTCAGCTTCTGCCGCGGAGCTTAAAAAAGCAGTTGGAAGAAGGCTTTACGCAGAGTACCAAAGAATATACAGCTTTTCATATTATCAGGACAGAATGCTTCTTCGTTTTCTTATTTACCGCAGTGAATACGAGCTTATAAAGGGCGCTTTGCGCAGGCTGTGCACACGAGGCGGTAAAAGCGAGCTTGAAGTGGCGGAATTTATAAAAACCCATGGCAGCGTGGATGTTGAGGAGCTTTCCTCCTGCACTGATTTTGCGGGACTCCTTCACGCAATAGAGGGCAGTATTTTTGAAAAACCCATGGCAGTCCTTCCAAGGGACGAGGAAACAGGGCTTCCGGACTATAAGGATGCCTGCATTCTTCTTGAAAACACATATTATAGCTACGCTTTTTCCTATCTTACAAAAAAGGGCGGAGGGGCAGACAGCAAGCGCCAAAGAGAGCTTTTGGGCTTTGAGGCCGACCTTCTTAATATTATTAGCCTTGCAAGGCTAAGGCGGCATTTTAAAGGCTCGCTGCCGTCAGCTTGGCAACTTCTTATCCCAATTAACGGAAAGCTCAGACCGGAGCTTTTAAAGGCTCTTATCTCCGCAAATGGAGAGGCGGAATTCAGCGCACTTGTGCAAAAAAGTCCCTACGGCAAGTATTTTGCTGATGCCGGAGCGTATGATTTGGAATCGGCGTATGAAAATGCGATGGAAAGCTTTTGCAGGAAGCTTGTAAGATCGCCCCGGCCGGGACTTTGCACGGCACAGGCGTACCTTACGCTGCGGGAGCTTGAGTGCGACACGATACAAAGGATTATAGAGGCAATCAGCTGTGGCGCAGACCCTGTGCGTGCGCTTTAGCCGAAAATCCATCGGAGGTATACAATGTCAGTTGAAGCTATGACCATGGTGAACGTTGCAGGTCCCGAAAATATGGTCGATTCAGCCATAGGACGCTTTTTGGCGGGGGGAAATTTTCACCCTGAAAACGCCGTAAGCATGATGGCCGGTACAAAGAAGCTGCTTCCCTTTGACTCTTCTAACCCATATGCGGAGCTTCTTTCAAAAACGCTTGGGCTTATGAAGGATTTCGGTATCGAGCCGGAATTTCATGAGTTTTCCTTTGCGGCTTTGGAGGTAGAGGAGGTTTCCCAAAAGCTTGAGGAGCTTCAAAAAAAGAGCTCAAGCCTAAAGGCCGAGCGGGAGGAAAAGGAAAAAACAGTTCAAAGCAGTCAGGTAATGTCCCAACAGCTTGGACACTTCGCAAGCTTTGACGTTGAGCTTTCAAACCTTTTCAACATGCGATATTTAAAGTTCCGTTTCGGGCGTATTCCGGAGGAGAGCCACCGGGAGATGACGGAGCGGCTGGATGATCGTCCGGATGCCTATTGGTTTGATTCAGGGCGGGCGGGTCACTGGATGTACGGCGGGTATTTTGTCCTTCCGGGGAACTACAGCCGTGTGGACTCCATGTGCGATTCCATGGGCTTTGAACGCATACATGTTGAGGTGGACGGCAATCTTGAAAGCACCGCAAATCAAACAATGGAGCGTTTAGCTGCGGAGAAAAAGTCAGCGGAGCTTCGCATTGCGGAGATAGATGTAGAGCAAAAGAGCCTTATTTCCACTTCGGCTCAGCCGCTGCTTTTATATTATTCATGGCTTAAATACATGAGCGGAATACGGCAGCTTCGCTCCTATGCGGGGCAGCGCCACGGGAAGTTTTATCTTGTGGGCTGGATGCCGTATGCAGACGCAAAAGAGGTAGAAGCCCAGTGTGAGAAGCTGGACGGCTTTAGCTGCATACTTACAAACCCTAAGGACAGAAGGGAGCTTCACCCGCCGGTGAAGCTGAAAAAGGGCTTTTTCTCCGGAATTTACGAGCCATTTGTGGAAATGTACGGCCTTCCTGCCTACGGTGAGCTGGACCCGAGACTTTTCCTTGCAATTACCTACACGGTGCTTTTCGGCGTAATGTTCGGCGATGTGGGGCAGGGAGCAATGCTTGTTGTTATCGGCCTTCTTTTATGGAAGCTTAAGAACATGTGGCTCGGGCGAATTGTTGCGCTTTGCGGCGTTTCGGCGGCGCTTATGGGGCTTGTTTACGGTAGCGTGTTCGGAAATGAGCATATTTTGCCGGGCTTCAAGGTTCTTGAAGACGGCAACACCATGAAGATACTCATTGTTGCCGTGGGCGTGGGCGTGGTGCTTATTCTTATCTGCATGGTTATGAATGTGGTTACAGGTATACGGCAGCGGGATATAAAGAAAATATTCTTCGAGCCAAACGGCATTGCGGGCTTTGTTCTGTATCTTGGCATTGCCGCCGGTGCTGTATTAAAGCTTGTGGGTGGAATTAACCTTTTCACGCCGCTTTATATCATTTTTGTTATTGCACTGCCAATTTTCCTTATCCTTGCGGCAACTCCCCTTACAAAGCTTTTGACAGGGCAGAAGGACTGGATGCCAAAATCCATTGGCATGTTTTTGGTGGAGGGCTTCTTTGAACTTTTTGAAACAGCCCTTTCCTATGTGTCAAATACAGTATCCTTCCTCCGTGTGGGCGCCTTTGCCATAAGCCATGCCGGAATGATGATGGTGGTCTATCTTCTTTCCTCCGGTGCAGACGGCTACAGCATCGGCGGTCTTATTTTCGGAAACCTTTTAGTTACGGGAATTGAGACTGTGCTGGTGTGCATTCAGGTAATGCGTCTTGAATTTTACGAAATGTTCGGCCGCTTTTATAAGGGCGGCGGCGTTAAATTCAGTCCCAAGGTAATTGACTATTCCCAGGCGCAGTAAACATCTGCCCACGCAACAAAATAGGCCATTTTAATTGGCACTTTTACCCCAAGGAAAACTATAAATAAAGCCACAGGCCAAATTTTATTGGAGGTCACTTTTATGGAAATTCTTATTACAGCCTTTGTACTGCTTGCAGTTATCACGCTTCCGCTTTTGGGAATATACCTTCGTGTAAAGCACGGTAAAACCGGTAAAGCTCCCTTTGTTGCAAATCTTTGCTGCTTTTTCGGCCTTTTGGCCTTTGGTGCGGTGTTCTGCTTCACCCAGTCCGCAGAAGCTGCCGAGGAAGCCGGCGGTCTTGTAACAAGCGATGGCTTTGCTACTGGTATGGGCTATCTTTCCGCAGCTTTGGCGGTGGGCCTTTCGGGCATAGGCGGCGGAATTGCCGTTGCATCCTCTGCGTCCGCCGCTCTTGGCGCACTTTCGGAGAATGACGGCGTTTTCGGAAAGGCACTTATCTTCGTTGGCATGGCTGAAGGCGTTGCACTGTACGGCCTTCTTATCGCCTTCATGATTATTTCCGGACTTTAAAAAATTATGAAGCTATATGCCATATCTGACGATAAGGACGCGCTCACCGGGCTTAGGCTGGCAGGTGTCGAGGGATGCCTGCTTAAGGATAAAAAGGACATAGAAGTCTGCATTGAGCAGGTTCGGGCAAACCCGGAAATAGCGGTTCTTCTTATCACGGAAAATTGTGCTGCCGCAGTACCGGAAACGGTGAAGGAGCTGAAGCTCAGCTCCGAAAACCCGCTTCTTGTGGTCATACCGGACAGCCACGGTTCGTCAAGAGAGCCGGACTCCATAACGAAACTTATTCGTGAAGCCATTGGAATCAAGGTCTGAAAAAGACCGGGAAGGGAGGTTTCCCTCAATGCCGGAAGAAACAAAAGATTTAAAATTGGAGGCGTTTACCGACGCCATAATATCCGAGGCCATAGAGGAATCCCAAAACATCGTAAGGGAGCTTAGCCTTAGGGAAAAAGAGATAATGCAAAAGGCAGAAAACGACGTCTCTGCGGAGATGGAGCATTATAAAAGGACACGCTTTGCCCAGATATTTGCCGAGGAAAGCCGCCGGGTTAGCTCCCGAATGACGGAGAATAAGCACACCCTGCTTCGCTACCGTGAGGACTGCGCTGTGGAGACCTTCAAGGAGGCGCAGGATAAAATAGCCGCCTTTACGGCTTCGGAGCAATATCTGCCCCATTTAAAGGCGCTTTTAAATAAGGGTATCGGTCTTATGGGCTATGGCTTTTCTGCGGAGATTATTCTTCGCAGGGAGGATATGCACTTCGCCGACGAGCTTTTGGAATCCACCTACGGAGTAAGCCTTGCTTTTAGCGAGGGCGATTTTACCCTGGGCGGACTGTGCCTTTACTGCCCGTCAAAGGGCAGACGCATTGACATGACCTTTGACGCCGCCCTTGGGGACATGGTTGGCCACTTTGCGGAGCTGACCGGTCTTAGCATGGGCGAATAGTTCAGGAGGCGCAGAATGAATTCAAATTATCACATACATGGTATTAACGGCCCGGTTATTACGGTTCACGGTGGCAGAGGTCTTCCTATGATGAGCCTTGTCTACGTTGGCGACCAGAAAATTCCCGGGGAAGTCGTAAGTGCTGACGGCGAGAATACCATAGTTCAGGTTTATGAGGACAGTGCGGGCCTTAAAAAGGGTCAGCCTGTGGAGCCCACGGGTAAACCCATGAGCGTGCTTTTGGGACCGGGGATGCTGTCAAATATATACGACGGTATTGCAAGACCGCTTCGCAGCGTTGCTCAAATGGCGGGAAACTTCATTACAAGAGGCATAAATATCCCAGCGCTGGACACGGAAAAGCTGTGGGACGTTACGGTGGACATCAAGGATGGGGACGTTCTCTCCGGCGGCATGGTCATTGCCCGCTGCCGTGAAACGGAGGCTATTGAGCACCGCTGCATGGTTCCGCCCGCAATGTCCGGCACTGCCTGTGATGTGCAGCCGTCAGGACAGTATAAGGTTACGGATGTCATTGCCAATATACTTGACGAGCGGGGGAACAAAAAGCCCCTGTGCCTTGCCCAACAGTGGCCCATACGTCGTCCAAGACCCACCGCTCTGCGCATGCCCGTAACCACGCCGCTTATAACGGGACAGCGTGTTATCGACACCCTTTTCCCCGTGGGAAAGGGCGGCTGCGCTGCCATCCCCGGCCCCTTCGGCGCGGGAAAAACAATGGTTCAGCATCAGCTTGCCAAGTGGTCGGATGCGGATATAATCGTTTATTTGGGCTGTGGTGAGCGTGGCAACGAGATGACTCAGGTGCTGGACGAATTCGCAGAGCTTCGTGACCCCAAAACCGACCGTCCGCTGATGGAGCGAACTATTTTAATTGCAAACACCTCAAATATGCCTGTGGCCGCCCGTGAAGCGTCCATATATACCGGCATGACCATAGCCGAATACTATCGTGACATGGGCTACCATGTGGCGCTTATGGCAGACTCCACCTCACGCTGGGCGGAGGCACTGCGTGAGATTTCCGGCCGCTTGGAGGAAATGCCTGCCGAGGAAAGCTTTCCGGCATATCTTCCCAGCCGCCTTGCCGGATTTTACGAGCGAGCAGGCTACATGAAAACCCTTGGCGGCAGCGAGGGCAGCGTTACGGTAATCGGAGCGGTGTCGCCACAGGGTGGTGACTTTTCCGAGCCGGTAACTCAAAATACCAAGCGCTTTATCAGAACCTTTTGGGCGCTGGATCGTGCCCTTGCCTATGCACGGCATTTTCCGGCTATTAACTGGACGGGTTCATACTCTGAGTATTACGGCGACTTGAAGCCGTGGTATGAGGAGCATTTAGGCCACGGCTTTTCCGCCATGCGCCAGCAGATGATTGATATTTTGGGGCAGGAAAGCTCCCTAATGGAAATTGTAAAGCTAATTGGCGCCGACGTTTTGCCGGACGACCAAAAGCTTGTAATCGAAACTGCAAAAGCGCTGCGACAGGGCTTTTTGCAGCAAAACGCCTTCCACAAAACGGACACCTATATGCCCCCGGAGCAGCAGGTCGACATGCTTGTGATAATACTGCACCTTTATGAGCAGGCGAAAAAGCTTATTGAAAAGAACATACCCATAAACCAGCTTTTGGCAACGGGTGTTTTCAGTGCCATGTATAGAATGAAATTTGACCTTGGTGAAGGGAAAACAAAGGAATATTTCATGGAACTGGTGGACGAGGCCGTTGCCGGAGTCGCCGGTAAGAATGAATAGGGGTGAGCCGCTTTGAGAATAGAATACACAGGTCTTTCGGAAATGCAGGGCTCGCTAATAGCCTTGTCAGGAGTGGAAAATGTCAGCTTTGATGAGCTGGCGGAAATAAGCCTTGCAGGAGGCGAGCGCCGCTATGGCCGTGTTATCCAAATAGACGGCGACAGGGTGGTTTTGCAGGTTTTTGAAGGTACAGAGGGCATTGACATGGAGCGGGTGAACACCCGTTTCACGGGAAAGCCCATAATGCTGCCCCTTTCAAAGGAGATTTTGGGACGCATTTTCGATGGTGCCGGAAAGCCTCTTGATGGACTTCATGAGGCATTTCCCGAGGAGCAGCGGGATATTAACGGCAGTGCCATAAATCCGGTTTGCCGAAGCTATCCCCGAAGCTGCATACTTACGGGGGTTTCCTCCATAGATGCCACGGCAACCTTGATAAGAGGGCAGAAACTGCCCATTTTTTCCGGTGCAGGAATGAGCCACAATGAGCTTGCCGCCCAAATCGTCCGTCAAGCTCACACCATGAATGACGACGAGGAATTTGCCATCGTTTTTTGCGCCATGGGCGTGAAAAACGACACTGCGGAGTTCTTCAAAAGAGACTTTCAGGAGTCCGGAGCGCTGGGCAGAGTGGTCATGTACCTTAACATGGCATCCGATCCCATAATCGAACGTATCCTTGCACCCCGCTGTGCACTGACCGCTGCGGAGTATCTTGCCTTCCGCCACGGCTACCATGTCCTTGTTATCATGACGGACATGACCAGCTACTGCGAGGCTCTTCGCGAATTTTCCTCCTCAAAGGGCGAGATTCCCTCCAGAAAGGGATTTCCCAGCTATATGTACTCTGACCTTGCTTCACTTTACGAGCGAGCGGGGATGATTAGAGGGCTTCCCGGAAGCGTTACCCAGGTTCCCATACTGACCATGCCCAACGACGACATTTCTCACCCCATACCCGACCTTACAGGCTATATCACCGAGGGGCAGATAGTGCTTTCCCGTGAGCTGGAACGGCAGGGGATATACCCGCCGGTGTCCATTCTACCGTCCCTTTCGAGACTAATGAAGGACGGCGTGGGCGAGGGCTTTACAAGGGAGGATCACGCAGACCTTTCAAACCAGCTTTTTGCCTCCTACAGTGCGGTGGCGGATGCAAGAAGCCTTGCCTCCGTTATCGGCGAGGATGAGCTTTCCCAGCTCGACAAGCTTTATGTTGAGTTTGGCAGGCGCTTTGAAAAAGAATTTATCGCCCAGGGTATGCGAGAGGATAGAAGCCTTGAAGAGACCTTGGATTTAGGCTGGGAAATACTGTCCATGCTGCCAAGGGGTGAGCTGGGACGAGTGCCTGAAAAGCTTCTTGACAAATATTACAAAAAATAAGCAGGGCAAAGGCACATACAAGGAGGTGAGCGTATATGGCGAATCTGCCCCCAACCAAGGGTAACCTTATTGCTGCAAAGCGTTCACGGGCTCTGGCTAAAAACGGCTATGAGCTGATGGACAAAAAGCGCAATATCCTCATAAGGGAGCTTATGGGGCTTGTTGAACGTGCCCATGAGCTGCAGGCGCGAATTGATAATACCTTTTCCGAAGCCTACGCAGCCTTCAAGGACGCCAGCATTTCCATGGGCGGCTGCGGGGATATTGCGGACGCAATGCCGGTGGACAGCAGCGTAAGAGTGCGCTACAGAAGCGTAATGGGCGTTGAAATGCCTACGGTTACCGCAAGAGCTACGGACACCTCGGTGCTGCCCTATGGCTTTACGGACACCACCTCAGCCCTTGATGAGGCCTATGTAAAATTTGCGGATGTAAAGGCGCTGTGCATTGAACTTGCGGAGGTGGAAAACTGTATTTACCGTTTGGCGTATTCCATCAAAAAGGCGCAAAAGCGTGCCAATGCGCTCAGTAACATTGTTATCCCGGGACTTGACGTGGACATTAACCGCATCAGCGACGAGCTGGAGGAAAAGGAGCGGGAGGAATTTGTCCGTCAGAAGGTTATAAAGGCTCAAAAAAAGGCAAAGCAGTAGGCACATTTTTTCGCAATACTGCTGTGCATGATAAAGGCGGCATCCCAATATTGCAGGGATGCCGCCTTTTATTGTCAGTGGTTTTAGTACACAGGGTCGAGCTTGGTTAAACTTGAAAATTATGTTTTTTCCGTGGTGTCTTTTTTAAACACCTTGTAAGAATAAACGGTGGAAATGATGCCGTCCAATATGATTATGCCGAGCATGACAAAGGTGGATGCTATCCCCCCTATAATTGCCGATTCTATTATTATCAAAAGACCGCAAATCACAAAGGATATCCCTCCGAAGCGGTTGCTGAGTGCCCATGTGTTGTCATTTTTCATGCTCCAAGGGGTTCGAACACCGACCACGGAGTTTCGCTTTGCTTTGGGTAGTATGTTGCCCACAATAATTATAAGAACACCAAGTGAGACGTTTACAATTAGGTTTATGTCTATTGCCATGGTGGTCATGTCACGCTTGGATTCGAGTATTGCCGAATACATAAATGCACACTGCATAATAAAGAACAAAATGGTGGAGCCAACGGCGGCATAGTAAATAACCTTTTCGTTTGAAGCTGCCTCACGGACGGCATTTGTATCAAACCCTGAAAGCTGCTTTTTTTTAAAATACTTTAAAAGCAGCCACCAAAATAAAGCCATCAGAAGAATGAAGGCGGGGAAAATAAAGCTTTCGTATTTGGAGCCCCAACGGTTAATTTCGCCCGCAGCGTTGTAATGAGCGGGAATTATATCCTCCATGAACTGTATTGCAATAAGGGTAATTAGACTTGGCAAAAGGGCCAAGGCCCAAAGAAGTCTGTTTTTCATTTTTTGCGCCTTTCAATGACACACAAAATTAAATATTCTGCCGCCGTGCGGCCTCAATAACATGGCTTACAAGAACGGCGGAGGTGACAGTGCCCACGCCGCCGGGAACCGGGGTAATGGCGCCGACAAGGCTCTCGCCTGCGTTAAAATCAGCGTCGCCGTACATAGTGCCGTCCACAAAGTTTATACCCACGTCAATAACGGTTTGCCCGGGGGCAAAATGCTCAGCGCCCACGCTCATAGGCTTTCCGGTGGCGACAATTAAAATCTCTCCGCTGCGGGTAAGTGCGGGCATGTCGGCGGTTTTTGTGTGGCAGATGGTGACGGTGGCGTTTTTTGCCATTAAAAGCATTGCAACGGGTCTTCCCACAACCAGACTGCGCCCAACAACAACGGCGTGGGCACCTGCGCAGTTGATGCCGTAATGGTCAAGAATTTCCACGCAGGCTTGGGCGGTGCAGGGGGGGAAGCCACACCCGCTTCCGGTAAACACGCCGGCAAGGGAGCCGTCCGTAATGCCGTCAACGTCCTTTTGGGGGGATATGGCCTGTCTTGCGGCGTTGCTGTCCAAATGCTTGGGAAGGGGCATGAAAACAAGGATTCCATGTACCTTTGGGTCGCAGTTAAGCCCGTCAATTTGCGCCATAAGCTCTTCCTGAGTAACATCGGCAGGGAGAACGGTGGATTTTACGCATACCCCCAGCTTTTCGCAGCGCTTTATAGTGCTTTGCTCATATGCAATGTCGTCCTCCCGCTGCCCCACACGAAGGATGGCGAGGGTGGGAACAATACCACGCTTAGTGAGCGCAGAAAGTGCTTCAGCGGATCTTTGATTTATTGCCTGCGCCACAGGGGCGCCTTTTAAAATATTTGCCATTAGTGCTCCTTATTTAAGGTTATTGAGAACCTCTGCATAGACCTCGTCGGCCATTTTGCAGTATTTATCAAGAAGTGCCTGAGTGTCTGCAAGAAGGTTATCGGCATAGGCCCTGTCCTTCATTAGATTGGCGTTTATCAAAATGTTTAGGCTGCCGCCCATAAGCGCCGTTTTGCAGCACAAAACGCCCACGCCCACGTCGGATATAACAAGGTGGCTGCCCTTTTCGCAAAGCTCCTGATGCAGCAAAATCGCCTGTGCGGCGGTTTTCATAATGGACAGGGGGGCGGTGCAGGCAAGCTGAAGAGCATCCTCCATAATGGTATCTCTTTTGGGGTCGTCCTTGGCTATGCCGTAAGCACGGGAAAGTGGCTCAAAGCAGCGGGCATCCTCGTCCATCTGAGCTATGAGAATTTGTTCAAGCTCATGGGCTTCGTCAATGATGTGTCGCAGATCCTCCTCATATTCGGCATACCTTTTTTTGCCCACGGTGAGGTTTGACACCATTGAGGCAAGGGCGGCACCCAAAGCACCGGTCAATGCGGCGGCGCCACCGCCGCCGGGGACGGGAGCAGCAGAGGATAGGGCGTTGGTAAAATCGGAAATAGGAATGTGGGCATAGCTCATTAAAATCACTCCTTGAGGTTTTATTCGACTAAATAATATCATATGGTTCGGCGATTGCAACATAAAAAAGTTACGGGCATTTTTAAAGGTCGTTCATCGGTTGGTGTAGACACGACAAAAGGTTATAAACTTATAACCTTTTGCAGCAAAAACTACTGAAAAGCGTGGCGGATTTTTGAGATATGCTTCAATTTGCGGAAAATGTTGTTAAAAGACAGCGAAGGGAGGGCAAAAACGAAGTTCAATAATTTAACTTGCTAAATTAAAGTTCCCAAAAGTGTAGCAATTTTGTGTATTTGTATCACAGCATAAGTTCCAAAAATGCTTC